>LBST01000006.1 GCA_000991135.1 Candidatus Roizmanbacteria bacterium GW2011_GWC1_37_12 | reverse complement strand
CAAGCAGAAGACAAGCCCGTAAAGATAGAAGACTATGTTTTTGTCGGCCCAAGGTCAATAATTTTACCCGGGGTGACTATCGGCCGTGGAGCGATCATCGCCGCCGGAGCTGTCGCAACCCGCGACGTTCCTCCTTATGCCGTGGTCGGCGGTGTGCCGGCAAAAATAATTGGAGAAAGAAAGTTAAAAAGTCTAAACTATAAACTCGGACGCGCTAGATTGTTTCGTTAATCTACTGTTCCTACTAAAAAGACCGCTTGCCAGGGTCTATAATTAGAAAAGAATTTTTGGTCAATTACTAGATTGTTTTCCTTAAAAACTTTATAAGTAAAAGATGCCTTGCTTCCCCAAGCGGGAAAATCGATCTGCTTGACAACGTCTTTTTTTAGAGTCGGATCTTCTTGGTATCTTGGTTCTGGAGGAGGGACGACGTCCCAGATAGTAGACGGCGAGATTTCAACGCGACGGCCATCTTTTTTTCCATAGAAACGGAAATAAAGCAAATTTCTTTCCTCGTCGACCTCGGTCTCAATTAGTATATGAGCTGGGGTGTCGTTTTTGATTTTTAGATCCACCGATGGTGAAAAAACAGTCGCGTCAAAACCCGGCTTCATATCATTTTCATAATATGAGACTCGGTAAGCATGGGCGTTTCTTTCCAGAATTGGCAGACCAGCATTAAGAGCGGCCCTGAATAACGTTGTTGATACTTGGCAGACGCCGCCGCCGTCTCCCAAAACAGTCTTTCCTTCTTTGATAATGTAGGCTGGTTTATAGCCAGTTAAAGAAGAAATGTCGCCGACAGTCTCATTGAAAGACAAGGTCTTTCCAGGTGCAATCAAGACGCCGTTAAATTTTGAGGCCGACAGAATCACGTTGTGAATTCTTTCCGGTATCGAATGAGAAAAATCAGACCTGCCTTCAGCAATAAGTTCTTCTATGCCAAAGTTGTTTATTGAAGCCAAAGTTATTTCGGGTTCGATTATTCTCGGGTTTATTTTTATAGATTTATTTTTTGGTCGGTTTTTTATAGATTGAATGGCATTGTCAACATCAGTCAGGACAGAGTCTTTCATAATTTCTTGGCCTTTCTCTTCCTTTCGGAAACTCACTACGCGGCCGTTTTCAAATTTAAAAAGAGCGTTTTTGGCCGGTTTATCATACTGTTCTTTTATTGATTCAAGTCGATCTGCGACGTCGGCCTTGTTGTATTCAATGTTGCTGATAAAATCATAACGTCCTAGATTTAATAGGGAAACGGTTTTCTGATAATAGCCGGAAAGGAAAAACTTAGACCGGCCGATCAAAAAAGCCCGCTCGGCCGCAGTTTGGCCGTCGTATTTTAGACCCAGCTGCTGGCCGGAAAAAGTCGCCACCGGTTCGTTTTCAAAGAGGATTGTCAAAGAGATTTTGTTGAGAGGGAGCGATTTGGTTTGAAAATAAGAAACGACTTCATTTTTAGTTTTTCCTCCAAAATTTCTTTTGTCGATATAGACGTTAGGATAAATCTTGTTTTCAAATCTTTGGTTATATTTAAATAGTCGCCAAGACTCTATTAAGAAAACGGCGATGAGGGCTCCAAAGATAAAAAACCATTGATTAAAAGAAATTTTTCTTTTTGATGACTTTTTTGCTATCATAAGTCTATGGATGATAATAATGAAATTCCTGAAATAAATCAACCAACTTTTGAAACAGTTCCTGTCGAGACATCACCCAAGATTGAGGAGACGCCCGAAGAAGTCGTTAACCCAGAATCTCTTCAACCGCCTCCTTCCGATTTGCCCCCACCAGTCTATCAAGAGAACAAAAATCAATATTTTCTGATTATCGGCGGAGCAATTGTTTTTTTTATTTTTTTGATTTTGGTTATCAGAGCAATCTTTAGCGGCGGCGGAGGAAAAAAAGAAATAAGTCTAACCTATTGGGGATTGTGGGAGGATAAGGAGATCGTCCAGCCTTTGATCGAACAATACCAGCAAAAAAACCCCAATGTAAAAATTAACTATCAGAAGATGAGCCCGCAAAGCTACCGGGAGAAACTAGTTGTCAGAAGCAAAAACAATCAAGGACCAGACCTATTTCGTTTTCATAACACCTGGGTCCCCGAGATAAAAGAAGTATTGGCTCCGATGCCTAGTTCGATAATGAACAATGCTGAATTCGAGAAAACTTTTTATAAAGTCCACCAAAAAGATCTAAAAGTCGGCAACTACTACTATGGTTTGCCTTTAGAGATTGACGGCCTGGTTTTGATCTATAACGAAAGTCTCTTCAAAAAAGCTGGGGTTTCTATTGTGCCTTCGACTTGGGATGAAATTACCGATATTGTTCCTCGCCTGACAGTCAAAGATACGCAAGGAAATTTGATTACTTCAGGGATTGCCATGGGAACAACCGCAAATATTGAGCATTTTTCCGATATATTTGGCCTTCTTTTAGTGCAAAACGGGGGCAGTCTGGACAAATTAGATCAAGCAGAGGCGGCTGGAGCTTTGGAAATCTACCGGAAATTTTCCGAAGCTCCTCAAGGGTATTGGACAGATGAAATGCCTAATTCTATCAATGCTTTTATCCAGGAAAAAGTAGCAATGACTATTGTTCCCTCTTGGCAAGCATTAACGATTAAGGCGGCCAATCCTGAAATAACGATAAAGATTGTGCCGGTCCCAGTCGTTCCTGGCGCTTCGATGGTCTCGATTGCCAGTTATTGGGTTGAGGGAGTGTCGCGCTTTAGCAAAAACCAAATTGAAGCATGGAAATTCTTAAGATATTTGACAGAAAAGGAAAACATGACCAAACTCTATGAAATTCAGAGCCGACTGCGGCCGTATGGAGAGCCTTATTCACGTGTTGATTTGGCTTCTCTTTTAGCGCAGAATCAATATCTTGGTGCGGTCATAAAACAAGCCGATAATTTTGTTTCTTTACCTCTAATAAGTCGGACATACGATAATGGTTTGAATGATGAAATAATCAAATATTTGGAAAATGCCATTAATAGCACCGCTCAAGGAGTCAGTTATAGCGAGGCTTTAAAGACGGCAAAACAAGGCGTAACCCAAGTATTTACTAAGTATAATATAAGTTATTAATGACGAAAGAGGTATTATGAAGTTTCCTTTTTTTTCCAAAAAACCCGGCAAAGACGACACTTATTTGGGACTTTTTTTGAAGGAAGAAGAGGGAATTGCTTTGATTTTAACCCGCCAACAAGGAAAAATCGTCATTAAAGAAAAGGAGATATTTCAATATACCAACGGTTGGGAAAATCTAACAGAAGATGTCGATGAAGTACTTTACAAACTAGAAAAAAGCCTGAACTCTCAACTCATCAAGACAATTTTTTTTGTCTTTTCCCACTTGGTTGACGACAATACTCACGACATAAAAAAACCCTACCTTCAAAAAATCAAAGAACTCGTAAAAAATCTTGAACTGGAAGCCTTAGGTTATATCGAATGTTTCGAAGCGGTCTCATTTTATCTCGAGCAAAAAGAAGGAATTCCCTTGACATCGGTACTACTTGAGTTAGACAAAAATCAGTTGAGCATTTTTGTTTACAAGGGAGGAAAAATAAATTATAAAAAAACCCTAGCTCGCACAGACAATATTATTGACGATTTCCTGACAGGGATAGAAGGAATAAAAGGTCAGACGATGTTGCCGTCGAGGATGATAGTTTATGATTCCAACAACATCGACGAGGCGGCAACAAAAATTGTCAGCCACCGATGGGGAGAAGATTACTTTATCCAAATACCCAAGATAGATATTCTTCAAGAAGAAGAGATAACAGAGGGATTGATTAAGATTTTCGAAGGCCAAATAAAAGAAGCTATTCCCAAGGAAAGTTTTGGTTTTGTTATAGGAGGAGATGTTCAAGAGGACAAGTTGACGGATGAAAGACCCATGGAGGAGAAAAAGCCGAAGATTAAATGGCAGTTACCAAAGCTTCCAAACCTACCAGTATTCAATCTTAAATTTTCTCTAAAAGGAAAAACGGCCGCCGTCTTAGGAGTGGTGATCATTGGTTTGAGTTTTATCCTCAACGAGTATTTTTTTCATCAAGCTCAACTAACAGTCTATTTACCGTCCCAACAGATAAAAAAAACAATAGAAGAAAGTCTTGATTATAAAGTCGCTAGTCTTTCGGCTGATTTTTCTGAAGATATATTAACTTCGGGAAAAAAAGAAATAGGAGATAAGGCTAAGGGTTCGGTCAACATTCACAACTTCGACGACAATGAAAGAGTTTTTAACAAGGGAACTATTTTAACCGCTGCCGGCTTAAGATTTATATTAGACAATGATGTCAAAGTTGCTTCTTCGACTTTGGCAGCCGACGGTTCGGCCAAATTACCGGGTAAAAATAGCGGTTCAATTACTGCTTCTGATATCGGTCCCGAAAGTAATCTTAGCAAGAATCAACGGTTTAAAATCGACGATTTATCTATTAATAATTTTTTTGCCGTTAATGAAGCGGCTTTGTCGGGCGGGACAAAAAAGCAGATTAGAACCGTCGCCAAAGCCGATCAAGATAAACTGGAAAAAACCATTTTGGAAAAAGCGAAAAAACAGACAAAAACACCATTGCTAGGCGATGGTGAGACTATCGTTTCCGACCTTTCCAAAACAGAGTTGGTTGATAAAAAATTTTCTAAAGAAATTGGAGAAGAAAGCGACAGTCTGACTTTAGTTACAAAGGCAAAGACCACTTATTTTTCATACAGCAAAACTAGTTTACTAAAAAAGATTCTTGCTCAATTAAAAAAGAATCTAAAATCAGAATATCAGATAGAAGAAAAAAATATAAATTTTAAGATTATGGAATCGGAGATTAATGACGACGACCAGCTTTTTCTTAAACTAAGTGTAACCGGTAAAGCAATAAAAGAATTTCGTCAGGAAGAAACGATTGAGAAAGTGGTCGGTAAAAATAAGGCGAGTTTGGAAAAAATTTTAAAATCAGATTCTGACATCCAAGGGTATGACGTTACTATCAACCAGCCTTTTCCTTTGTTAAAAAATTTTCTGCCTTTTTTTAAGAAAAACATTTTTCTTAAAATTTCTAGCCTTTAGATTATATGCCTCACTATGTTTATCTTAAAAAAGATAATTCACCCAAGAAAAAAGCCATCAATTACTTTTCTTATCTATTTTTAGTTATTGGCGCCCTGCTTCTTTTCTGGTCGTTTTATCCGATACTGTCTTTTGAAATCTATTCGCGGCTTTTTATAAAAAGAAACCTCAAGTCTCCCATTACCAATCTTGATTCGCCTTCGTCACTGTCTGAAGCAAAAACAATTCTAGGCGCTTTTAATATTTTTTCTAATAATTTACGGGACTATACTAAAGCCAGTCTTTGGTTTCCTTCTGTTTCTCAAGCCGGTTCGATGTCAACTTTATCTGTCAAGGAATATACTTTGTCGATACAAAAACTGAATATCAAAGACGTTAAAGTAGTCGTCGGCGGAGAAGATTTGAGTAAAAGCTTAATTCACTATCTTCCCAAAAGTCTTCCCGGAGAGTACGGTAACGTGGCCATTTTTGGCCATTCAACCTTACCCCAGCTTTATAGCTCAAAAGACTATAAGTCAATTTTTACCTATTTACCTTCTTTAGAACAAGGCGACGTTATTAAAGTCAAGATTGGTGATATTGAGTATCAATATCAAGTTTATGACATGTTTGTCGTTGACCCTGATGAAGTATCAGTGTTGGAACAACAAAAAGACGGGTCGTATTTGACTTTGATTACCTGTGTGCCTCCAGGGACTTATATTAGTCGATTGGTAGTAAAAGCTAAACTTAGATTGCTTTAACCTATAATATTTGGTAAAATTAGCTTCATGAAAGCAGGTTTAAGTTATCTCTTTGGGTTGTTGTTTAAAGGACTATACTATCTGGCCAATCTCTTTATCCTTATTGGCGAGACAACTCAAAAGCCGTTTAGAATAATAATTAAAATCTGTCGAGAAATCTTTATAAGATCCCTCGACTCGCTTCGCCGAGTCATGACTCGGCTTCGCTCGCTCGGGATGACACGATGGAGACCAAAGTTTTCTCTTCCAAAAATTTCTCTCGCCTTTATTAGTACCAGAATCAAGTATTTCCTTTTGGGTTGCTTGACTACGGCACTATTTTTTGTTTCTTATCAATCATATTTCTTTATTAAAGCATTGCCCTCACCCAACAATATCGGCAAGACTAACTATCCTCTGTCGACTCATATTTATGACAGAAACGATATTCTTTTGTATGAAGTATACCGAGAGCAGAACCGCACCCAGGTTTCCTTGAAAACTTTACCGTCTTATGTCATTCAGTCAACCGTTGCCATCGAGGACAAGGATTTTTATAAACACAATGGAGTGGCTTTAGTTTCGGGAGTGTTGAGAGCAATTAAGGAAACAATTTTAAATAAAAGTCTACAGGGAGGGTCAACTATCACTCAACAGCTAGTCAAAAGCGCCCTTTTGACACCAGAGAGAACAATAACGCGGAAGATAAAAGAAATCATTCTTGCTCTTTGGACAGAAAAGCTTTATAGCAAAGATCAAATCTTGGAGATGTATCTAAATCAAGTGCCATATGGCGGATCTTCTTATGGAATTGAGGAAGCCTCTAAGACTTATTTTGGCAAGTCGGCAGCTGAATTAACTTTGGAAGAAGCAGCTTTATTGGCGGGATTGCCTCAGGCGCCTTCAATTTATTCTCCATATACAAATCCAGAAGCGGCCTTAAGACGAAGAAATGAAGTCCTGGAAGCAATGAATAAACAAGGGTATATTGATGAAAAGTCAAAAGTCAAAAGTCAAAAGTCAAAAATGGAGGTGTTGCCGCCAAAGACATCCATTACTGCGCCGCATTTTGTTTTTTACGTGAAAAGTCAGCTTGAATCGTATTATGGAATCCAAAAAGTCGAAGAAGGTGGGTTAAAGGTGATAACAACTTTAGATTCAGAAATTCAGACAGAAGCAGAAAAAATTCTCAAAGAAGAGCTGGAAAAAATAAGTTACCTCAATGTAACAAACGGCGCCATTTTAGTAACAAGACCGGTAACAGGAGAAGTCCTAGCTATGGTTGGTTCGGTCGATTATTTTTATCAACCTTGGGGAGCTTTTAATGTAACTACAGCCAATCGTCAACCCGGGAGCTCGATAAAGCCGATTATGTATTCTTTGGCGCTCCTTAAGGACTATACTTCGGCAACCATTATCGATGATAGTCCAGCGATATTTAAAATTACCGGGAGTAGTCCGTATCAACCCGTGAATTATGACGGAAAATTTCACGGTAAAGTGCCTCTTCGTTATGCTTTGGCAAATTCTTATAATGTCCCGGCGGTTAAGGTTTTAAATACACTCGGTGTTGATAATTTTATCAACTTTGCCCAAAAGCTCGGAATAGATAGTTGGTTTGATCGTTCTCGCTACGGTTTATCACTTACTTTGGGCGGTGGAGAAGTAAAAATGACAGATATGGCCGAAGCATTTGGAACCTTAGCTAATTTAGGATATAAATTGCCCTTGAGTTCTTACCTAAAAATTGAAAATAATCAGGGAGAGGTTATTAAGGAGTTAAGGCCTTTCAAAATCAGAGAAATGGATCCCGGCGTTGCCTTTATTATTTCTGATATCTTGGCCGATAACTTTGCCCGGACTTGGGCGTTTGGTCCAGGGTCCACGCTTGAGATTCCTGGTTACAAAGTCGCCGTTAAAACAGGGACAACCGACAATAAAAAAGATAACTGGACAATCGGCTATACGCCTGATTTTTTGGTGACAGTCTGGGTGGGCAACAATGACAATTCTCCCATGAATCCTTATTTGTCTTCAGGTATTACCGGCGCGTCCCCGATTTGGAACAGAATGATGGGCTATCTTCTCAAAAATTATAGCGATGGCAGCCGTTGGTATAGTAAGCCGGATAATGTGATCGAAAAAACCTGTTTTTTTGGAAGAAAAGAATATTTTATTAAAGGAACGGAAAATAAAGTCAACTGCGGAAGTGAAGCATTGGCAACTCCTACGCCAAAGCCATAACAAATTTTCAATTTTCAGTTTTCAATTTACAATGAATGATTCAATTTCCAATGATTTAAACGTTTGAAAATTGATCCACTGAAAATTCAATGAAAATTGCAAATTGGTAATTAGAAATTATTTCTTGAGAATAATTTCTTTGAATCCTATTAATTGTACAAGGACTTTAGGAATAGAAATACTTCCATCTTTTTGTTGATAATTTTCTAAAATGGCGATTAATATTCTTGGAGAAGCCAACGCCGTATTATTTAATGAAAAACAATATTCTGTTGAATTATCTTTTTTTCGATATTTTATTTTCAGTCTTCTGGTTTGAAAATCTCCCATAATTGAGTTGGACATGGTTTCGCCGTAGGCTTCACGTGATGGCATCCAGGTTTCTGTGTCGTATTTTTTTATCTGCGGTTCACCCATGTCGCCTGTACACATGAGTAAAACTCGGTAGGGGAGTTTTAAATCTTCTAAAATTTCCTCACAATTTTTCTGCAGTTCTTCGTGAAGTTTTCTAGCTTCTTCAATATCGTTTTTGGCGATTATTACTTGTTCTATCTTCCAGAATTCGTGGAGTCGATATAATCCTTTGGTATCTTTTCCATAAGCGCCGGCTTCTTTTCTGAAACAAGGAGAAAAGGCGACAAATTTTTTCGGAAGATCTTTTTCATTCAAAATTTCTCCTGAATAATAAGGCGTAACAGATTGTTCGGCAGTTCCGGCTAGATAGGCATCATCATCATTCAATTTATAGACGTCTTGTTCGCTCCAAGGAAATTGTCCGCAACCGAAATGAGCGAAGCCTTTAATAACAGCAGGAGCAATCAATGGTGTATAACCTTTTTTAACTAGCTTGTTAAAAACATAAAAAAGGAGTGCAAAATGGAGTGTGGCTAGTTGGTTTTTCAAGAAATATCCTCGAAAACCAGAGACTTTAGCTCCGCGCTCTAGATCGATTAGGTCAAGTTTTTCACCGAGTTCAATGTGAGATTTTGGTTTGAAATCAAATTTCGGTAAGTCTCCCCATTTTTTTATCTCTTTATTTTCAGAAGCGTCTTTACCGATAGGAACTTCCGGCAGGGGAACGTTTGGGACATATGATAATAAATTATTTAATTGTTGATTACAGATTACTAATTGGTCTTCAAGTTTCTTTAACTCTTCTTTAATTTTCTTTCCTCGTTCGATTACTTGGGGGGACGGTTTGGATTTTCCGGCTTTGTTTCTTTCTTCGCGGAGAATTTGAGTTTGTTGGATTAATTTTCGCCTTTGGTCATCAAGAGCAATAATTTTGTTTAAATCAATCTCTCGGCCTTTGTTTTTAGCCGCCTCAATTACTTTGTCCTTATTATTTCTAATGTAATCAAGAGATAGCATTAATTTTCAATTTTCAGTTTTCAATTTTCATTGAATTTTCAATGTCTAGTTTTCAAATTTAAAACTAGATATTCATTGAAAACTTCAAATTTCAAATTGAAAATTACTAACTTTATAATCTTATCAAATTTATAATCTTTTTAGTTAACTTTTTCAATGCCCTGTACCTATGATTAATTTTATCGTGTTCTTCGTCGGTCAGTTCATCGTAATATTTGCCGAATTCGTCAACGATAAACAAAGCTCGGAAAGGGTAGCCGTTGGTCGGCCGCCAAGAAGGTTTTTCGGCAATATGGCCCTTGACTTTTTCCTGCTCAAAAATGACTTGGTCACGCTTAGGGTGTCCAGGCATGTAAAAACAAACACAAGTTTCCAAATAGGCTGTTCTTTTGGGCCCGCTTACACCTCGGAGGTGGAAGAGGGTATAATCAATCAGTTCTTGGTCGGTCGCCTCGTAACCTGGCCAGCGTCTTGACCTTACTCCGGGACCATTGTCCAAATAGGGGATTATCAGTCCCCCGTCGTCGGCAATCGTTGGAAGGCTAGTTAACTTAGAGTAAAATCTGGCTTTTAATTCGGAATTTTCTTGAAATGTTTGTCCTGTCTCTTCCGGTTCCTTCTCCACCCTAACGTCGTTTAAGCTAAGAAGCTTAATTCCTTGGTTTTCTAATTCTTTCAAACCAAATTTTAATTCCTCAAGTTTTGCCGGATTATGAGTCGCTAATAGTAATTTTTTCACAATTTTAATAATTATACAATTTGATATAGAAATAGCTATTGATTTTTGACTTATACTTGTCTAATATTAGTTATGGAACTACAAAGTTTCAGGAATTCACCGTCCCAACCAGGCGGTTTTTTGTTTTCTTATGAAGCGAAAACATAGATATAAATTAAATTTACCGGCTCAAAAGCCGTAGAGCGCAACCCCGCAACTGCGGGGTTTTTTAGTTATATGGCTAAAGAAATAAAGTCCAAATTACATACGGGTTGCTGGGCAACCAGTAATCCCCTTAAACGTAACCTTCTTTCGGAATTTAGCTATCGTTCTACAAGCAATCGGCGACTTATATCAGCCGTCGGTAATGGGGAAGGAAAAAATCCCTTAATAATCTACGATCGATTTGCCGATTCACCGGTTGTTTTAAGTATTGCCGAAAGGAAGGCGCTCGCGATTTCTCCTTATGTAAATTACTTATTTACGCACGGAATAGTCATGCCGATATGGGTCAACGACGCCGTTTACAGTTTTAAAAATGGAGGTCCTGAAAGGACGATCTTAAACAAAGCGCAAACGGATGAAGATGTTGATAAACTTTTAAAATTCTATCAGGAAGTTGACGGAAGTCTGCTTTATTCAACATCAGCGTCACATTTAGTGATGCCGGATTTAGGAAGGCCGATAGTCCATTCTGTATTTACAAAACTTAGGGTAGGCCGATTCCATAGTCCAGGTGTTGATTTTGTTCCGGATAGAGAACATGCAGCCGGTTTTACCACAAGCGAAGCGATAGAAAATTTTTTTTTGGAACCTCACCCAGAAATGAAATTTGAACTTATTTCCTTTGATCATAATAGTTATTTACCTATTAAAGTAGAAAATAGCACTATACCCCTAAGAGGAACTTTACAAAGGAATTATGAAACCAGAATTTCTTATGGAAAAGATGAAGGAAGTACAAGAAGAATGCAAGCTTTGGCTTTAGGAATAATCCCTGATGAAATTGCAGAACAACTAATAGAAGTAAAAAGGCCAAAATTTCATCCTTTTATATTATGATTTTATGCCGAAACGATTCCAGCTAATTCGACTTTGCCACCACAATATTTAATAATAATATCGATACTTTCTTTGAGAGATTTTTCAACTTGTTCGCGAGTGATATCGTAAATACCATCTATATTTAAAATAATGTTTTTCGTTTTTTCGGTAACACAGGTTCTCTGGGCATCGCGGTAGTTGAAGTAGATATTGTATCCGCCGGCTTTATCAAAATATGCGAGATCAATGGGTTTATATTTAGTCGGTTCATCATCTCCCAGTAGCAAAATATCTTCTCCCTCTTTTGGGAACCTCAAAACTGTTGGGAATTCAAGTTTGTCATAGTCAAAAGCGCCGATTGATACGTGATGTTTCATGACGATAAGATTATAGGCGTCAACGCAGGCATTAATTTCGTATAAACCTTTTTTTAGAGCGATTCTTCTTAAGAGCGCTTCAGGAGAAGGCCTTTTTGAATGCCAGTCAAGACCCATTTCTTTATAGATCTTTCTGTAGGTTTGGATTTCCGGGTAAGCGCCGATAATCTCATTGGTTAAATGAGACTGTGATTCGATAAACTGGTTAATTTCCGCCGATAAATTTTCGTCGGATTTTTTTATAGAAACACCTTTGATAGAGGCAATTCCAATATTTATCGACGGGTATTTTTTTCCCATAGCAGGATCAATTGAAAAAACTTCAGGATTATTTAGGGTTGGGAAGAGGTGAGTAGTTTTTTCTTCTTTGGTTTCCCTACTATTAGAAATGAGTTCAATAACTTTATCAACGCCAAGTTGTTTGATCAAGTCCGCGGCCTTTGGACCAAAAGGTTTTTTAGTTAGAGTCTGATAAAAAGCAGAGAAAGCTTCTCTTGGTTCAATATTTACTTGTTTAATGCTTTCAAGGACTATCTTTTGCGGTTCTCCCCTTTTTTTAAGGTTAGCAATCAATGTCTCAAGAAACTTTTTTTGCTTCTCATTAGGCATAAATACTTTTTGTCGGATGGCAGTTTTTTCTTCGGAGTAATTTTCGAGATAAATTTTGGCATACTTGATTCTTTCTTCTAATATCGTTTTTTCTTCAGAAGTTAGTTTTTCTTTTTTTTGCTGTTCAAAAAAAGAAACGAGATTATTATTTTTTGATTTTAATAGATTTGCTACTGTTCTGAATCTAGGTAGGTAGATTCTCTTTTTCGGAAGAGGACTGACTTCTGATAATTCAATTATTCGAGCAAAGTCGAGGACGACTTCTCCGGCTTTTTTTTGCGGAACATTCTGCTCCAATTTTAAAAAGTAAGCATTGAGGCAGCGATCATAATCATCGAAAAGATCAAGAATGGTATCCTCATAAGGACTAAAATCAAGATGGGTTGAGATAGGTGTTCGTACTTGGAAGAATCTAAAAACCTGCGACGGTAAGATTTGGAAGACTTCTTTAGCACTGGATCCGATTCCTTTTGAAGATGACATTTTTTTACCTCCGATGGTAAACCATTCATATCCACCCATGGCATCGGGCGGTTCAGTGTTTAAGATCTCCTTACATAAATGAACAGCCATGTCATAAGAGCCGCCTAAAGACATATGGTCTTTGCCGGACGACTCAATTGTTACACCGATTACTTTCCAGTGGGCTGGCCAGTCGAGCTTCCAAGGGAGTTTTCCGTTTTCATTGATCGGTTCTATTTTTCCTTTATAACCGCATCCTTTGGCCCAGTCAACCATGTGATACTCACAACGGTAATAAACAAATTTTCCATCCCAGTTATAGACATTTGTTGTTCCGACTTTCCCGCATTTTTCGCAGATCGGGTTGTAAGGAAACCAGTTGGGAGATCTTTCTGCTTTAGCGACGGAGCGATAAATTTCGCGGACTTTTTCATCGTTATCCAAAAAAAGTTTAATAATATCATTCATCTTTCCTGATTTATAAAGTTCTGAAGACCAGATTATCTGCGGATGGCAGTTTAAAGAATTAAAAACTTCGATGAATTCTTTGGCAAAATAGTCGGCGAATGATTTAAATCCGGGTTCAGGCGAAGGAATCTTGTATAAAGGAAATCCCATATACTTTTCCCATTTATCTTTATCAAGATAAGTTGGCATTCCATCCATCGGGTCCATGTCGTTGAAGACATAGGAAAATTTAACATTGACTCCTATCTGCTTTAAAGCTTTGTAGATCAAGTCATGAACGATGACGCCTCGAAGAGATCCGACGTGGATTCTTCCCGATGGAGTTTTCATGTCATCAGCCCATTCAAGGGCTAAATTGCGTTGTTTTAGTCGTTTTGCTTCTCTATCTACCCAGATCATAAGATTTATCTACTCTTATTAAAAAATCGTTAAGTATATTATACAGTTTTTCAAGTGAACTTAAAGAAATCCATTCGTTTGGAGCATGAGCACTTCCTCCGGTCGGTCCAATACTTAATACAGTTTTTCCAAATGATCCAAAAATATTTTCATCGGCAATCGACGAGCGAAAATAAGGAATGGCCTTACTTTTAGTAATTTTGTTTATAGATTTTGACAGTATTTTTAAATATTTGTTATTTTTATTGATTTCATAACTTTCTAAAAATGGTGTCTCTCTTTTTAAATAATTTATTTTAAACTTAAAATAATTGCTATATTTTGTATTTACTTTTATTGCAATATTCTCAATTTCTTTTTTAATTTGATCGCTTCTTTTAGGGGGAATGATTGAAGAATCAAGTTCGAGATTAATAATATGTGGAGTTGACATACCTATTGTTTTGGAATTGATTTTTCTGATAAATATGAACTGTTTTTTGTTTCCATTTTTTTTATATAAACCCCTAAGATTTTTTATAAACTCTGAAATAAATAGGTTGATATCAATTCTATGATCGTATAAAGCATAATGGTTTGGTCGACCGGTTATCTCCATTTGATAAACAGTTCTTCCTGGTCTCCCAATTACAACACCATTGTTTCCATAAAAAAAAGATGGCTCGGTTGAAATAACGCAAACAACGTCTTTCATAAATTTAGAATTCATCAATTTAAATCCCCCTTTAGAAATATTTTCTTCATCGACGCAAAAAACCATTTTCAATTTGAAGTTTTTTGGTTGGGAATTAAAGAAAGATAAGATATTTGTTGACATTCCTCCTTTCATGTCCCAGCTTCCTAGGCCGTAAGCCCGATCTTCGATTACTTTTAGATCTAATGGGTCAGTTTTCCAGCCTTCTATGATATCTACAGTATCTAAATGCGAATAAAGAAGAATCGTTTGTTTGCCGCGACCTTTTTCCACCAAGAGATTACTTCTTTTATTTTCAACTTTTTGTTTAGTTATTTTGTAATCGCTTTTAAACATTTTTTCAAGCAATAAGACAAGGTTATTTTCATTTGGATAAATAGAATTTATCGAAACTAATTGTTTAAGTAGTTTTTGAATTTGGTCTTCCATGTTTTTTTATCAACTCATCTCGTACGAGATATGTAACTAATAAATCGTTTTTTAGATGTTTTGGTCTGGTATCGTTGATACCACCTGATATTCTAACAGGTTGGCGTAATGGTTTTTCCGTCAGACCAAGTAGAGATAGGTTTTTTAAGGTTGAATGACGCCCCTGTCGGTAGGCCGCTTTAAGTACACCAGGCGCTGAAAGATTTGATTCACCAAAAACTAAATTAGCATTAGTTTCGGTCAGAAGTCTATTTATTATTAAAGCAACTGCAAAGTAAAGGCCGTTACCACGATATTCCTCACGCGTTGCCGCTTCGGTTATTTCATACATAACAAGAGTGAATCTTTCATTACTTCTAATAAGGGTTATCTCAGCTCTTTCTGCCATGCCAGTACTTATCAGAAGTCCTTGATTGAATGCTCCAACTAATAGGTTATTACGATTATTAAGGAGTCTGGTAACGTCATCATCATTCCAATTAAAAACAGAGTAAAGGTCTACAAATTGCCTTTGGATTTCCGCATTATTTCTTAATGATTCATCTATAACAGTAAAATCTATTCCTTCATGAGAGTGATATCTAGGTGGTTCATCGGATGCAAATATGCTTTTGGCAACTTCGAGTTCATGATCAACTTCAGCCTGAGGTAATAATCTTGATTCAGTATTATTACCTAAATAGACTAGTGAGACATCATTAAGTTGCGGTATGCCTGAGCCATAAAGAGGGATAACGGCTTCAATATACGGATCTAGGTCAGGACCATTTGTTTCAATAGCCTGGACAAGGGATTGGTTGGTAACAAATATTCTTCCGCTTACTCGGCTAACTTCTTCATTAAGTTCCGTATTGGCGAATCGACTAATAAAATGTGCTAAAAGTTTTGGTGAGTCGACAACGCGTCTAAACATTCCCCTTTTTCGATTGTTTTCTTTATCCAAAGAAGGCGGCCATGATAGAGGACCGACACTGCTTGGAATAGCTTCTGACGGAATGTCTGAACCGGGTTTTTCAAGTTGTGCCATAAAAAAACGTCCTCGAAAAATTAGTAATTTACTAACCTTTCAAGGACGCTGAAATGTTGCTAAACCTCTTTTTGATATTTGAGATTTAGGATTTGATATTTCCTCGTGGTACCACCTTGATTTATTTCGGCTTATTTCCTGTTTCTTCAACAGAATTCGCCCGAAAACTCTTGGCAGAAAACTCTGCTATTGCTGTAACGGGCTTTCCCGTCGGGGTCTACTGCGACTCGACGTAGTCCCGCTGAGCGGGACGAAGGCGGTCTTTTCTTCCCGAAGCCTGCCTGCCGGTAGGCAGGCAAAGAGATCTTGTCCCGACTCAGTCGGGAGTTCTCTTTAAAGCTTTAGAATATATATTCTATCAGGAACTCACTTAATGTCAACTACTTTATATTTTATTTTTCCTGCTGGAACAGAAACCTCAATCCATTCACCAACTTTTTTGCCTATAAGAGCCTGACCGATAGGAGAAGTGTGAGAAAGCTTTTTGTTCATAGGATCAGCTTCAAATTCGCCGACGATCTGAAACAGTTCTTTTTTTCCATCCATTTCAACTGTGACAGTAGAGCCGATCTCCACACGATTGCCTCCGTTGTGATTCTCAACTACTTCGACGATTTTTAAGATCTCTTCGATCTCGGAAATCCGTCCTTCGACAAAAGCCAATTCTTCTTTGGCGGCGGCATATTCGCTATTTTCGGATAGGTCGCCCATAGAGCGGGCTTTTCCCAATCGATCAATAGCATAAGGCCTTTTGACCCTGACTAATTCGTCGAGCTCTTTTTTCAGATTTTCAAATCCTTGTTTGGTCAGTTGGGTGTTTTTCATAAATAAATAAACCCCTTCAGAAATGGGGTTTTAATGATAAAATAATACTATAAATTAAAGCAAAAGTCAAACCTGACGCGTTCGTCTAGCCCGGTTTAGGACGGCAGGTTCTCATCCTGCAAATCGCGGGTTCAAATCCCGCACGCGCCACAATTACTGCGTTTGTTGGACTTCGAACATCTTATCGTGGAACTCCCAGAATTTGCCTTGATCAGCAGCGCAAAGTGACGCTTCGGCAGCTTTTTGGGCATTTGGATGAATTTGAGTTAATGGGAATTGTTTGTAATAAAATCTAATCTTACCGCTATAATCTTTCAAAATTTGTTTGACTGTTGGGTATGCTCTGATACAGAAAGGACATTCAAAATCAGAAAACTCAACTAACTGGACTTTTGCGTTTTCCGGTCCGACCGCTTGAGTTCCTGCAAGATTAATTTCCTTAGGCACGGGATTGAACGCTTGATTTTGAGGATCAGAACAGTATTGCTGTAAATCAGTTGAATAATCAGTACAATTCTGTGATCCGGTTCCTGCGAGTTCTTTATCAATTATTTCCTTAAAAAATTGGTAAGGGAATGCTCCGGCTAAGTTTTTACCGTTGATGAAAAAGCCTGGAGTACCTTGGACGCCGACGTTTGATCCGTCAGCAGTTTCCTTCTCAACTAATGTCTTTTTTTCGTCAGAATCGACGCATTTGTTGAATTTACCAGTATTAAGTTTTAATTCTTTAGCGAGTTTTTTTAAATTTTCTACCGAGATGGGCGATTCTTGTTGGGCTACAGCTGTTCCAGCTGTTCCAGAGGATAGTTGTTTTTCCAGTTTCAAGACTTTAATTGTCATGAAGACGAGGAAAAGCGTAATAATTCCCATCATGAAGTAGAGAATCTTGTTGTTGGATTGAGAATAATAAACTGGAGCTTGAGACATTGAGGCTTTTTTTTCTTTTGCCATATGAATTTTAATTTTTAATAAAATAACTAAATTTTAATCGAGATCCTGATATTTTAACTTTGTTAAAAATCAGGATGATCGCAAGTTGTTACTGCGATCACCTTATAACTGTACCGTTTTTTAAATTTTTGTCAAGGGGAAGAAGGAGAAATTTTTCCGGTTCGTCGGCAACTAAAATCATTCCATTTGAAGAAGATCCTGCCATTTTTTTGGGTTCGAGATTAGCAAGGACAATGTATTTATTTCCTTTTAAGTCTTCGGGCGCGTAGGTTGGTGCTAAACCTGAAAGAATTTCAACCGTTCCATAATCTTCTCCAAGATCAATTACAAGTTTTATCAGGTGTTTTGAGTTTTCAACTAGAATCGCTTTTTTTACCTCACCGACCCGAAGATCTAATTTATCAAAGTCCAAAAAAGAAATATTAAGTTTTTTCATTAATACTCTATAATAGAACATAAAGATTTATTATTCATAAAAAAAGGAACTGTCCTTTTAAGGACAGTTCCTAAAAGGACCGTCCCTATGGAAAAAGTTGACATCGTTGATGAAAATCTTAAAATATTGTCTACGGTTGATAAACAAGAAGCTCATAAAAAAGGGTTGCTTCATCCAACGGTAATAGCCGAAGTGATAAATTCAAAAGGCGAGTGGTTGTTGGTTAAGCAAGCAGATCGCAAACAGGATCCGGGGCAATTTGTTTCTCCAGTCGGCGGACACGTTAGTTCTGCCGAAAATTTTGAAAACGCTTTGAAAAGAGAAGCAATGGAAGAAGTTGGATTAAAAGATTTTCAATACAAACTTGTGGGAAAGAGGATTTACAAAAGGCAATGGGCAAAAGGAATCGAAAATCATTATTTTATTGTTTATGAAATTTATTCAGACGCAGAGCCCATACTAAATGACGAATCAGTAGAATTTAAAAGATTTAAGCCAAAAGAAATAAAAGATTTACTAAAGGAGAATCCGAAAATGTTTGGATACGCCTTTCACTTCGTCGTCAAAAACTTCTATTTTTCGCTATTTTTAGGCTGATTTGACAAGCCGATCGGCAACCTCCGAGGTTGCGGAGGCTATAGGTTATTTAGCGTAGATACGGTATAAATTGCTGCCGATTTTTTCGTATTTAAAGATTTTTATCTGGCCGATTTCAGAAGTATTTTTTACATGGGGTCCTCCGCAGAATTCCTTGGAATAATTCCCAACGAAATAAACTTTAACCATATCAGGATATTTTTCTCTAAAGAATGAACGTGCTCCGATTTTATTAGCTTCTTCACGGGGAATAATTTTAAAAATTACCGGTAGTGTTTCTTTAATCTTTTTATTAATTATCAATTCAGCCTTTTTAATCTGCTCGTAAGTCGGTTTGACTGGAGAGGAAAAATCAAACCGCAGTCTTTCGACAGTTATATTTGAACCTTCCTGTCTTACCTCCGGTCCTAAAATGTCGAATAACGCCTGATGAAGAATGTGAGTCGAAGTATGATATTTGATTGTTTGTTTAGAATGATCTGCTAGTCCTCCTTTGAATTTACCGACAGAAGAAGATCGAGAAAGTTCTTTATGTTTATTAAACTCATCTTGAAATTGCTTTTTATCTATTTTTTGACCTTTTTCTCTAAATAATTCTTCTGTTAACTCATAAGGGAATCCGTAACTTTGATAAAAATCAAAAGCAATTTTTCCGTCGACTTTTTCAATTTTTTTTATCTCTTTCAAACCACGATCCAAACTTTTGCCGAAGCGAGTCATCTCGTCATCAATAATTGAAAAAACTAAATCTCGATTTTTACTTCTAATGTCTTGATATTCGTCGTATTTTTGTAAAACACTATCACAGATCGCTTGAAAGCCAGGAACAGGTGTTAATCCACCTCTCAATTGATGCATCTTAATAGCCGATCTTCTTAACAATCTTCTTAAAACATATCCTTGTTCTTTATTTGAAGGTCTGACTCCAGCAACCATTAAAAACGTTGCTGCTTTTAAATGATCAGCTATAATTCTTATAGACGATTGATTTTTTTTCTCAGAATATTTTTTATCAGAAAATTCTTCAATAGTATTTATAATTGCTGAAAATATATCAATCTTAAAAACATCAGGATCATTGTTTAAAGCAGCAAGTATTCTTTCTAATCCTCCACCAAAATCAACGTTTTTTTTAGGTAGTTCCTTAAAACCCTCTTCGGTTTTTTTGTACTGCATAAAAACAGAGTTGCCGATTTCCAAAAATCTTCCGCAGTCGCAGTTAGGATGACATTCGTTTCCGAATTTTTTATCATGAGGTACTTGGATAAATTCGAAAAAGACTTCGCTGTCAGGACCTCCTGGTTCGCCGACAGGCATATTGTCAGGGATGCCGGCTCTTGACCACCAGTTTTTGTCGGGACCGTATTTAAAGATTTTACTTTCAGGAATACCTAGTTTTTTCCAAATCTCAATCGATTCCGAATCGGGCTGGAGATTGTTTTTTTTATCTCCGGCAAAAACAGTCACATAAAGTTTATCCTTAGAAAAACCGAGTTCTTTTGTCAAAAACTCCAAAAACCAAGATAGTTGTTCTTCTTTAAAATAATCTCCCAAGGACCAGTTGCCCATCATTTCAAAAAAAGTCGTGTGACGGTTGTCTCCGACTTCTTCGATATCTTGAGATCTAAAGCAAGGTTGGATGTTATAAAGCCTTTTTCCTAATGGATGTATTTCACCAAGAAGATAAGGTACTAATTGTTGCATTCCGGATCCTGTGAAAAGAGTTGTTGGGTCGTTTTGAGGAACGAGGGGGATAGGAGGGACTTCTTTATGATCTCGTTGCTCCCAAAATTTTTTAAAAGTTTCTCTTAATTGAATGTGGGTTAACATATTGTAAAATTATACAATATGCTCGTAAAGACGTCTGATGTTAATTTAATAAAAACCTTATTTAAAAAACTTGTTCTTCCTCAACCTAATAGCCACAAGGGCCAAAACGGTAAGGTTTTGATTATAGGAGGATCTTCCTTGTTTCACGCTGCTTCCCTTTGGGCGGCAGAGGTCTGTTCGCACTTTTCTGACATGGTTCATTATTCATCGACTTTAGAAAACGAAAAAATATTTCATGAGTTGAAAAAAATATTTAGAAATGGAATCATAGTTCCTCAAAAAGAATTAGATCATTATATAAAAGAAGATGATGTTGTATTAATTGGACCGGGTATGGTAAGAGGAAGTCAAAAGTCAAAAGTCAAAAGTCAAAACTACAACTTAAAAGTCAAAAGTGAAGCACAATATACAAGACAGCTGGTATTTTATTTAATTGATAAATTCCCCGAAAAGAAATTCGTATTTGATGCCGGTGCTTTGCAGATGATGGATAAAGAATGGTTAATGAAATTAAAAACTCCAGCGATAATCACTCCTCATCAAAAAGAGTTTGAAAGATTGTTTGGAATTTCAATATTAGACAAACCTCAAAAAGAAAAAGAAAATATTGTCAAAGAAACATCTGATAAATATAAGACGACTATTCTTTTAAAAGCAGTCGTTGATATTATTTCTGATGGATCGGAAATAGTCGTTGTTGAAGGTGGAAATGCCGGGTTGACCAAAGGCGGGACAGGCGACGTTTTGGCTGGTTTAACTTCGTCTTTTTATGCAAAAAATACTTCGCTTCATTCATCAATTTTTGCTTCGATTTTGTTAAAAATCACCTCCGAAGAACTTTTTAAGACTTCAGGATATTGGTATAATATAGATGATATAATAAAATCTCTACCAAAGACTTTGAAGAATTTATTATGAAAAAAGAAACGATTATTGCTATATTTTTGGGAATTGCTTTTGGAGGATTTCTGGCATTTTTTTTGATCGTGAAGAACAAGGAAATCCAACTGAACAAAAACAAAATTATCGCGCCGACAGGATTAATCACCCAATCAGCAGTTAAAAGTAATATTGTTGTTACTCCTTTAGAAATTACTGAGCCTAATGATGGCGCTATTTTCGACAAAAACTCCGTGGAGATAAAAGGAAAAGTCTCTAAAAATTCGCTTATCGTAATTCAATCTCCTATAAAAGATCTCGTCTTTAAAAATGAAAAAGAGGACTTTTCGACTGATTTTCCGCTTGCGCTTGGAGAAAACGTTATAAAAATTGTCGTCTATCCAAGCGATAAACAGTTGAGGTCTCAAGAAAAAGATTTAAGAATTTATTATTTGGAGGAAGAACTATGACCCCACTTCGTCCCGATTCAGTCGTGACTACGTTGGGGGTCATACCTAACGAAGCTAGTAATAATAGCATTATAAGTTGTAGCGAAGTGGTATGAAAATAAAACTGTTGTATTGTTATATTGTTATATTGTTAATTGGAGTATTTGCCAATTCTGCTTTTGGCCAGACAGTAGAAGAAAACGCAGTTCAAGATCTAAAAGAAAAAGTTGCGAGTAAAGTAGCAGAGATAAGGAAAAAAAATAATAAAGCAGTTTCCGGGCGCGTTATCAATAGATCGGGAGCAGCTATAAAAATTAAGACCAGTGAAGGGGATGACTTTGATATAAAACTTCAGGAAAGCGGTTTGACCAAATACTATCAAATTACAGGAGCCCAGCAAAAAGAATTAGACGTCGAAGATATAGAAAAAGATAGCTACATTCTTGTTACAGGGGTGATAAACGATAAAACTATAACCGCCAATTCCGTTTTTACTGATCAGCAATTCTTATCCGGAAACGGAAAAATAAGCGAAGTCAATGCCGAAGATTACATTATTAAAGTTATTACCGCCGATAAAACCGTTTATAGTCTAAGCATAGAAACCTATACAAAACAGCAGATAGTAAATATTAAAACTCTAGAGATGGAACGAATTGGATTTTCCAAAATTAAAGAAGGCGACAGTGTTCATTTTGTTTTTAAGATAAGCGGCGACGAAAAAAATAATGAGTACTCGGCAGATAAGATTTTGGTCATTCCTCAAGAATATTTTATAAAATAATGCTTAACTTTCTAACAAAATTTTTCGACTACAACAAGCGTGAAATAAATCGTCTTCAAAAGAAGGTAGAAGAAATCAATAAACTTGAAGATAAGGCAAGGGTTTTAAAAGACGTTGATTTTGGAAAAGAAACAGGTCAATTAAAAGAAAAAATTTCCGGCGACCATTCAAGGCTTGATGAATTTTTGCCTTGGGCATTTGCGCTCTCACGGGAGGCAGGGAAAAGGACTCTTGGCCAGCGTCATTTTGACGTTCAACTGATGGCAGCGATTGCGCTACATGAAGGTAAAATCGCCGAGCAGAAGACCGGCGAGGGAAAGACCTTGTCAGCCGTCCCCGCCCTGTATCTAAATGCCCTAACAGGATCCGGCACCCATTTGGTAACTGTCAATGACTATTTGGCTAGACGAGACGCTGGTTGGATGGGAAAAGTATTTGATTTTCTGGGGTTAAAAACAGCCTCGATGATCTCTGACAAGTCTTTTGTCTTTGATTCTAAATATGAAGACAAAGAAACAATTGATTGGCGGCTCAAACACCTGCGACCGATTTCGCGAAAAGAAGCTTACCTGGCTGATGTCACCTATGGAATCAACAGTGAATTCGGATTTGACTATCTCCGTGATAATATGGCTCAAAATCCAAACGATTTGGTCCAGCGTAATTTTAACTTTGCCATAATTGATGAAGCCGATTCTGTCCTGATTGACGAGGCAAGAACGCCCCATATTATTTCGGCTCCTTACGAGGAAGATACGTCTAAATATTATCGTTATGCCCAGATCGTCGGTCAGCTCGACGGAAAAAGCGACTATTTAATCGATGAAAAACTGCGGACGGCCAATCTAACTGAAAACGGTATCAAAAAAATTGAGAGTTTGATAGGAGTGACAAATATCTATGAGAAGGATTTTGACACCCTTTTCCATATTGAAGCAGCTTTAAAAGCCAACACCCTTTTTAAGCTTGACAAAGATTACATCGTCAAAGACGGCGAGGTAATCATCGTTGACGAATTCACCGGAAGACTGCTTTATGGCCGACGGTTTTCCGAAGGACTTCACCAGGCGATTGAGGCCAAAGAAAAAGTATCCATCCAAAGGGAATCAAAGACTTTGGCGACGGTTTCCTTACAAAATTATTTTAGGATGTACAGAAAATTGGCGGGAATGACAGGAACGGCAACGACTGAAGCCGAAGAGTTTCATAAAATCTATAAGGCCGACGTCGTCACTATTTCGACTCACCTGCCGATGGTTCGACGCGACGAGCCGGACATGATCTACAAAACAGAAAGGGCAAAGTATAACGCCGTCGTTGAAGAAATAGCCAAAAATTACCAAGCTGGTCGACCGGTCTTAGTCGGGACAACTTCAATCGAGAAAAACGAGCTCCTTTCCTCTCTTTTGAAAAAAAAAGGAATTTCACATGAACTTCTGAATGCAAAAAATCACGAAAGAGAGGCGGCGATAATTTCCAAAGCCGGAGAAAAAGGAGCGGTGACGGTCGCGACCAATATGGCCGGACGCGGAGTTGATATTATTTTAGGTGGAGATATTTCTCGCGAAGAAACCGCTTGGCAGAAGAAGCATGATGAAGTAGTAAAATTAGGTGGCCTTCATGTTATTGGTACAGAGCGACACGAGTCAAGGAGAATCGATAATCAATTGCGAGGTCGATCGGGTCGTCAAGGTGATCCAGGGCAGTCGACTTTTTTTGTTTCCCTTGAAGACGACTTGATGAGAATCTTTGGCGGAGAGCAGATTTCGAAAATCATGAATTTTCTTAACTTCCCGGAAGATCAACCGCTTTCTCACGCTATGGTTTCCAAAGCAATCGAGCAGGCCCAAGTGAAAGTAGAAGGATTTAACTTCGATATAAGAAAACATTTAGTTGACTACGATGACGTTCTAAACAAGCAGAGAGAAATCGTTTATTCTCTAAGGAAAAAAATCCTTTTCGGATCTGAAGACAAAAATTTTTATGATACAGTTTATGAAGTATTTGATGAGGAAATAAGCAGTCTAATTAATGCTTATTCATTATCCGAAGCAGGATTAACAGAGGAAGATATTAAAAAGCTGGCCCAGGAAGTGAATTTAATATTACCGATTTCGGAAAAGGAGATTCGATCTCCTAAATCAATTACGTTGATTCAAGATAAAGTCCGAGAAGAATTTAAAGCAAGAGAA
The DNA here is from genome assembly GCA_000991135.1 of Candidatus Roizmanbacteria bacterium GW2011_GWC1_37_12. Lineage (GTDB taxonomy): Bacteria > Patescibacteriota > Microgenomatia > UBA1406 > GWC2-37-13 > GWC2-37-13. The sequence continues at coordinate 110,349 of LBST01000006.1, read as the reverse complement.
AAAAAACTAGGAAAACAGCTATGGATAGAGATAATCAAGGCTGTTTTTTTGTCGACGATTGACAAGTATTGGATGGATCATCTGACGGCAATTGAGGATTTAAGGGAGGGGATAAATCTTCGCGGTTATGCACAGATAGACCCGCTAGTGGCTTACAAAAACGAGGCTTATTCGATGTTTGAAAAATTGATTGGTGATATTAATTTTGAAGTGTCGCGAAGGTTGTTGAAGGTTGAGGTTGATGTAGGGGCGCAATTTATTGCGCCCGAAAAACAAGAGCAGCCAAAAATGGTTTTGCATTCTGCATCTAAGGTTGATCCGTTTAAAAGCCAGAATAACCAATCACCCGACTCCGCCAAGGCTTCCTCCTTCGGCAAGCCTACGGAGGACAAGTCGTCGGGCAAACCAATAACCAGTAGCCAGTCACTAGTAACCAGTCACCATAAAATCGGACGTAACGATCCCTGCTGGTGCGGAAGCGGAAGGAAATACAAACGCTGTCACTATCCTAACTGATATGAATAATAAGACTAAGGCTTTATTGGCGGTTTTGGCTATTGTTATTTTTTCCGGTGGGACGTCGCCTTATGTCAAACTGGCATTGACGAAAATTCCCTCTTTTACTTTTACTTTTGTCAGATTCTTTCTTTCTTTTTTAATAATTCTGCCACTGTTTTTATATCGAGTTAAACCAAGATTTAAGAAAAATGATTTCAAGTTAATCACCTTATCTTTGTTACAAACAGGAAACATTATCCTTTTTGCATTTGGTGTAAGGTTGACAATGGCTTCAGTTGGTCAGATTATCTATTCTTTTACCCCGATATTAGTGGCATTAATGTCTTTTTATAGTTTAAAAGAAAAAATAAGTTTTAAGAAAATATTGGGGATAATGATCGGTTTTCTCGGAGTCAATCTAATAATCATGATGCCGCTTTTTTCCAAAGCGATTAAGATTAGCGATGAACCTGGCGCACTATTTGGAAACATATTAATTTTTGTTGGTTGTATCGGCTATTCTTACTATACGGTTTTGTCTAAAAAATTTTTAAAAACTTATTCTCCTATTTGGTTGACGATTTATTTTATTTTGACTACAGCTTTAGTAAGTTTGATATTTATTCCTTATGAATTTTCTTCGCTTAGACCCTTAATGTTTTATTTGAATACGTCAGTTCTGTGGCCAGTGATTTATGTAATCACTATTGGAACAGTAATGGCCTATCTTTTACAACAATATGCTATCGACAGAGGGACACCGCTTATCGCCTCTTTGATGCAGTATCTTTTTCCAGCCTCGACTTTGGTTTGGTCTTATTTTATTCTTGGAGAGCGCTTGAATATATATCTTGCTATTGGCCTGGTCCTGATTTTGTCAGGCGCTTGGTTGGTGACGAAGGAAAGTTGACTCTTCTTACTATATAGTAATATAATACAGGTGTTAGTAGTTTTAATACTAACATGGCAGAAGCTCTAGTTGACGGATTGGAAACAGAATGGATCTTTGATTCTATCTTCCTTCTTATCTTCGCGCCTATTTTTGCTTTGATGGGCAACTAAACCAAAGACCGCGATTGTTTTCTCTTGCTTCGGTTTCGGCTTCAAGGAATTGCGTTTCGTATTTGACATCCGGAGGAAAAGTTGAAGTTAAAGCAAAGCCTTGACGAACGAGATAATCGTTGACTAATACATCGCCTATCCAAACGTAGCGAAGGAGCCTTTTGTATTTATCTGTCTCGGAAATATCCCTTTCCATTGTGATAGTCTTGCCTTCCACTAATTTTTTGTTTTCTTCATAAGATTGTTTAGCAAAGCACCCGACCGGCCGCCTGGGGTCATGAAGTTCTGGAGAGTTGATGCCGATGTAACGGACTTTTTGCCCGTCTTCAATCTCAATTGTATCTCCGTCAATGACGCGAACGACCCTAATAAGTTGTTTTGTGGAAAGCGTAATTGTAGGGGTCAGGCATGCCTGACCCGTACATGTTGGTGAAGGAGTTGGCGATACAAAGAAAGATTTAAAATCGATAGATTTACGGTTTAATATCAATTGAAACAAAATAAAAAGAATCGCCAAAATGCTGATTATTTTTTTCCGGGAAAGATTTGCGTAGAGTTTCACTTTCTTTTATTTTACTATTTTACTGTGACGCTTTTGGCGAGGTTTCGAGGTTTATCTGGGTCGGCGCCGCGGCCGATACCAAGGTAATAACCAAGTAATTGACCAACGATGACGTTGGCAAAAATTGTCAGGTTGCCAAGGTCAGGCGTCTTTATGACTTCGTCAAATTCGGCGCTTTCAAAAGGAGCAACGCCGATGATCCTTCCTCCGCGGGCCTTGAGTTCAGCAGCTGACGAAAGAATTTCTCCCTTAACATCATCTTTCGATGCCAAGACAAAACAAGGCGTCTCTTTCTGGATAAGAGTAATGACTCCGTGTTTGAGTTCGCCGGCGGCAAATGCTTCGGCGTGAAGATATGAGGTTTCTTTTATCTTCAGAGCAAATTCCATGGCAGCTGGAAAATTCAGATGTTTTCCGATGACAAAAATGTGCTCCTTATCAATTAGGCTTTTTGCAAGATCTATCAATCGATTAATCGATTGAACAGTAAATATTTGATCTAGGGATTCGCTTAAATTTTTGATTAATTTTTTCCCTTCATCATATTTATTTTCAACTGCTTTAGATAGTAAATATAAAGTTGCCAATTGAGCAGTAAATGCTTTAGTGGAAACAACGGCTATTTCAGGACCGGCGGAAACTGCTAAAACAATATCTGCCATTCGCTCGAGGGTTGATCCGCGGGCATTGACAACAGCGACGATTTTCGCCCTGTTTTTTTTAGCGGCCCGTACTGCAATCAAAGTATCGGCGGTTTCCCCAGACTGGGAAATGGCAATAACCAAAGTTTTTTTATCAGCAAATTTAGAAAAAGGTAAATATTCATAAGCTCCATAATTTTGTGAAATAATTCCCTCATTAGCTAAAAAATATTTTCCTGCCAAAGCACAGTAAGAAGCAGTGCCGCAACCGATCAGAATTGTTTTATATCCTTCTTTGATAAGTTTTGCTAGTTCTTTGATTTCTTTTTCGTTGATCGAGGCAGTTTTACCAATGGTTTCTTTTTGCTCCATGATTTCTTTCAGCAAAAAATGGGGATAGCCGCCTTTTTCGGCGTCTTCAAGCTTCCAATCAAGGTTTTGTATGCTAAGCTTTTTCTCTTTTCCTGTTTTTAGATCAAAAAGTCTTATTCCTTTTTTGGTGATAACAACAGCTTCGCTATCATCAAGGAAGTGAACCTTGTTGGTGTATTTAAGAAAAGCGGGGACATCGCTCCCCAAAAAGTATTGTTGGTTTTTTTCGTCGACGCCGACGACTAGGGGAGAGCCGTTTCGACAGGCAATGATTGTCTCCGAATCAAAGTCGATAACGCCTATAGCGTTTGAACCAATAAGCGAGTTGAAAGTTGTAAATACGGCTTGGGTAATCGGTTGACTTTTTATTTTTTCTTCAACCAAATGGGCGATGATTTCGGTATCGGTTTCCGAAGAAAACTGGTGGCCCTTTTTAATTAATTCTTCCTTAAATTCAAGATAATTTTCGACAATCCCGTTGTGGATGACGGCGAGCTTACCAGTGCAGTCGAGGTGAGGATGGGCATTGGCGTCGCTGACTCCGCCGTGTGTCGCCCAACGAGTGTGGCCGATGGCGGTGTTACCAGCTGGTAGATTAGTTTTAGCATCACCGATTTTGCCAATATGTTTCTCAATTACTAATTTTTGGCCTCCATCCACCTCGGAGGTGGAAGGGGCAGATTTGATGGCGATTCCCCAGGAATCATAGCCGCGGTATTCTAATTTTTTTAATCCGGTCAGAACGGTTTGGGCAGCGTTATTAGTTTTATCATTAACAACAGCAAAAATTCCACACATTCAAAAATTATAGCAGATCCTTCGTCGTCCCGCTAAGCGGGACTCCTCAGGATGACAGGCGGGGCCGTTAAAATAATCCAATTTGATTGTTTTTTGGTTTTTCTGCCTTTTCTTTTATTTCGTTTTCATTAAAAATTCTCTTAACCAAAGAATTCATTTGATATTTTTCCAAAAACTGCTTGAGATTTTCGTTAAACCCTTTAAATTTCGATTTTTCTATATCGAGGCTTATTTCTACATCCGTTAGTATCGTCGCCAGTTTTTTGGAAACAAAAACATTGTCTTTTTCGTTTTCAAGAATGGTTTTAATTTTTTCCGAATCGATTTTATCAAGTTTTTTATATATATTGTCTATTGTCCCATATTGATGAATCAACTTGGCAGCAGTTTTTGGACCGATTCCTTTGGCTCCAGGGTAATTATCAGAAGGATCACCGGCTAAAGCTTTGTAATCGACGATTTGAGCAGGGGAAACGTCAAGTTTCTGTTCGACTTCGGTCTTATCAAAAATTTTTATATTGGCAAGTCCGAGCTGGGGGGCAGCGACGTAAATGTTATCGTTAATCAGTTGAAAAATATCTTTGTCCCCGGAGACGATAATAACTCTAAACTTATTTCCGTCGAATATTTGGCTAATGGTTCCGATTAAATCATCGGCCTCAAATCCGTCCTTTTCCAGCCTGATAATTCCGGCCTCATCAAGCGCTTGTTTAACCAAGGGGATCTGGACAATAAATTCGTCATCGATTTTTGGTCTTTGGATTTGATAGTCTTTAAAAACTTTATTTCGAAAGGTAGGTTTGGGTGTGTCAAAACAAGAAATTAAGTAATCAGGTTTAAAATCGTCGACGACTTTATTGAGCATTGAAAGATAACCATAAACAACATTGGTTGGCGTTCCATCCGCAGCTTTAAATGGAGGCAGAGCATGATAGGCGCGATGCATTATGGCGTTACCATCTATAAGTAAGAGAGTGTTCATTTTTCCTTTTTGCCAACGATTTTCTCAAACTCATCTTGATCCAAACTTTCTTTCTTGAGCAACTGTTCGGCAACTTTATCTAAAATTTCTTTATTTGTTTTTATAATGTTGGCGGCCTTTTCAAAACAAAGGGTAATAATTTTTTTTACTTCGGCGTCGATTTTTGCCATCATTTCCTGGGAAATAGAAGATTGTTCAAAATAACTCTTTCCCCACTCGGTGATATCCATGGTCGGACCATAGTTTATCGGTCCCAAATCACTCATTCCATATTCAACAACCATAGCCTTGGCGATCATAGTTGCTTGATCAAAATCATTGGCAGCTCCAGTTGTCACCTCGTCAAAGATAACTTGTTCGGCAGCTCTTCCTCCCATCATGACAGAAATTCTTTCCAATAGATGGGTTTTTGTTTCGTGAAGCTTGTCTTTCGCAGGAGGAATCAAGGTATAACCCAAAGCCATTCCTCGGGAAACTATGGAAATCCGGTGGACCGGGTCGGTGTGAGGAAGAAAATGAGAAACAACGGCGTGGCCGGCCTCATGATAGGCAGTCAGTTTTTTATCCAAATCAGACTGAAGCCGTTTTTTCTCCGGACCCAATTTTACTTTAGTAGCGGCATCTTCAATATCTTCCATATTGATTTTTAGTCGAGTTGCTCTAGCGGCCGAAATAGCTGCTTCATTTAACATATTTTCCAAATCAGCTCCAGAATATCCGACGGTTCGTTTGGCGACTTTATCCCAATTAACCGATTCATCAAACGGTTTTCCACGGGAGTGAATTTTAGCAATTGCTTTCCTGCCTTCAAGGTCGGGGAAATCAACAATAATTCTTCGGTCAAAACGACCGGGTCGAAGCAAAGCAGAGTCAAGAAGGTCACCGCGGTTGGTGGCGGCAATGACGACTACTTGTTCAGTCGGAGTAAAACCATCCATCTCAACAAGAATCTGATTTAGGGTTTGTTCTCTTTCGTCGTGGGCGGGCATGACGCCGGCTGATCGGGCTCGACCGATGGCGTCGATTTCGTCAATAAAAATAATTGCCGGAGAGTTTTTTTTGGCATTGTCAAAAAGATCGCGGACTCTCGCTGCGCCAATTCCGACCAACATCTCCATAAATTCACTTCCGGCAATCGAGAAAAAAGGTACATTGGCTTCGCCGGCGACGGCTTTGGCCAAAAGAGTTTTTCCACAACCAGAAGGGCCAACCAAAAGCACGCCCTTTGGAGTACGGGCCCCCAATTTTTTATATTTTTCCGGGTTCTTTAAAAAATCAACGATTTCTTCGAGTTCTTTTTTGGCTTCATCAACACCGGCAACATCGGTAAATTTTGTCTTTGTCAGCGACTTAACAAATCTTTTCGCCCTCGATTGCCCAAAAGAAAAGACAGAGTCTTGAGCTCCTTTGGCTTGGCGAAAGAGAAAGATGAAAAAAGCAACCATCAATATCGTTGGCAGTAGATTACTCAATATATTGGCTAAACCCGTTGAGGACTGGGTGTCTTTGACGTTCACCTCGATCGAATTAAGATTTATTTTATTGTCTTGAAGGATTTTGGTAAAGCTTTCGCTGTTTTCTTTAAAAGTGACGGCCAATTTGTCATCTTTATAATAGGCAATTATTCTGTTGTCGATGACGTCGACTTTTTTAATCCTGCCTTGTTTGACTTCTTGAACGATAGTTGTCAATGGTTTTTCCGGAAGGACTTGTTTTATTTGAGAGCCGACTGATCGATAGATATAAGCAAGAAAAAGGAAAACAAAGATGACAAAAAAAACATTTCTTAGATTGAAGTTAAATTTGAACTCTTTTATTTTTATTTTTTGGTTTTTATTATTGGCCATAGAGCTTATTTTAGCAGAAATTTGATACAATTTGCATTAAGTTAAAAATCAAGAGTCAAGATTCAAAAGTTAAAGTCAAAAGTCAAAAGTATTTGATAAAACTTTTTAATTTTAACTTGTATTTTTGATTTTTACCTTTTGAATTTTGACTTATGAAGATACTAAAAATATCACATAATCACAATAAAGTAATAAATTCTACTTTAAAAACTCTTAAACTAGGAGGGTTGGTGGTTTTTCCGTCTGATACTGTTTACGGATTGTTGGTTGATGCGACCAATGAGGCAATCTCTGTCTTTGTTTCCGATTTTGAAATGATGAAAGACATTGTACTTGTAGGGACAATTCATGAATTGTCCCTACGCAGTCTTTTACCAGGACCTTTTACCGTTGTTTTGAATTCTAAACATAGGACAGATCGTTTATTAGAATCAGAAAAAGGAACATTGGGAGTAAGAATTCCGATGTATCGACACATCAAAGTATTGGTAAAAAGATTTGGGAAGCCAGTGACGGCTACTTCTGCGAATCTTTCAAACAATCCGCCGCATTATTCTGTAAAAACTCTATTATCAAAACTTTCGGGGAGCAAAAAGAAATTAATTGATCTGATTGTTGATGCCGGAAAACTTCCGAGAAATAAACCGTCAACAGTTATTGATCTGACACAATCTGAAGTAAAAATTTTGAGGAAAGGAAGTTTTAATTTTTTAAGAAAAGAAAAATTTATTTCCAAATCACCCGAAGAAACGAAAAAGATTGCAAAAGATATTTTAAAAAATGTAGGGACAGGTCGCGACCTGTCCGTAATAAAGCCATTGATTTTCATAATCGAAGGTGAATTAGGAGTTGGCAAAACAATTTTTGTTAAAGGACTTGGAGAAACCCTCGGAATAAAAAACATCATTTCCCCGACTTTTGTAATCTATTATGAATACGGAATAGGAAAGTCAAAAGTCAAAAGTCAAAAGTCAAAATTTATTCATCTTGATCTTTATAACATTGAAGAGAGAGAGGAGTTTAAAGATTTAGGAATAGAGAGATTATTAAAGCCGGGAAATATTTTGTGTTTTGAGTGGGGAGAAAAGGCAAGAGAGATAATAGAACTGCTTAAAAGTAAAGGGAAAATAGTATACGTGAAGATGAGATACTTAAGCGAAAAGAAAAGAGAGGTAATTATCAAAAATTGACCTAATTAACCTAATTATTCTAATTAATCTAAATAATGACCAATTGTTTCCCAATTGGGATTTGGATATTCTTTAGGTCAATTAGAAATTAGAAATTGTTTCATGAAAATTCTTGCCATAGATACTTCCTGCGATGAAACCGCTGCGGCAGTTGTTGACGGTCGCCGGGTTTTATCCAATGTCATCTATTCGCAGGTTTTGATTCATAAAAAATGGGGAGGGGTGGTACCATCGCTGGCCAAGCGGGCGCATGAGGAGAGAATAGATTTTGTTGTTGATGAAGCGCTGCGTCATTCTGGTAAGCGAACGAAGTTCGCGCACCCAGAATCGTTGTTAGATTCTGGACAAGCCAGAATGACAACGATTCAAGCAATCGCTATCACCCAGGGTCCGGGTTTAGCAGTAGCTCTTGAGGTCGGCATTAAAAAAGCCAAAGAATTGGCAAAAAAATATAACAAAAGATTGATTGCTGTTAATCACCTTGAAGGCCACATCTATTCGGCGTTTGTGCAAAACAGCCAAGGTAATCCGAAAATAAATTTCAAATTTCCTTATTTGGCTCTTATTATTTCTGGAGGACATACAGAGTTTGTCAAATTCAACGACCATTTGAAATACAATGTTATTGGTTCAACTCTTGATGATGCTGCCGGCGAAGCCTTGGATAAAGTCGCCAAACTTCTCGGACTAGGTTATCCGGGTGGTCCGGTGATTGAAAGATTGGCAAGAGATGTTCATAACAAGGATTTTTATATTTTTCCTAGACCGATGTTAAAAAGCAACGACCTGAATTTTTCTTTTTCCGGCTTGAAAACGTCATTTTATTATTTTGTGACCCGACGTCATTCTGGCAAGGCCGAAGGCCGCGTCCAGAATCTGCACAACGATTCTGGAGTCGCATTCGCCGAGTCTGACTCGGCTACGCTCCCCAGAATGACCGATGATTTACGAAGACTGTGTTCATCGTTTCAGGAAGCGGTCTTTGACACGATTATAAAAAAGACAGAGAAAGCGATGAGGCAGACTGGAATTAATCGATTGGTCATCGGCGGTGGAGTGATCGCCAATCTTCGGCTTCGCCAATTATTCAGAAAATTAGTTGATAGACATCGTGGAGAAGTTTTATTTCCAACTTACAAATATCTGACAGGCGATAACGCTGCCATGATCGGTGCCGCTGCCTCATATAAGGCTGAAAAAGAATTATTTGTCAAAGACATTGATGAATTAGACCGAATTCCAAGGCTAAATTTGTGAAAATGAACTTTGAGATTTGATATACATTGATTTGACAGGCCAAAAAAAATTTGTTACAATCTCACTTGATATTAAAAAAATGATGGTATTACTATGCATGAAAAAAAAATTCATAAAATAAACATTGATGTCAGAAGTCTTCCTGAAGGAGATCCCAGGAAACCTGAATGGGATATGCTTCAAAGAGTCGGTCTTGACGCCATAATATCGGTAATGGATGGTCTTAGATGCTATACAGGAGGCCGTCTAACTTTTGGCGAAGGTCAACAGCAAATCATTTCGGCAGAACTTGAACAGATGGAAAGTGCATTTCTTACCGACCTTTTGCTATCCAATGTTTTAGCAAAAAGAACACTTCGGAATAATGGTCGCCCAAATTTAATGCGTGTATCTGCAGTCAATGGACCAATGAAAAGACGACTTGATGAAATAAAAAAACTATCTCACAAAACTTCTGTCCTTTGGATGGCGGGTAATATTTTAAACAGCACGCAAAGCGGAGGGTTGAAAAAAGTAGCAATGGCTGGTAATGGTAATTTTGGTGATGATATCATCCATGATTTAGCTACGTCGGCCGCAACAGGCAGACTCGGATTCGGCAATCCTTATCCGCTCATCATGAAAACAGCAGACAGTTTGATGCAGACAAGCGGTCATCCAATGCATCACTACCACCCAGCCGAAGTCCAAGGATATGCTATGGATGAGTTGGCAAAACTCCATCCAAATACCAAACAGGTTGAAAACCAAGAAATAAGGATACATACGCGTCACTCTGGGTCAGAAATCAACTCGACAGCAATTGAGATCGTCTGTGCTCATGCAGCCGAGAGACAACATACATATGAAAGTCCGGAAGTTTCCAGACTGCTAAAAAAATATAATTTAAAAGGGGCAAATGGAATTAAACAGTTGGAATTACGAGGTCTTATTACCGTTCCTAAGGTTTTTGCGGTTGACGGTACATGGGCCGGAGGTTATGGTGGAGCGGCAACAGAAGGATCCGCTTGGGGTGTTGATGGACACAGCAATTTACATACGGGCGGTGAAGCTTGGGTAAAACGCGTCCTTCCGATATTTACGGCTGAAAATAGGGAAAAAATCCTTACAACTCTTTCAGAGGCGATTAAAAGAGGCGAATGTGCGGGTCTTATCATAGAGCCTGATGTCGACGTGGATGGGGGTATGTACCCAGTAGATCAAGCATTACTTACAGAAGTCCGAAATCTTTTTGAACCTCATGAATTGCCGATCATTGCCGATTGTATGCAAACAACCGGAAGCGTTGGCGGAAGTTATTTTGGTGAAGGACCCACGAGAACACTTGCCGACTATCAGCATCTTATCATTACGAATGCGAAAGCCGCAGCAATAGATCCTTATGCCTTTGCATTGATTCCTGCTCATATAGACGATTCAACAACTGGTATGAGTCATCTGTCAACGCCGACTAATTACGGGCCGCATTTACAAGCTTTGGTTATTGCCCATATGGTACAGAATGAAGAATTTCAAGCCAAAGTAGAGCGCGATGGTCAAAGAATAAGAGAAATTGCAGAAGAATATGGTATGGCAGATAGATTACGGGGAAAAGGTATGAATCGCGCTTGGATTGTTGAAGATACGGTTAGGGCTCAAAACTTTCTGTACCTGCAATATGGAATATTGCTTGGAAAAGCCTCGGGGATATTGAGAGATCAGCGTTCTCTAACAGAATTCAGCGAGACGCATGAATTTTTAACGAGGATAATCTGTCAAGGACTCAAAAGGCTTGAAGAAGGTAATCTTGATCAAGAGACGGAAGAAGTATTGCAAAAGATGAGGTTGGCAGGAGAAGGCGGGTTATAAATTATTAATTAAAATTATATTATGGCAATCGCAGCAAGAATAGAAACACAGAGAGCTGAAATTTTAGCAAGAGCTATCAAGCGTCCCCTAACTTCTGGGGATCGTGACAGCTGGACAAGAGTCGCTCAAAGCGCTTGGGGTTTACCAGAAATAAACAAACTTTGGGACTATGCCGCATTAACAGAGGATAATATAGGGACATGTCACGGTATTTTTGACGGAGACAGAATGATGGGCGCCTCGATCGGTATTATCAAAATACCTCCAGAAGGTGCTCTTTATTTGTTCCTTCACCAACTTGGCGTGGACGAAGAGTATCAGAGACTTGGTCTTGGATACGAATTAATGAAGGTAAACTACGGTCTAATAGAAAATAAGCTCTCTCCGTTTATTGAGACTCTCGCACTTACTTCAGACCCTTTTGTTGCAAGAAATGTCAATTTATATCTCCACAAAAGCAGGATGCACTCAAATGAATATAAACGGGATTTTTTTGAAGGAATAGAAAAGGAAGGGGGAAATGAACATAGAGATATGCCGTCAGACCGATTTTATTACAAGGCTAAACCTGGTAGTGCCTGGGTTAAAGGAGCAGTTTATCCTGGACAACAAGATTATACTAAATATATGGAGAATCATCCTGATGACGTTTTCCTTTTTGACCCAGAAGAAGTCAGAGAAGGCAGATGTCTAACTCATGTAAATCCACCGTCCCAACTCGCTTTTGTCGAAACCTCGGTAAACCCGTCGGTTGTTAAGGATCTATGGGGTGACGAAGCTCTACTTTGGTCAGAACAGCACAGAATAGTTTTTACGGAGTTATTTGAGAATCAGAGTCATACCGCAGTTGATTATGTTGCCTTGCCTGATGAAAAAGGTGAAATGCGTCATTATATAGTTACTGTAAAAAATTTTAGTGAAAATAACACTGATTGTTTAAAGGAAGCGCTATAATTAATTGTATGCACATTACAAAAGCCGAGATTTACAAGATATACCTTCCTCTTAAAGAACCCTTTCGTGTCAGTTTCACTTCAATGACCAACCGCGAAATCATTTTAATCAAGCTTTTTGATAAAAACGGCTTAATCGGGATAGGAGAGTCTGCAAATTTTGATTTTCCATTTTACGAACCAGATTTTAACGATGGCACCATTCATCTCTTAAAGACCTATCTTGTTCCGGCAATTTTGAATAAAAAAATAAACACGATTGAAGAGTTAGAAGCCATTTATAAATTGATGCGGGGAAATAATTTTAGCAAAACCGTGATTGAATCGGCTTTTTGGCATTTAAAATCACAACAAACAGGTAAGCCATTAAGAAAACTTTGGGGCGGAACTAAAACGAAGATAGCGGCGGCTATCAGTATAGGACTTGGGGTTGATCTTAAAGATTCAATAAGCAGAGTTTTGCGCTATCTTAAAACGTATTCGCCTGAAAGAGCTAAGGTTAAGATAAAGCCGGGAATAGACCTAAAACTCATCGCCGCAATAAGAAAGGATTACCCAGATCTACCGCTTTTTGTCGATGCTAATTCTGCCTATAGATTAAAAGATATAAAAGTTTTCAAAGAATTAGATAAAATGAATCTTTTAATGATTGAACAACCGTTAACCTATAATGACATTGTTGACCATTCAATTTTACAAAAACAGATAAAAACACCGATCTGCCTGGACGAAAGCATCGGTAATTATCATATCGCCGAGCAGGCGATCAAAATTGGCGCGTGCAAAATAATAAATATCAAGCCCCAGCGAGTCGGCGGCTATTGGCAAGCAAAACTTATATCAGAGTTGGCCGCTCAAAACAATATTCCTGTGTGGTGCGGCGGCATGATTGAATCCGGTTGGGGTCAACTTTTAAATTGTCATATTTCTACTCTCTCTAATTTTAAGTATGCAAATGACATCTGTCTAACTAAATGGTACTTTGCCGATGACATTTTACAAAAAGAAATTCCGGAAAAAAATGGCACAATTGATGTAGCTAAAACTGATAGTCTATTCAAAATAGACGAGGCAAAACTAAATAAATATACCGTTTTTAAAATTACGGTTGCTTAATAACAGGACTTACGCACTTTGTCATTCTGGGGAGCGAGGTAACGAGCGACTCCAGAATCGTTGTGCAGATTCTGGACGCGGCCTCCGGCCTTGCCAGAATGACGTTTACTGCGTAACTTTTGTTAATAACTATGGAAAAAAATATTTTAGCACTTTTAGAAAAATTGGTTGAATTTAAGTCTGTATCCAGCGATAAAAAAGAAGGCGGTAAGATCATCAATTACGTTGCCGGCTATCTGAATAATAAAAACTTGCTCATTAAAAGATATATTAATAATGGTTTCTCGAGTCTACTGATTTACGGAAAAAATCATTTAGTTAACAAGCCCTTTCGGATTCTCTTGAATGCGCATCTTGATGTCGTCCCCGCTTTGCGAGAAGCGTTTAAACTAAAAATAAAGGGAGATAAAGCGTTTGGTCGAGGAGTCTATGATATGAAAGGAGCAGCTGCTGCAATAATAGAGTTATTCAGAAATCTTAGCGAAAAAAACAAACTACCTGATGATGTGGGGCTCACGTTAGTCACTGATGAAGAAATCGGTGGTTTTTCCGGAACGAAAATTTTTTCTGAAAAAAAAGAGGCCAAAACACGTCTTTTTCTGGGTGGAGAACCAACCAACTTAAAGATATTAATGGCTCATAAGGGTATTCTTAAAATAACGGTTACGCATAGAGGAAAGTCTGCTCACGGTTCTCGTCCCTGGGATGGTAAAAATGCAAATGTCAAAATGGCAAGCGATATCAGTCGATTTTATACAGAGAACCCGCTCCCTAAAAGGGAAATTTGGGCAACAACATATAGTCTTAATCTTATCAATGGCGGCACAGCCTTTAATGTCATTTCCGATCATGCCGAAGCTACTTTTGACATACGGAGAATATACCAAGATCAGCCAGAAAAAATTATCAGTAAAATAAAAAAATATTTTCCCCAAGCAGAGATCAAAGTAAAAATGAACGAGCCCGGGCTTGAAACTGACAGAACTGTTCCGGAAGTAAAAAAGTTAGCACAGATACTGAAAAGATATAATAAAGAAAAAGACTTATTCACAAAAGATCATTACGCAACGGATGGCCGTTTTTACAGCATAAAAAAAATCCCCGCAGTTCACTTTGGTTTAGAAGGCGGCGGCATGCATCAGAAAAATGAGTGGATAGATATCAAAAGTCTCTCTCTTTACTATAAAATACTTGAAGAATTCATAATAACATAGAAATCGAAATCTGCTGACTTGATTTTTGAGTTAACTAGTATTAAACTATTACTATCTAAGTGTATGTTAAATATAACTAAACAGTCAGATTATGGCATGCTTTTGATTTCTCAACTTAAAGACAAAAAAGACTATATTCCTTTGTCTAATATTTTAAAACGAGTAGACCTACCGAAAAGATTTTTAGCTAGGATTGCTGCCGGATTGGTTCAGGCAAAAATTTTGGAGAGCCGCGAGGGTAAAATCGGCGGCTACCGTTTGAGTAAAAAAGCCAAAAATTTAAATCTTTATGATTATCTTAAGGTTTTTGAGGGTGACCTGGAAATCACCAAATGTATGCGGGAAGGGTATAAATGTCCGCGAGACGAATACTGCATACACAAAACTTTCTTAAAACATAGTCTAAGCACCATTCTTAGCCGCGATCTAAAAAAATACAAACTTCTTGAGATTGTTTAAAATATGTTAGTTTTAAAAAATCTAACCGTTTCCGCCTCTAATAAAGTAATCCTCAAAAATCTTAACTTTGAATTTAAAAAAAACAAAGTCTATGCGATAATGGGTCCCAATGGAAGCGGAAAATCTACTTTGGCCTATGCCATTTCGGGGCATCCAGCCTATCGATTGGACAAAGACGCCAAAATCATTTTTAACAAGAATGACATAAGCGCGCTGCCGCCAGACAAACGAGCCAAACAAGGAGTCTTCCTATCTTTTCAAACGCCACTATCACTATCAGGAGTGACTGTTTTTCAACTGTTGCGTCTGGCTTTGTCAGGAATTAAAGACCCTCTAATAGTCAAGCAAGAAATAGATAGGTTGGCAAAAAAATTGCACATAAAAGAAGAACTATTGTCAAGGTCTTTAAACGACAATGCCTCGGGAGGCGAAAAGAAAAAATTAGAGTTAATTCAAGCAGTTTTGCTGGATCCCAAATTTTTAATCTTTGATGAGATCGATACCGGAGTTGACATCGATGCCTTAAAAGCGATCGCCAAATTTTTAGATGGATTCAAAAAGGAAAGAACGATAGTTTTGATTACTCATTACAATAGAATTCTCAAATATATCAAGCCGGATAGAGTATTGGTAATGTTGGGAGGGAGGATTGTGAAAGAAGGAGATTATAGATTGGCAGAATTTATTGAAAAAAATGGTTATGAAAAATACCGATCTTAATTTTGAATATAAATACGGCTTTTCCATGCCGGAAAAGCACGTTTTTAAATCTCGTAAGGGCATAGATGAGGATGTAGTCAGACAGATTTCTTCTCTTAAAAAAGAACCTTCTTGGATGACAGCGTTTAGACTAAAAGCTTACAAAGTTTTTAGGAACAAACAAATGCCTGTTTGGGGAGCTGATCTTTCCAAAATAGACTTTAATGATATTTACTATTATATTAAACCAACAGAAAAACAGGTTAATTCTTGGGAGGATTTGCCAAAAGAGATAAAAGATACTTATGATAAAATTGGCGTGCCAGAAGCAGAAAAGAAATTCTTGGCAGGAGTTTCTGCCCAGTATGAATCAGAGGTAGTATATGAGAGTATCCAGAAAGAACTGACGCGCCAAGGAGTGATTTTTTGTGATATGGATACGGGTTTAAGAAAGTATCCGGAAATTGTCAAAAAATATTTTGGAACAGTAATTTCTCTTTATGACAATAAATTTGCTTCTTTAAATTCATCTGTTTGGTCCGGTGGCTCTTTTGTTTATGTGCCAAATGGAGTAAAAGTAACTTTACCCCTACAAGCTTATTTCCGGATTAATGCCCAGAATTTCGGCCAGTTTGAAAGAACCTTAATCATAGCTGAAGAAGATAGTTTTGTCCATTATGTTGAAGGTTGCACGGCGCCGATCTATACGACTTCTTCGCTTCACGCGGCAGTTGTCGAGATTATCGTAAAAAAAAATGCCCGAGTCAGGTACACGACAGTTCAAAACTGGAGCAAGAATGTTTATAATCTAGTCACGAAAAGATCAAAAGTTTATGAAAACGGAGTGATGGAATGGGTGGATTGTAATATTGGATCTGGTGTAACCATGAAATATCCTTCTTGTTATTTAGTGGGGGATGGAGCTCGAGGCGAAGTCCTATCGATTGCCTATGCTGGAGACTCCCAGCACCAGGACGCCGGCGCCAAGATGATTCATCTGGCCCCAAACACGACTTCCAGGATTATTTCCAAATCAATATCGTCTAAGGGCGGGAGGACGTCATACCGCGGTCTGGTTCAGGTCTCGCCCGGAGCTAAAAATGCCAAAGTTTATGTAACTTGTGACGCTCTCATCATCGATGAAAAATCACGAAGCGATACTTATCCTGACATGAGGATAAAGGAAAAAGAAGTTGATATCCAACACGAAGCCACTGTAGAAAAATTGGGCGAAGAAAAGCTTTTTTATTTGGCGTCCCGCGGAATTAATAAAACAGAAGCAGAGGGACTCCTGGTCAATGGTTTCATCGATCCAGTGACAAAGGAGATACCATTGGAATACTCAATAGAGTTAAATAGATTAATTAATTTGGAGATGGAAGGAAGCGTGGGCTAAAAATTTCAAATTACAAATAACAAATGTCAAATAAATTCCAAATTATAAAATTAGAAACAAAAGAAAAAAGATTAATATACGATAAACCTGGAAACTATTCGGTTTATTTTGAGAATTTATCTGGAGATTTAATTTTCGACATCATCACTCCGGGAGTGCAGTTGAATATTTACGGTCTTTATATAGGAAAGAAGAATTGCGAATTCAAAATCAATACTTTTCAAAATCATAAGGCTCCTTTGTCGATGTCAAACCTGCTGATTAAAGGTGTTTTTTATGATGAGTCAAAGTTATACTATCGGGGTTTAATCAGAATTGAGAAAAACGCTCAAAAATCACACGCTTATCAAAAAAATCAAAACTTGATGATGTCAAAGGACTGTTTTATCGATTCAAAACCATATTTGGAAATTCTGGCCAACGATGTTTTCTGTACTCATGGTTCAACAACTGGGAGACTTGATCAAGAGCAGATGTTTTATACTAAGACTAGGGGATTAAATGAAAAACAAGCTGAAGAGTTATTAGTTGAAGGATTCATTAATGAAGTTAGAAATCTCGTCATTTTGGGGAGTAAAACGACTCCAGAATCTGCCAACAACGATTCTGGACGCGTTCACTTCGTTCACTTGCCAGAATGACCTAAGTTTTTTTGTCATTCTGGGGAAGCGCCGATAGGCGCTGACTCCAGAATCAGATGTTTATGTCATTCTGGGGAGTCCCGATTAATCGGGACGACTCCAGAATCTTATCAGGAATATGAAAAACGGTTACATTTACATTATGGCAAATAACAGACCAACTTTATATGCGGGAGTAACAAACAATCTTATAAAAAGAGTCTACGAACATAAAAATAATTTAGTCGAAGGATTTACTTCGAAATATAATCTTCATAAGTTGGTTTATTTTGAAGTTTTCGACTCGATAAAACAAGCAATCATAAGAGAAAAACAGATAAAAAACATGAATAGAAAAGATAAAATTGATATGATTGAAAAGTTTAATCCAGATTTTAAGGATCTTTATATAAAAGTTATTAAATAGATTTTAGATAAGGTTTAAAACTTATGAATACAAATAAGGGATTTCTCTCTCTTTTGTCATGTGGTTTAATTTTAGCTTTATTCGGTTTACTCGTAAGACTTTTGCATAATTTTATTGGCAATTTTACCCAAGTAGGGATGAGAATGCTTCTTGCCGGCTTGATAGTTTTACCTTACTTATTTATCAAAAAAATTCCTTTAAAAATTGATAAACAAAAACCTCGACTTTTTTCTATTTTGGTCATCTCGTTTCCTTTATATATTCTTTTCTTTACAGTCAGTATTAACGCTACAAAGATTGCTAATTCATTTTTTTATTTATTTACGTCTACTATGCTAACTTCTTACGTTTTAGGTTATTTTTACTTTAAGGAAAAGATGGATTTTCAAAAGATATTAGTCGCTATTTTATCAATCACTGGACTTTTATTATTTATGATCCCCTCTATTGATAGTGGTTTGATTGGGCCTGTTACCGGCATTATCGGAGGATTTCTTTACGGTATAAGTAACACTACTAGGAAATATTATGTAGATAAAATCAATAAGTGGGTAATAATTTTCTATCAAATGATTATAGGAGCTTTATTGATACTACCGATTGCATATTTTTTAAATGAATTTGGAACAAATAATTGGATATTTCCTTCAATATTATTAATAACAATTTTTGGTTTAGGTTTGGTATTAATTCAAATTCTTCTGTTTGTTGGACTCTCCAATTTTAGACTGAATCTTGGATCTATCGTTTTAGCTTCACAGTTAATCTTTGTCTTATTAATTGCAATATTCGTTTTTAAAGAAATTCCAACATTGTTAGAAGTTTTAGGTGCATTTTTTATAGGTATTTCTGTTTTTCTTTCAAACATTCAAATAAAAAATAGCACATTAAAAGTTTTTAAATAATCATAAAGATTCTGGACGCGGCCGCCTAAGGCGGCCTTGCCAGAATGACGTCGTGTTACAAAATGAACAAATTAAAGAAGGATTTTCCGATTTTCAATAACAACCCAAAACTGACATATCTTGATTCGACCGCCACTTCTTTGAAACCAAAGTCAGTCATTGACAAATTGGTTGAATATTATTCACAATATTCGGCCAATATCTTTCGCGGCGTCTATAAGATTTCCGAGAAAGCAACAGAAGAGTATGAAGAAACCCGAAAGATAGTCGCGGATTTTATAAACGCGCGCAAAGACGCAGAAATAGTTTTTACGAGAAATACGACTGAATCATTAAATTTGATTGCTTATTCTTTGGGTCGGGAGATAGTTGATAAGGATGATGAGATAGTAACAACGATTATGGAACATCATTCGAATTTTGTTCCTTGGCAGGTATTGTGTTTGGAAGTAGGCGCTAGTTTCAAGGTAATTGACATCAATGATAAAGGATATTTAGATTTAGAATTGGACGATATCAAATATAAAAAATCAAATATTAAAAATACATATCAAATATTAAAAAAAATAGTAACAGAAAAAACTAAAATCTTAACTCTGACTTATATTTCGAATGTTTTGGGGACGATAAATCCGGTCAAAGAAATTATTGCAGCGGCAAAAAAGATTAATCCTAAGATAATTACCATTATTGACGCAGCGCAGGCTGTCCCGCACCTTAAGGTTGATGTTCAAGACCTCGGTTGTGATTTCCTGGTTTTTTCTTCTCACAAGATGCTCGGGCCAACCGGAGTCGGGGTCTTATGGGGAAAAGAAAATTTATTAAAAGAAATGTTTCCTTTTATGTACGGCGGAGAAATGATCAACGAGGTGTATATTGACAGGACTATTTTTAAAGACCCGCCCCATAAGTTTGAAGCGGGAACGCCGGCAATCGGAGAGGTAATTGCGTTTAAAGAAGCAATAAAGTATTTAAAAACTATTGGGATGGATAAAGTTCGCGAACACGAAAAAAAGTTAGCGCTTTTTTGTCTTAAAATATTAAGACGCGAGTTTGGCAATCGGTTAAAAATATTTGGGCCCATTGACGAGAACGACAGAGGAGGGGCAATCGCTTTTAGTTTTGGAAAATATCATCCTCACGATATTGCTTCTATCTTGGATGAAGAAAAAATAGCGGTTCGTGCTGGGCACCACTGCGCCATGCCTTTGCATAATAGATTGGGAGTCAATGCTACGGTAAGGGCGAGTTTTTATATTTACAATGATGAAAATGATATTGAAAGGTTAATTAAGGGGTTAAAGAAGGTGGAGAAGATATTAGCTTAAACAAACTATTAAATATTAAACTTTTAAACATTTTTAATACTTAATAGTTTAATAGTTTTTTTAACTGTTTAATGTTTAATGTTTAAGGTTTAACTGTTTTCTTATGAGTATCTATAGCGAATTAATCCTCGACCATTACCAGCACCCGCGAAACTTTGGAAAAATTGACCGACCTACTAAAACAGCCAAAGTCTCCAATCCCTTGTGTGGAGACGAAGTCGAGCTTTGCGTAAAAATTGCCAAGGGCAAAGTGGTTGAGGCAAAATTCAAGGGTAAAGGTTGCGCCATCTCAATAGCGTCCTCGTCGATGCTGACACAATATATTAAGAATAAGTCAGAACTTGAATTGAAAAACCTCGACAAAGAATTTATGATTAAGATGTTGGGAATTGAGCTTGGCGTTAATAGAATTAAGTGCGCTTTATTGCCTCTAGAAGCTCTAAAAAAATTATGATTGATTTTACTTGGAAAATCGGCGGAGAAGCAGGCTTTGGGATTATGACGACCGGCCTTGTTTTTTCCAAAATTGCCAGCAGATTAGGATATCATATCTTTGATTATATTAAATATCCTTCGCTCATTCGTGGCGGACACAATAGTTTTGAAACCCGTGTATCTGATCAAGTTGTAAGGCAGTTGAAGTATAACGTCGACTTATTAATATGCTTAAATAAAGAAACATTTGATCAAAATAAAAAATTCCTCCTCGTCGACAGTATTGTTGTTTACGACTCAAGTGATTTTGTGCCGGAAAAAGGCAGCTATAAAACATTAGACATCCCTTTTAAGAAAATCCTGGAAGAGCAAAAAGGGCAGGTGGTGATGAAAAACACAATTGCTTTGGGAGCAACGCTCGCGATTTTGGGAGGAGAGATTGACGAATTAGAGCATATTATCGAAGAGCAGTTCGGAAGAAAAGGAGAAGAAGTAATTAATTTTAATAAGCAGTTTGTCAGAAAGGGATATGATTATGTCAAAAAAAACTATTTCCAATTAATTAAACCGTTGTTGACAAAAAAAACATCAGAAACAAAATTAGTTTTGACAGGTAATGATGCTTTTTCATTAGGATCAGTTGTTGCCGATTGCCGGTTTTACTGCGCTTATCCGATGACTCCGTCAAGTTCAGTGTTGACGACTTTGGCATCATGGCAGAAGAAAAACAACATGATTGTCCGTCATGGCGAAGATGAAATCTCGGTAATTAATACGGCCTTGGGTTCGTCTTTTGCCGGAGTTCGGTCAGCAGTTGGGACATCAGGAGGCGGTTTTGCCTTGATGGTTGAAGCGGTTTCTTTAGCGGGAGTTACGGAAACGCCGATTGTCATTTTTTTGTCACAAAGGCCAGGTCCGGCAACCGGAATGCCGACCTGGACCGAACAGAGTGATCTTTTATTTACGGTTCATGCAGGCCACGGCGAATTTCCGAAAATCGTTTTAGCGCCTGGGGATGTTGAAGAGATGATCGAACTGACCGCTAAAGCGTTTAATCTGGCGGATGTTTATCAGCTGCCAGTGGTTGTTATGAGCGACATGTTTTTATCGGAAGGACATAAGAGCGTAAGTAAGAAATTTGTAGATGATTTTATAGCCAACTATAAAGTTAATAGAGGAAAGCTTCTTAAAGAAATTACAAATGACAAATTACAAATGACAAATCAAGTTCAAAATTCAAATGTTAAAAGTAAAAATTTTTTAAGATACAAAATCACAGAAGACGGAATATCGGAAAGACTTATTCCCGGTATTCCCGGATACTATTTTCAGGCAAATTCCTACGAACACCTCGAGGATGGTCATACGACTGAAGAAGCGAAGCCGAGGATAGATCAGGTAGATAAAAGAAACAAAAAGTGGCAAACATATTTAGAAAAAGATTTTTCCCTGCCGAAAGTCTACGGCGATCTGGAAAAGGCAGAAACTGTCCTTGTCAGCTGGGGATCTGTCAAGGGGTCGATTATTGAGGCCCAAAAAACATTGGAAAACACTGCCTTTATTCATTTTAACCATGTCTATCCTCTAGATAAAGACAAAATCAGAAAGTTATTTAGTGCAAAAAAACGATACATTCTTTTAGAAAATAATTCGTGGGGGCAAATGGGCAAGCTTTTGGCAATGGAGACAGGGGTGGAAATTGAAGAGAAAATATTAAAATATGACGGAAGGCCGATATGGACTGAAGAGATTATTAGAAAATTAACCTAATTAAATCAATTAGAAATTAGAAATTTTTATGTCAACTATTCAGGATTTCTCCGGTTATAACCCGACTTGGTGTCCGGGTTGCGGCGACTGGGGGATAGGAATTGCCATCAAGCAGGCATTTGTTCAACTTGGTTTTGACCCGTCCGGCGTGGCGGTGGTTTTTGGCATCGGCTGCTCCGGAAACATGAATGATTTTTTAAACGCCTATGCCATTCATTCGCTCCACGGCAGAGCCATTCCAAACGCGATCGGTATCAAACTGGCCAATCATAATTTACCGGTAGTTGCGATTGTTGGAGACGGCGACTGTTATGGAGAAGGAGGAAATCATTTGATCCACGCTTGCCGAGGCAATCATGACATCACTGTTATTGTCCATGATAACGGCGTTTACGGTTTGACGACAGGCCAAGTCGCGCCGACTGCTTCCAAGGGTTTTAAATCAAAATCGACGCCTTCAGGCATAATAGAAATACCGATTAATCCTTTATCTTTGGCAATAACGAGCGGCGCGACTTTTGTTGCTCAAGCATTTGCCGGCGACGCTAATGGCACAATCGCTTTGATAAAGGAGGGCGTCAATCATAAAGGATTTTCTTTGATTAATATCCTTCAGCCATGCGTTACATTTAATAAAATCAATACATACCAATATTATTTACAAAAAACCTATAAACTCCCAGCTGACTTTGAAAAAGACAATTTCAAGCTAGCGGTTGAAAAAAGTCTTGAGATTAACGAAGAAAAATTTCCGTTAGGAGTGATCTACCAAATCAAAAGACCTACCTTTACAGATCAACTGCCTCAACTGGAGAAAGAAACTTTGGTTAACAAAGAAAGATTCGTAGACTTTGATAGTCTGATAAAAGATTTTATATAAACTATTTGAACGAATAAGAGTATTTAGGAAGTGCTAGCAATCTAGCAATACTATAGGTTTAGCCTATAAAAATGGGTCTTGACAGTTAGCAATTAATCTGTTAGACTGCTAATTACTATGGCATTTTTAATCGGAGCGTCAGAACAATCTATTTATCCTATCGCGCCAGTACGCGACGGAATCGTTTTTCCAGGGACAGAGAATGTTCTTGTTTTTGGAAGACCAAAGAGCGTTGGCGCCATCCAAGAAGCTTTAAAAAAAGATAAAAAAATAGTTCTTCTCATGCAAAAAAATCCAATAATCGACGATCCGGCAGTCGAAGATTTGTATCAGGTGGGAGTTCTAGCCAGCATCGAAAAAACTGCTGCTGGCGAGCGCGGCGAGATCAACGCCTTGGTCCGAGGTCTTGAAAAAGTGAAAGTAATCGCTTTTACCGATGAAAAAAATTGGTTTCAAGCAAAAGTACAGGCGGCAAAAGACGATAAAACTATTGACGAAGAGACCGAAGCGATGGTAAAGCACATCTCAACCCAAATAAAGCGGGCGATCAATCTGGGAAAGACAGTCGACTTTGTTTTTCTAATGAACATTCTCAATACAACTGATTTTCAAAGCTTTTCCAATCAAATCGCCGTTGTCCTTGATTTGAAGCCAGAAGAAAGACAGGCGCTTCTTCAAGAGATTAAACTTAAAGAAAGGCTAAGAAAAGAAGTAGAATTTGTCAATCGCGAGATAAAAATCCTGGAGATAGAACATAGCCTGACTTCCAAAACCCAAAAGAAATTTGAACAGGGAATGAGGGAAAACATCTTGAGGGAGAAAATGAAAACCATCGAAGAAGAGTTGGGAGAAAAAGGAGAAGATAAAGACTTAACCGGCTATCAGGAAAAAATCAAAAAGGCAAAAATGCCAAAAGAAGTCGAGGAAAAGGCAAATAAGGAGTTAAAGAGATTGCGCCAGATGTCTCAATTTAACCCCGAATCTTCCTATGTTAGGACTTATCTTGATTGGTTGATTGAATTACCCTGGTCGGTCAGCTCTCCTAATAATATCAATATCAAAGAGGCGGAAAAAATTCTTAACGATGAACATTTTGGCCTGAAAAAAATTAAAGAAAGAATTCTTGAATATTTAGCAGTACTTGAATTAAGGAAAATCAAGAAAAACGAAAAAAGCAAACAGCCGACGATTCTTTGTTTTGTTGGTCCGCCTGGTGTGGGTAAAACGTCGCTTGGCCGATCGATCGCCCACGCTTTAGGCAGAAAATTTGTCAAAATGTCTTTGGGCGGCATTAGGGACGAAGCAGAAATTAGAGGTCATCGACGGACTTATGTCGGCGCCCTGCCCGGAAGGATTATTCAGGGAGTTAAGCAGGCAGCGACGAAAAATCCGGTTTTTATGCTCGACGAAATTGACAAGATCGGGCGAGACTACCGCGGCGATCCATCCTCGGCTCTTTTGGAAGCGCTCGACCCCGAACAAAACCACGCTTTTTCCGACCACTATCTTGAAGTCGATTTTAATCTGTCAGATGTCTTTTTTATTACTACTGCAAACATTCTCGACACTATCCCTGATGCCCTTCTTGACCGATTAGAGATAATTCATTTTCCCGGATATACCGAGGATGAAAAATATAACATTGCCAAGAGTCATTTGATAAAAAAGCAGTTGGAAGTTCACAGCTTGACAGACAAGGAAATCAATATCACAGAATCATCTTTGAAAACCATAATCAGGCGTTATACTCGTGAGGCTGGAGTTCGTGAACTGGAAAGACAGATTGGAACAATTATGAGAAAGGTGACGAGAAACATCGTTGAGAAAAAATACGCCTCAAAAACAGTCGGACTCTCTGATCTGTCGAAGTTGCTTGGACCTTTTAAATATTCTTCGCAAATGATTGAGGAAAAAGATACGATCGGGATTTCGACCGGGCTGGCCTGGACCCAGGCTGGAGGAGACATCTTGTTTATTGAAGTCGCTATTATGCCGGGTAAGGGCGGATTGACATTAACCGGGCATTTGGGCGAGGTAATGAAAGAATCGTGTCAGGCGGCTTTGTCCTATATCCGTGCCCGTTATAAAAAGTTTGGACTCAAAGATGACTTTTTTAATAAAATAGATATTCACGTTCACGTCCCTGAAGGAGCAGTACCAAAGGATGGTCCGTCAGCTGGTCTGGCGATTTCGACGGCGATGATTTCTGCGCTGACTAAGACTCCAACGGATAGATCGGTCGCCATGACTGGGGAGATTACTCTAAGGGGTCGGGCTCTGGAAATAGGCGGCGTCAAGGAAAAAGTGATTGCTGCCCACCGGGCCGGCATCAAGACCGTTATCATGCCAAAAGATAACAAAAAAGACCTGGAAGACATTCCTGGCTATGTCTTAAAAGCTCTCGATTTTGTCTACGTCGAACACATGGATCAGGTGTTGAGGGTGGCTCTAAAGGAAAAATAAAATTTATTTTTTTCTCCGTCTTGGTGTCGCGTTTGATGCATTAGTTGATGATTGACCCAGTTCATAAGATGCTTTTATTATTTCAAGCATAGAATTTGTTTCTCGGTTCTTTCTTGCAGCATGAGCTCTGACCGCAAGCATTAATAATTCGGCGGATGAAATAGTGAGTGCAACAGCTGGGCTAGCGAGTAATGATACTGCAGCGACCCCAGTTAAAGCAAAGTCAAAAATATCAGCGCGCCATCCTTCTTTAAATACTTTAGTTTCGCTCATACATTATCACCTCTGAAAATTATTTTACTTCTTCTTCTTCTTCTTTGCAAGCGAAAACAAAAAGCAAGAATTCTAATTAATATAGATAAGACATAAAATGAGTTGATATAACAACCTAAAAATATGTTTTTGTAGGTTATAGTCCGTAGACAATCGAGTGACAGAATAATATTCTGTCACTACACAATGATTTACCGTTACCGAAAAACAAATAGATTAAAGCATTTCGATTATTCTTCATCTGGTTATTATTTTGTCACAATCTGTACGAAAAATAGAGAATGTTTGTTTGGAGAGATTATTAATGGAGAAATGATATTGAGTGAATACGGAAAGATTGTTGAAAAATATTGGATAGAAATACCAAAATATTATCAAAATGTATTTATTGATGAATATATTATTATGCCTAATCACGTTCATGGAATTATTGTAATTAAACAGGATGAACCAATTGTAGGGACAATTCATGAATTGTCCCTACAGGATAAATCGTATTTTAATGATTGGTTGCAACGACGCAATATGTTGTTGTCAAAAATTATTGGGTTTTTCAAAATGAATTCATCAAAATTAATCCATCAATTAGGACAAAATATCTTTAAATGGCAACGGTCATTCTACGACCACGTCATCCGCAATGAAGAATCATTGGCAGAAATCCGTAAATATATTCAAGACAATCCGAAAAATTGGGATAAGGATATAAATAATCTATCTTTTAAACATCAAATAAATTTCACGAAGGGCATAAATAATATTATAGATTCTATATAAAACAGGATTGATTACCAAGTCATAACTTCCCACCATTTCCACAAATTTCGTTCCGTAGCCCTGTTTGAAGCGGGTGAAGCCGGACCATGAGTGCTTTGGGTCGTAATCAGGAGGCAAAGAACCCCACATATCGAATTTTTTAGCGCCAAGACGTTTACCTAGTTTAATGGCTTCCCACATCAGCAAGTTTGAAGCCATTAAATTTCGATGGAGCTCTGATGTTCCTCCATAAACATAATAGATTATTCCGTCCAGATACCAAAGTTCATAAGCAGCAAGAGTAATATTGTTGTAATAAGCAATTAAGATATGGGAAAGGCTGTTTTTTAGATTGTCCCAAACGATTTTGTGATATTTTTCGTCGTGGCCGAAGTATTTTTGTCTTTTGGTGGTTTCGAAATAGAGTTTGGCAAAGACTTTGAATCCTTTTTCATTTGATTCTTCTTTTACAACTACGCCTTTTTTTTCTGCCAGACGAATGTTATAACGGGTTTTGGAGTGAAAACTTTTAAGAAGTTCGTCTTCAGTTTTGTTTAAATCTAAAATCTGTGTCCAAGTAGGAAATAAAGGATGTTTTGATTCTATCAAATTTTTACTTTTAAGTTGTAATTTTGACTTTTGACTTTTGACTTTTGACTTTTCTTCGTATGGCTCTATTTTTATAAAAACAACTTTGTTCTTTTTTCCGTACTCATAAAGTTTATTTAAAACTCTATTAGACGGCATAGTTGATCTTGGTAGATAACCTATTTTAAAGTTTGTGAATGGAATTTTATGAATAGTTAATAAAAAATCATCTAAACGAAGAGTTTTTATCCCCACTTCTTTTCTGGCGTTTTCCCATTCGTTTGATTGTAAGGGATGCATATTCGAAGGACGGTCCTTTTAGGTTCTGTCCTTTAAAGGACAGAACCTTTAATAACTTGTAGGGTTTCCTCGCCGCATTTTTCCCAAGAGAATTCTTTAATCCTTTTCTTGCCTTTATTAACTAAATCTTTGACCAATTGTTTGTCTTCTTTCATGAGTTTAAGTTTTTCCACTAAGTCATAACTGTTTTTCGGGTCAAAATAAAGGCAAGCGTCGCCGCCGATTTCAGGAAGAGACGAGGCATAAGAAGCAATGACAGGACAATCAAGATTCATCGCTTCAAGTACGGGAATGCCAAAACCTTCATAAAAAGAGGGCAGTACCAAGCAAAAAGCGTTTTTGTAAAGGAATATAAGTTGATTATCAGTAATATAATCGGTAAAAAATACGTCTCTCTCTAACCCCAGGTCAGTGACTTTTTGAAAGATATCATCGTAGAGCCAGCCCTTTTTTCCCGCGATTATTAATTGAAATTCAGGATAGAGCTGTTTAAATTTGAAAAAAGCCTGGATCAGAGTGGTGATATTTTTTCTTGGTTGGATAGTGCCGACATAAAGTATGTATGGTTTTTCTTCAAGATCGAACTTAAATTTTTTACTTTTTTCGTCGAGCTTTTTTTCATAACCGTTATAGACGACGCTAATTTTTTCCTGGGGGAGACCGTATGATTTAACAATATCTTTTTTAGTTGTTTTTGAAACTGCGATTACCTTGACGGCTTTTTTTAAAGAATAGGCGGTCCAATTCTTGAGCTGAAATAGGTCTTTTTTCAAAAAATCTTCGGGAAAATAGAGATAGGAGAGATCATGAATTGTTACGACTCCCGGTGCTGGGCAGAAACGGGGAAGATAGTGGGCCGGAGAAAAGAAAACGTCAATATCCCTATCTTGATAGAGCCTAAGGGGGAGAAAAATTTGCGACCAAAGTAGGTTTCCTGGGACGACTCTGTATTTGAAATAATCTGTCTCCTCCGGTAGATCGTAAGGAGCGTTTCTCAAATATACTCTGAATTGGGTTTGCCGGTCGGCTTTCCGTCTAAAGAACTTCAGGAGATTATATGCGTAGACCGAGACGCCGACCCTCTCTCTTACATTGGCTTCGTTGCCGTCGATTCCGATGATCATACTTTTTATATTATAACACGGATGCTAGGGAGCGAGAGTCTTATAAATTGCCTCCAGTTTTTTGGCAATAATCTCCCAGTTGTACTGCTTTTTGATTAATTCATGAGCATTGGTTCTTATTTTTTCGTAAAGTCTCTTGTTTTTAATCACCATTTCTATGGATTTAATAAATTTTTTAGGATTGTTGGCGATGATTACATTATGGTTATTTTTGACTGTTAAGCCGGTGACTCCAGTTTTAGTTGATATAACAGGAATACCGGCGGCCATGGCGGCGAGGATTTTTAACCTTGTTCCTCCAGGGCCGAAGATCGGCGCAATAAAAAGCGTGGCTTGTTGGTAGATTTTCCTTACTTCCTGGTTTTGGTCGGGAGCGATATCGATGATTTCCAGATTTGTTTCTTTGATCTGGCCGATCTTTTTGGCGGCGTTTTGACCGGCAATGACAAATTTGACATTGGGAAGAATTTTTTTGGCCAGAGGAATTATTCTTTTTATTAGATAATTAACAGCCTCGGTATTTTGCAGCCAGTAGAAATTTCCTTGAAAGAGGACGATTGGCTCGTCTAGGTTTTTTGGTTTAAGGGAATCGACGATCATATCTTCGCCTGCGCCGTTTGGGATGATGACCGGTTTTATTCCTTTCTCCAGGTTATTAATAATCTGTTTGTCAGTATTGGAGACGGCTCCGACCAAATAGGCTTTTTTCCAGTAATCTTTTTCCCAAATTTTGAGTTTTAAAATGTCAAGGGAAAAAAAAGGTTTAACAAAAAAAGGAAGTGAGTTGACGAAATGCTGATAGACTTGATATTCAATGGTTTGTTCAAGAAGAAATATGGGGATATCGGTTTTTGGAAGATGAGGCATAATATAAAAAGTCTCGGCATGAATGATGTCGAATTTTTCTTTTTCAAGAAGATTTTTTAGAATTGACTCGGCTTCTTGAGAATAGTTTCTGACAATTAAAAAAGGCTTTAAGGTAAAAATTGACTTGAAAATATTTTCTAAACTCCAAGGATTAGGAGAACGCTGGCAGAAATATACAGAACGGCAGTAGGGTTTTAGCTTATCGAGATATTGTTTTTCTTCGGGGCTTTTGTAAAGACAGACGAGAGTGATTTTGTTATTTTTGGAAAGATATTTTAGTAAGTTGTAGGTTCTGACCTGGCCACCTGATGAAGGCGGATAAGGAACATAAGGAGTCAACATGAGAATCTTCATAAAGAAAATAGCGTGAATTTGTCATTTTCAAAAATTATTTCAAAGTTTTTTTCCATCTTTTCGATTTGATATTGGCTCGAAGTAACTAAAAAGCTATACCCAAGTTTCTTCAGGTCTTCTGGTTCTTTGTAAATTGACGGCGCGCCACGCCTTTCGGCAAGATACAAAAGGGTCGTGTCTCCCATTCTATCGGTGACGATTTTATCTTCTTTACTGGTTAAATCATTCAATATCTTTGCCTCCTGAATTAATTCTTGACTATATTGATAGTAGTCTTTGACTTTATAATAAGAAAAATACCAAGAGAATAAGAGCAGAACAAAAACTAAGATGATAGATGCTAGATGATAGATGTTAGATTTTTTTTCAAAAAGAAAATTTATTCCAAGAGCGGAGAAAATTGCCAAAAATGGTAGTATTAATGTTTGATAATATTCGTGTTGGACATTACCACCCTGGAAAACTAGAAGATAGGAGATAGAAGATAGGAGATAAGAGTAGAGAAAAAAATTTTTCCTTTTGGCAATGATACCTAAAATGAAAAATACAGTCAGGTAACCGCCAAGAATTAGATTGTTTATTCTTTCAAAGAATATCCAGCGAAAAAAAGCCGGCCTAAAGAAAATCTTTTGTAAACTACCTCCTGTATTAACGCTTGTCAGCAGCCATTCGTTGACGGGGATGCCTTCAGGGAATCTGCCGATATAGTTTCTCCACAAGATTAGGGGGGTTAGAGCGATTAAGAAATAAAGATAGAAAGAAGGTTTTTTAAGGAATTTCCATTTGTAAGATTGGAAGAAGAGATAAGCGATTGGAATCATGCAAAATATCACGGTTGGTTTGATGAGAAGAGCTGCAGCAAAAGAAATAAGAGATAGTAAATAAAATAGATAAATTGTTATATTGCTATATTGTTTTTTTGAGAATAGATAAAGAAAGAATATCGATAACATTGTAAAACCCAAAGCTGTCGATTCTGGGAGGATTACTCGTGAAAAAAAAACGAAAAAAGGAAAAATAGCATAAATAGCCGAAGCCCAAAAGGCAGTCGATCTATTTTGTTCTTTGGCTAAAAGGTAATAGATAACGGAAATCGTTATTAGAGAAAAAAATATTGAGGTTAGGCGACCCCATTGGGTAAGTGGAATCGCGGGAAAGAGTTTAAAAAGCCAGGCAAAAATGGCGTTATACAAGGGGAATTCAACCATCCGGTAGCCTTGAGGGTTGTCAAGACCCGATTGAACATTGCTCATATCGTCGTATCGGGGGTGCAAAAGATCAAATCCTTGGGTAACAAAATTTCTCGCAACAGCTGCCGTATCAGCCTGACGCCAGGAATGGAGATCGGCGAGCGGAGTATTGATTTTATAGAGACGGAAAAAAAAAGCAATAATTAGGATGAAAGCCAATATGAGAAAATCGACTCTTTTCATAAGTTAAAAGTCAAAAGTTAGAATTTAAAAGTTAAAGTCAAAATTAAAAAGTGATTTTGTCATTTTTTAACTTTTAACTTTCATTTTTGACTCTTGACTCTTGACTTTTGAATTTAGAGAAGAATATCCTACGAATAATCCTGCGATTGTCCAAAAAGTATAAGCCACTTTTGAAGCTTCAAAGACGTCGATATAGGTGGCGTTTATCAAAAGAGCTATTAATGCAAAAGTGAATCCGTGGGCGATCAATTTATTTTCTGGTGAAAATTTTATGACCCTGCCCCAGACGCGCTTAACTATCAGAAATAAAATCATCAGAAAAAGAGTCGTCCCCAAAAGTCCTGTTTCTCCAAGCCAGCGGAGGAAGTCGTTGTCGGTCGCCTCAGTAATTGAAGAAGGGCCGGTTCCAAGAATTTTGCTTTTGTTGAAAGCGTCGATCGCCCTTGGCCACTCTATCTGAAGCCGGGTGGCAAAAGAAATATCGGAAACATACGTATTGATGGCTTTTAATTCAGCCGATAGAGAAGCAATCAATTTGTTTATTTCATTTTGGGATAAGTTTTTATTTTTTGTCGCTTCCTTTACTTTTTGTTCAATGAGTTGTTCCTTAAATGTTTCTATTTTTGCCACTTCGGTTGCCACGGCTTCGGTAGGAAGAACTTGTTTAGGAGGTTTTTTTACCGGTACATAGAAGGATCCGGCGGGAAGTTCTTTGGTAGTAATATTTTGGTTAATATAGACAGAACCTGTTTTTTGATTGACGAGAATTCTTTTGAACTGAATTGTTTTTAAAAACCTATTAATGAGATCGCCGGATGAGGCCATAACTAAAGCAGTCAAAATAATGGCAAAAATTAAAAAGAGATATTTTCTAATAAAAATAAGCAGTCCAAAAATTGTAAAAGCATAGGCAACAAAAGAAATTCGAGAAGAAGTATAAGTAAGTACGACCAGGGCAAAAAAGTAATAAATTAGATACAGTTTTTTTTTGAAGAAGAATGAAAAAGAGATTATAAGAGGTATGGCAAAAGCTAAATAAGAAGCCAGGTCATAATGGCCGGCAAAGGTCGAGGAAATTCTTGCTTCAGGAGTGAGATTGAGAATGTAGCCTTTGGCATATTCCGGATTCATAGTCTGCACCGCCGGAAAACCGAGATATTTTTGGCCCAGTCCGTACAGAGAGACTAGAAAGACCGAGAAAAAAAAGACTTTTATTAACTGAAAGAAGTCTTCTTTGGTCTTAATTACTGACGCGGCAATAAAGAAGGCGCTCATATATTCAACTCGGCGCAAGGCGTGGAGATATCCGAGATGATAAAAAATAATTGTTTTTTCAAAATAGATACCCCAGATTACCGAGGCGAAAAGTGACAGCCAAAAAAGAATAAAGAGCCAAAGATAGCTCTTATTCAGAATGATTTTCTTTCGAATAAGCTGGACAAAAAAAGCCAAGATCATGAATACCAAGTAGATGTCTTCAAAGCGAATAGCGATATATGTATAGTTAATCATCCGGATGGGAAGTTTTGGCCACAAAGGCACCAAAAAAATAAATCCGGTAAGAAGTATTTTCACTAAATTATTATCGATCCACTTAAAAAATCCTGAAAGCTTTTTCATAGGTTTCAATGAGATACCGGTCATTTTTAATTTTACCAATAAAATAAGCAATTGCGGCTTTTAATTTCAAAATTAAATGAAGAACAAACAAATGAAGAAAAGAATAATGCTTTTTGTAAAAGAAAAGAAAACCTTTGTAGACTTGGAGAATGGGAAAAGTTTTTCCACCTGACGAAGCGCTTCCAAGATGAATGATTTGGGAAGCGGGATAAAAGTAGGTGTTTAGTCCTAATCTTTTGGCCCGGTAAAGCAAATCAACTTCTTCCATATACATGAAGATATTTTTATCAAAACCACCGAGGCGTTGATAGAGGGATTTTTTTGTCAGGATACATGCTCCAGAGATCCAGTCAACTTGTCTGAATTCGTTTGGCGAAGAACGTGTTAATCCCCAATAGTCTCCCTTAAGAAGCAGGGTAGCAAAAACGACAGGCAAGGTAAAGAATCGACAGGCTGAAGGTTGGGGAGTCAAGTCTTTATTTAAGAGTTTAGTGCCCAGAAAATGAACAGTTTTTTCGTTTTTTACGTAAAAGTTAAAAAGTTTTTCAATCGACCGGTTTAAAATGATTGTATCGGAGTTTAGAAGCAAGATATACTTTCCTTTAGCCTTTTTGACGCCAAAGTTATTGCCGCGGCCGAATCCGAGATTGGTATTTGTTTGAAAATAAACAGTTTTATTCTTATTTTCTTGAGAATATTTTTCAAGCATCTCTTTTGACCCGTCATGGGAGTCGTTGTCGACGACGATTATCTCATATTTAATTTTTGTTCCCCACAATGATCTATCAATTGATTCGAGGGAGTTTTTGGTGATTTTCTTGGTATTAAAAGAAACTATCACAACAGAAAGATCGATTTTTGCCATAGAGATAGTATATTATATAATATAGGAGAGAAAAATTAAGTCAGCATAGCTCAGCGGTAGAGCACTCGTTTCATAAGCGAGTGGTCGCGGGTTCGAATCCTGCTGCTGACACAAGGCATTTATAAAGTAACTTCGCTTAAAGCTTCTTTAAATTTTTCCAGGTCTTCTTTGAAAAAGAATATTGAACTTCTTTTTGACTGTTTTGTGGTTTTGTCGAATCTTGATTCGGTAATCTTGAGATATTTATTGCCGTTTTTTGCCTCATAGGTATCCAAGAAAACCGTCATCGTGCTGCATTTTAGAATTTTGGAATCGAGTTTAGGTTTTGGTTGTGGTTTGGAATCCATGTTATATCACCTCCTTTCTATATAAATTGCTAAATTATTAAACTGTTAAATTGTTGGTTAGTTATTAAGTTTTTGGTTAGTAAATCTAATAAATTCGTTAATTTCTTTAGGTAGGCTTTGAAGTTCTGCAAAAATATGATCGTATTGGTCTTTATTTAATAATTTACGAATTTTTGCTTTTTCATTCCAATCTAAAGACTCTTTTAGAGATCCTTGACTGATTCTGTAGAATCTTATTTTTTCTTTCTTGTTAAATCTGCCAAATCCTTCTGCAATATTAGCTGAAATAGAATCGACTGCAGTAACAAATTGCTCGCCAATTGTTTTCTTTGAAAAATAATCCCAATTAGTAATAATATTCCATACATAGTTACTAAGATTAAAAGCTTTCTTATAACTTGATATGTCGTTTAATTGCAAATATTTCATAACAATTTAGCAATTTGACAATTTAACAATAAAAATAGGATATTCCTTGATTTTGCCTTTGTCTATAGACTATACGCTACAAAGGAGTACTTTTAGCAGATTACAACAGCCAATTTTTCACGAAGTCTAACCCAGTTGCACCCGTAGGGTGACGAGGCTAAAATATAACTAAGAAATAATAAATCTCTTTAGAATCTCGTAATAATTAACCAGACTGTTTATATCTACATATTCATTATCAGTATGATAATTAGCTCCAGTCGGACCAAATTCAATTACTGGTAATTTTGAATCGGAAAAATAACGACCATCACTACAGTAATTTGTCCATTTTAATTTAGCTTTTCTTTTAATCTGTTTTTCAACAATAGGTTTGAGTTTATTAATAAAGAATATAGCATTGCCAGAATCCATGGGATTTGTTTTTGTCAATAAAGAATAAGTAACGCTAGATTTTCTTAAAATTCCATAAAATCTAACTAAGAAAGAATCAAGTTTTAGATTTGTTGGATAACGAATATCTAATATCAATTCTGCCTTTGAGGGAATAACGTTAGGAGCTACTCCACCATTAATAATTCCTAAATTAATAGAATTTATATTCCAGGTGTTTTTTTGTTCTTTTGGAAATAAATTTCTTATTTTTTGATAAATTTCAATTAATTCTTCAATAGCATTTAGTCCAGTCCATGGTTGTGATCCATGACCGGATTTTCCTTTTGCCTCAAGTTTTAAAGTTAACTGGCCTTTTTGTTTAATAACGATATCAAAGTTTGATTCCTCCGTGATTATTGTGAATTTTGGCTTATAACCTTTATTGAGAATATATTTTGTACCGTCTTTACCAAAAATCTCTTCATCGCTTACAAACATCGCCGAGATTTTTTTATTAGTGGATTTAAGCTTCTTCATAATAAGCATAATCACAGCTATTGAAGATTTCATGTCGATCGTCCCTCTTCCATAAAGTTTATCGTTTTTGACAAAAGGCTTAAATTGATTATTATTGCCTTCCACTACATCTATATGGCCGTTCAATAATAAATCCGGGTTTTTTGATAATGAGTTGGACACGAGGAGCGAAGGAATACCATTAGAATAAAATATTTTTTTAAATAAATTATTGATATTAAAATAATTCTCTATAAATCTAATACATCTTTCTAGTTCGGATTTATTTGAGGAGATTGTTTTAAATCGTACTAGTTTTTTATTAAGTTCAATCAATTCTTTTTTTATCATTGTTGGCTTAAATAATTTAAAGCTGTGTTGAGACGTGTCAGTCCAAGGGCGAAACCGATCATATATAAATTTTCAGGAGGATTTTCTTGAAATTGGACTTTCCAGCTTTGTTGAGCAGCTCTTTGATAAGCACCGCCACCAGCGAGTTCGGTGAAAATTTTGGTCAATGTTTTTACATCAGCCTGCATAGTCATACCATCATATCCTGGAGTACCTGCTCTAACAGACAGAGGATCAATAAAAACAGTTAATTCAGGATATTCTTTTTGAATTTCTTCGACAATTTCTTTTAAGTTTTGAAGAGATTGATACGAATTTGGAAAACTTGTTTTAAGTATCTGTTCATCATAAACACCCGAAGTTACAAGAGTTGATAAAAAACTTTCTGCCTCTTTTGATAGTTTATTTTCGGATAGCCAAAGATCTAGTTGGGAAAAAGCAAGTTTTTGTAATTGACTAAATTCTTCTCGATTTTTGTTTACTCTTGCAGTGGCCATTTTATCCAAAGAATCTAACCCAAATATCTCTTTTTCCAAAAAACCAATTTTGTCTCCCAATACTTCATATAAAATTTGGAAAAAATTATTGAGTCTGATTTGAATAAAAGGCCGAGGAATATTTATGGATTCTAAAGAAGTAATTAACTGTTTGACAGCCGTCTTGTCAAACCACTGTGGAGTTCTTGTCTCGGTTGTTAAACCAACTAATTCTATGTCAGCTTGAAGAAAACCAAGTTCCCTCCAGCCAGGCTCAATTTCTTTAACTTCATTTCTAAAACAAGGCTGAACTCCACCAACATTTAAGACATTTCCCCGCTCCAATAAATAATAATTATTTTTCGTTGCCGACACACCGTCAAAAACAGCACTCCAAAAACTACTTCTTGATAAATAACCGATTTGGCCGTCGTCTGTTTTTACTGTAAAGACATCTTTTGCAGGAACAGGTTGAGCCTTCGGGTCAAAAAGAAGAATATAAATTTCTAAATAAGTTTTAAATGCTTCCGCAGGATAAACAAATCTATAAGGAAGCCTGCCATTATATATATCTGGAAAATAATTCACTAGACCTTTGTTGTAATTCCTCATATTTAATAGGGGTTGGGATAAGAAATAAACTAGGTTCTCTCGCCGCTACGACAGATAGTCGTGGAAATGAACCTATTATTTGAAAGGGATTTAAATCAGGAATTTCAATTTTCATTTTAAATTATTTCCT
Source organism: Candidatus Roizmanbacteria bacterium GW2011_GWC1_37_12 (assembly GCA_000991135.1). Classification (GTDB taxonomy): domain Bacteria; phylum Patescibacteriota; class Microgenomatia; order UBA1406; family GWC2-37-13; genus GWC2-37-13. The sequence goes on along the minus strand of LBST01000006.1, from coordinate 73,211 downwards.
TTAACCCGCTTCCGGTAAGGATAAGAACAATTTTTAAAGAATTTATTTTATTTTTTATAATAATTAAGCCGGCTAAAGTTGCGGCAGCAGAAGTTTCGACATAGATTCCTTCTTTTTGAGCAAGAAGTTTTTGGGCAAGAAGGATTTCTTTATCATCAACAGACAACATCATTCCGTTAGTTTCGTAAACCCAGTTTAAAGTCAATTTTCCGTCAAGAGGGTTGCCGACTTTCATGGCCGAGGCAACAGTTTGAGGCACTTCGATTAATCGAAGTGATTCAGTTTGATTTTGCCAAGCTAATGTTATTGGGTCAGATCCTTCTCCTTGAACTCCGATAAATTGAGGCCACCTGTCTTTTTCAACAAATCCTTCAATAATGGCACAGCCTAGAGTTCCATTACCTACTGGTACGACAAACGCATCAAAATCAATTCCTGATTCGGCTAATTCCCGTCCTAGAGATCTTTGTCCTAATCTCCTTAACTCATAATCACCACAGAGGAGAAGATTTTCTCTTGAAGCAATTTCTTTGGCTTTTTTGACACATAGATCATAGTTTCCGTCAATTTCTATTAACTTAGCTCCGCAAACAGCCGCTTGCTTGAGTTTTCCTAGGGGAGTATTTTTCGGTACAACAACAAAACATTTTAAACTCACTCTTGAAGCATAGGCTGATAAACTAGCCGCCATATTTCCGGTCGATGCGCAAATAACACCTTGTTTTTTTTGATTCAAAGCATCGGTTATTTCGGTAACACTGCCTCGGTCTTTAAAAGAACCAGTTGGATTCTGGTATTCGGCTTTTACCCAGATTTCACCTTTCCAATTTAATAATGTCTCTAAATTAAAGAGACGGATTAGTGGTGTATTGCCTTCGCCTAGTGATAACGAATTATTCATAGTGGTTTTAGTAAATCTTTCGGTTCTTCTAATTTGCCGATAGAATTTTCTACTGTTTGGACTATTTTTTCTGACTTTATTAGTTCAAAAATTTCTTTAACCATTGGATACATGATTGAATCTTTTTTAATATAGGGAACTGTTTCTCTAATTAATTTGTATGCAACAAATACTCCAAGACCTGGTTTTTTGCCTTTTTTAAAGTCCAATGCTTGACAACCGAGCATAAGTTCAATTGCCAAGACATACATGGTGTTCCTTATTATTCTTTGAATTTTTAAAGCAGCATTTGTTCCCATTGAACAGTCATCTTCTTGTCCGGCTGAAACAGGAATTGAGTCAACGATTCCCGGGTAGCAAAGGATTTTGTTTTCATTGACTAGCGCAGCTGATGCATACTGGGGCATCATAAATCCTGAATTTAATCCGCCTGATTCGATAAGAAATGCCGGCAATATTTTACTGTAATAAGGATTATTCATTCGTTCCTGACGAATTTCTGAACTATTGGCATATTCTTGAATTGCTTGAGCCATAGTTTCCAAAGGCATGGCTATTGGTTGACCGTGAAAATTGCCACCTGATAAAACTTCCTTTGTTTCTAAAAACACTAATGGATTATCTTGAGCGGCGTTAATCTCTGTTTCAAACTGGCGCTTTACCCAAAGGAGAGCTTCTCGACTAGCACCGAGAATAACTGGTGCGCAACGGATCGAATAAGCGTCTTGAACTCGCTGTGGAGGTCCGGCAAGAATTTCACTCTTATTCATGAGTTTTCTTAAATTTCTAGCTGCTGTAATTTGACCATTGAACCTTCTTGCTCTAGCAATTTTTTCATCCATAGCTTGAAGGACCACCTCAATTGCTTCCATTGTCATTGCACAGGAAATCTCAGAAATTTTTGCTAATTGCAAAGCATCATAAAGTTCAAGAGATCCTAATCCAGCCATAAAAGTATCGCCATTGATCAAGGCCAATCCTTCTTTAGCTTGGAGTTTTATCAAAGGAATACCAGCTTTTTCCATTGCTAATTTTCCAGACATTCTCTTGCCTTGGTAAAACGCTTCGCCAACGCCAATCATCGGTAAGACCATCATTGCCAATGGAGCCAGATCTCCGCTTGATCCTACTGATCCTTGTTCCAGTATTAAAGGAGTAACTCTTTTATTTAACATTTCAATAAGAATTTGCAAAAGAATAGGTCTTCCTCCTGACATGCCTGACGCCAGATAGTTAGCTCGGCACAACATGGTGGCGCGAACGACATCTTCGGAAGCTGGATCGCCAACTCCGGTGCTGTGGCTTAGGATAAGATTAAGTTGTAATTGAGCCGCTTTTTCAGGATCAATAAATACTTGAGAAAATTCACCAAACCCGGTTGTTACGCCATAAATTTTTTCTTTTTTATTAATTTTTTCCTGTAAAATATTGTATCCTTGCTTACTTTTAGAAAAAGCTTCTTTACCAATTTCTAGTTTGACATAATCTCTGGCAACTGCCTTAATTTGTTCAATTGTTAAATCGCGACCCGTGATAGTGACTTCATTTATTTGTTTCATAAAATTTTTTAAAATTTATAATTTTTAATCCAAACAAAAACCCGCCTTGTAGGCGGGGTAGAGTAATTCAGTTAACTAGTTAACTACATATTAGGCAACCCCGCCAGAGGCAGGGCGTGATGAACTTCATTAAAATAATTTTTTTTGTCGTTAAATTGATCCATGATTATTTATCCACTTTAATTAATTAAAGTGCGTTGTTTATATTAACGTATTAATATGATAATATATAGACTTTAAAAAGTCAAGAGTATTTATTTCACTACAATATATTAATATAATGTAGTGGATTAGTTTATAATTTATTTATGTCTAATTTTCAAAACTATAAACCAAAAAATGATAAAGAGAAGGCACTGTCTAGTGCCTTCTTAAAATTGAAAACAGAACAGGATGTAGCCAATTTTTTAAGAGATCTTTTAACGATAAAAGAGATTGAAGAATTTGCAAATCGACTAGAGATGGCGAGACTCCTTAAAAAAGGAATGTCTTATAAGGCAATCGCTAAGAAACTTGGAGTCTCAACAACTACGGTTACGCGAACAGCTCACTGGTTATTTAGAGGATGTGGTGGATATGAGAAGGTATTAAAATAAATTGACCTAATTAACCTAATTATTCTAATTGATCTAAATAATACCCAATGATATAAATGACCAATTGGGATTTGGACATTTTTTAGGTCAATTAGGTAAATTAGAAATTAGAAATTTTTTGCTTACTTCCAATCAGGTTTATAATATTTTTTTCCTCTCAAATTCTTTGGCATATATTCCTGGTTGATTTTCCTTCCGGTTTCTTTTTCGACTTTCCATGGATAGCGGACATGATTTTGACCATAACCTAAGTTTTTCATCACTTTATTCGGCGCGTTTCTCAAGTGGAGTGGGATCGGGTCGAGATTTTCTTCGTCAATGTCAGCTAAAGCACTCCAAATTCCTTGACTTGAAGCAATTGATTTTTTGGCAGTGGCAAGATAAGTAGCAGTTTGGGCCAGGATCAACGAAGCTTCTGGCAAGCCAATCATATGGCAAGCTTGCATGGCGCTCGTTGCCAACACAAGCGCAGTTGGCTGGGCGTTACCAATATCCTCAGAGGCAAAGATAACCATTCGTCTGGCAATAAAAATCGGATCCTCACCCGCCTTGACCATTCTTGCCAAATAGTGCAAAGTCGCATCCGGGTCTGAACCCCTCATCGATTTTATAAATGCAGAGATGGTGTCGTAGTGCCAGTCGCCTTTTTTGTCATAATAGATGGCTTTTCTCTGAACCGCCTCTTCCGCCACCCGTAGGGTGACGTGCCTGGAAATAGACGAAGAGAGTTCTATAGCATTAATGGCGGTGCGGGCGTCGCCGTTGGCGGTTTTAATGATATGTTTAACGGCGTCTTTATCAAAAGAATGTTTCGGGTAAAATTTAATCGCCCGTTTTGTAATTATTTCAACTTCTTTTTCAGTCAATGCGTAGAGAACATAGATTTGACTACGAGAGACTAAAGGAGCAATTACTTCAAAACCAGGATTTTCAGTCGTGGCCCCGATTAACGTTATTGTTCCGTCTTCGACATAAGGTAAAAAAGCATCTTGTTGAGCTTTGTTGAATCGATGAATTTCATCAACAAATAAAACGGTTGTTTTTTGAAAAAGACCATAGTCTTCTTTTGCTTTGGCAATTATTTTCCTGACTTCGGAAACTCCGCCTCCAGCAACAGCTGAAAAGGAGACGAAGTTCGCTTCTATATAGTTGGCAATAATCCGGGCAAGAGTCGTCTTTCCCGTACCCGGCGGACCCCAAAAAACCATTGAGATGACTTTTTTATTTTCAATCATCCGCCTAATTGGCTTTCCTTTTCCAACTAGATGCTCCTGCCCGACGAACTGGTCGAGAATTTTCGGTCTCATTCTGTCTGCAAGTGGTGTATCCATAAGTGTTGACAAATCTATTTTAAACTTTTATAATTTGGTTACTAAACATGGAGAGGATATTTCGTATGTCCTCTCTATTTTTTTATAAATTCAATTTCTTTTCGCAATCTGCTAAAATCTCGAAAATCTCCACCGACTAATTGACGAATATCTCTTGCTGTTCTTTCACCTCGAGCTAACACTGTAACTTTTTTACCAAGTTGCATCAAATATTTTAAAACAATGGCAAAATCTCCATCTCCCGATAAAATCAAAACGTCAGAATAATCTTTTATGTATCTCATCAAATCAAAGGTCATGTCGACGTCACAGTTAGCCTTTTTGGAAATTCTTCCGTCTGGTTCACGGAAGATCTTAACCGGTTTAAGTTTGAGCAAATAACCGAATTCGGCTAGTTTCAAATAGAATTTGATTCGTTGAATAGATTTTTTATCAATAGGTTTCTTTCCGTTTAGGTAACTTATTAGTTTATTTAGATTAATTGGCTGTTTGTCTAAAATTGAATAAAGGAATCCGTTAAGTTCGACTCCGCCATAATAAAATACTTTTTTGACAAGATATTTTCTTTTGATATATTTAATTAGTTTTCGATAATCGATTTTCCATCCCAGGCTTTTCTCTCCGCCATAAAAAAGATTAGAAGCGTCTATAAAAGCAAAGACAGGTTTTTTCATACATTGAACAATAGTTCACCTTAATATTAGAATAGTTGTTTTTGAAAATCAAGAGGTATAATTTAAATTATGAAAAAAATTAAATTTATTTATTTTGACATTGGTGGAGTGATGAATGATTGGAGTGATTCTTTTAGGACGGTAACTTCGAAATTCAAAATCAATTTCGAAGAATTCAATAAGCTTTGGAGCGGGAAAATATGGGATGACATTACAAGAGGAAAAATTTCTCCACAAGATGTTTGGAAATTGGCGATAAAAAAATTTGGTTTGAAAAATGCAGATAATTATAACTTTGTTGAAAGCTGGATGGGGGATTATCGACCACGGCTTGAAGTTCATGAACTTGCCCGTCAACTTTCAAAAAAGTACAAGATAGGGTTAATTTCCAATCTTTATAAAGGTATGATGCCAAGACTTATAGAGAAAGGAATGGTTACAGATATTAAATATTCTGTAGTTGTTCTTTCTTACGAAGTAGGTTTCAGAAAACCAGAAAGAGAAATATATAAATTAGCAACAAATTTAGTCGGTGTAAAAGAAGAGGAAATTTTACTTATTGATGATAGAAAAGATTTTATTGAAGGTGCAAAGAAATCTGGTTGGCAGACTTTTTGGTTTGGTGAAAAAAATGTAAAAGAATCAGTTTTCAAGCTTTCCAAACTCTTGCTGTAAATGAAAATTTCGTGCCTGGACACCCGAAGGGTGTACGCCTATAGTAAACCCATCTTTTGTTTGACTTCACGGACGGTTTCCTTGGCGATTTTGCGGGCGCGTTCGGCGCCATCTTTGATCACTTCGTCAACATATTTTTGATCAGCGGCGATTTTTGCCCGTCTTTCTTGGAATGGTTTAAGTTCTTTATAAATCGCCTCGGAAATAGCATCTTTTAGTCGGACAAATTGGAGAGATTTGTCCTCAAATGACTTTTTAAATCCTTCGACTTCGTTTGGGATAAATAATTGGGCAAAAGTAAAAAGAGTTTTTACTCCAGAAGACATTTCACCTCCTGATGTGGTTGCCGTCGGAGCTGATCGGATCTTTTTCCTAATTTCATCAAAAGAATCAGTTAGATTGATAAAACTTCCGGCAACAGTCTTGCTCATTTTTCCCTCGCCAGTAAGAGATGGAATATATTCTCCTTTAGTAGCAAACCTGACAGGCTCAGGAAAATCGGTTCCGTAAAGTTGATTCATCTTTCTGGCAATTTCCCGGGTGATTTCCAAATGTGGTTCTTGATCAATGCCAACTGGGACAAGGCTAGCTTTATAGATTAAAATATCAGCCGCCATTAAAATCGGATAGTTCAAAAGAGCCATTGTATTGGCGTTTGGATACTGTTTTACTTTTTCTTTATAAGTTGGCAGATGCATCATCCTCGCAATCGTTTCAACTGTTGAAAAATAGAATGCCAACTCAATATGTTCCGGTACATCCGACTGATAGATAATGATACTTTTTTTTGGATCAAGTCCAGCTGCCAAATAATCAATGATGATTTCTCTTTTATTTTTGGCAAGCGCTTCTTTATCATATGGGGTTGTTATTGAGTGCACATCAACAACACAGTAAACAGTTTCGTATTTGCAGGTTTTTTCAAGTTCGAGAAACCCTTTAACTGCTCCCAGATAATTACCTAAATGCAATCTACCTGTTGCCCTGATTCCTGAAAAAACCCGTTTTTTCCCCAAATATTTTGAATCAGTTATTACTAAACTTTCTTCAGCAACATCAACTAATTGACTTCCGGGGATTTTTGTTAAATCCGATGTTTTATGACTTATACTAAATAAAAAACTTCCCGAGCCGCCAACTATAAATTCCTTTTCTAAAACTTTTTTATCAATTAAAACCTTAGTGATATTTTTATTAAAATACGTGGCTGCTCCAGGAATTAATCCTGTGATTTCAATAAATTCTTCATCAGTTGCGATCCTTAAACTATCTACTCCTAAAAGTTTTTTTACTTTTTTGGTATTTAACTTACAGTCGTCTCTTCTAATGATGGAGATATATGTATCATCAGCTTTCATAACCAGTGTTGCAGCACTATCTGATCTTGTTTTGCCAAGAGAACCGATAACTTGATCAATATTTCTTGATTCAGGATGGCTTAATACCTTATTTTCTATACCAAGATTGGTAAGCAGTTCACTATAGTCTGTTACTTTTTGATCTATCATAGTTTTGATTATACCTAAATATTTTGTAAATTATTTGTTTCAGTTAATTAATTAACTGAAATATAAATAAATAAACTGTTAATAAGTGGCTTAAAGGTGGTGAAAAATATATTCCCATTCAGCGCAAACATGCCCTTTTTTTTATCAATAATGAGCATTCGCTGGTACCTGTCCATTTTGCCGCCATAATATACTCGAACTCCTTCATACCGATTCTTAATCTCCTCAAATAATTTTTTTTCTCCGTACATATATCGGGCTACCGTTATCTTACATTTCACAAGTCGTGCTATCAAATGATGATACCTTTGCGGCAGTGGATGGTCTATTTCGCCCTGCATATCCATGGTCATGTCCACCGACTCCTTGGAAGACAACAATAACTTCATGGCAAACCTCACCGCATTATTCGTATTAATTGGTGTGCAGAATTTCATAGTTTTTGATTAAACATATAACGAAATGTTGCATAAACAGGTTTACCATTAGTATCAAAAAGAACAGCATTATCAGGATTGACAGGTATTCCTCTAAGTAATACTTCGGGAGCATCAACGGCGTAGTTTAGGGCAACCTGTAATCCTTTTAAGTCAAATTGATAAAATGGAATGGGAGTTGGTTGACCAGGAATGTACATATGAAAAATGTCGCATTCATCTGGCATTCCTAACTTTCTAATAATCCGTTCAACAGCCGCTAGTTGAACTGCTGATTTTGTTATATTATCTGTTTTTTCTGTTGTGGAAAAAACACCTCTCAGTAAATCAATACTCTCTTTTGATACAGTAACTTGTGGAAGTTCAGTAAGTTCATTTTGTGCAAGTAATAAAAAAGGGTCGGGGTGAATGGGTACTGATTCTTCAACAAGCCTTCTTTTTAGAAGGTTTTGAAAACCAGGTGATGACGTGTCCACATTCATAAGTATGCCAAGATCGTCAGGGGTCATATCCAGAGCTTGTTCTTCAGAGATAATGTTTGTTTGAAATCCTGTTTTTTCAAGCAAACCCCGTAATACTTCTATTTCCTTTATTTCTAGAGTATCTTCAAGGTTTTCTATTACCGATTTTCTCGTGATAAAACTAATCGTTTTTGAACCGTATTCTATTGCCTTATTAAATATCGACAATGACACTTTATTCAATCTTCCAGCTACAGTTTGTTTTGCTTCCTCAACCGTTTGATTTCCCTCACTCTCAATAGCGGTAAGAAATAATCCAACGTCTGGCAAGCCAACATCGGAAACAGCAAAGCTTCGATCCTTATTGATTAAAAAATCAATTTGAAAATAAAGTGGAGGATAATCTATTTTATTTAATGGTGTAGGTAATTGATGATCAAACGCGAATTGTTTTTGTTTCTGATTAGCTATCTCCACCATGATTTCAACTAATTGATTACCTTTAAGTTGCATTTTTTCATGAGTTGCGGAGTCAATCTCAATAGGGAACCTAGAAATGCTTGGGTGAATAAAAAATAAACCTTCACGTCCCACTTTTGCCGTTCTTTGAACTTGGATGCCAAGCTCTTCTCCGGCAAGCAAAAGTCTTTCATATGCTAATTGGGCTTCAGGAATATTACCGCTGGCAAAATACTCTTTCACTTCCTGTATTTTTGAGTACATACCATAAGGATATTGAAGTTTGTTTATCTGATGTTCTAAATGTGCTTCAAGAATTACAAAACCAGTTTGTTCTGCAATATCAATTCTCAGTTGGGTTTCCGTTTGTGTTCCGTCTTTTTCGCTATGTGCTAAAAATTGTCCTATCCCTTGATGATTAGTAATTGATGTTCGAGATAGTGCAGCGCCATTTTTCAACATACCATGAGTTGAATGATTGCGAGGAAAAAAACGATTCCGAATTGCATCTGGTGGTGATTTGCGAAGCCTTGTAAAGGTCTCTATCATCATTGCAGCATTAATTGCATTTGGATGGCCAAAATATGCCTCAGCAGGATCGGTGAACATTGCCAGAGAAAGTCCTGCTGCCTTTACTCTCCCGCCTCGACTTATTTCATATTTGCTTAACATATTATTTTTTTACGAAATAACTATCGGTTACCTTTTTCCTTTCTTTTTCCTTTTCTTTCTCAAATCTTTTATAATTAAAATATGATACTAGGTTTGGATAAGTTGGTTTTTTTTCAAGAATAGTTTCTGCCATAAGAATTCCAATCATAGGAAAATGTTTAAAGCCAGTTCCGCTAAAGCCGGTAGCGCAATAGAAATTTGGAACTTCATCTATTTTGCCTAATATTGGATAATAATCAGGACTAATATCTATACATGAACCAAAACCTCCCAAGAGACTTGATTTCTCAGCATTTTTTATTCTTTTTGAAATTATATTTAAATATTGCTTAGATGCGTTTTCATCAAGTCTGTAGATGTTTTTATCTTCAGGATTTACTTGTTTTTTTAAATCAACAGTGAGTGAACTTACATCGATAAACTCTTTATGGGGAATTATATAGAAAAGGTTAACAAAATCAGCGATCGCAGTTGTAAATCTTTGTGGGCCCATTGGTAGTCTATAAAAACAGTTATTGGTTTTTACTATTTTTATAGGAAGTTGAAAGTCAAAAAAAGAATTGATCTTGTTTGAGTAAGCTGCAGTGGCGTTAAATACTTTAGCAGCCTTAAGTTCGCCTTTATTAGTCCTTATATAAAAAATTTTCTTTTTAAGTCTAATATTTAAAACTTTAGTATTTTCAATTATTTTAACTCCTAAATTTTCGCATTGATTTTTTAAGTAATCTACTACGAGACGTGAATTCACATACCCGGCTTCTGGGTCAAATCCGGCGTAACTATTTTCAGTTTTTATGTATGGATTAATTTTATTAAGTTGTTTATTCTCTAGATATTCTGCCTTAATTCCTAATGACCTTAACATTTTGATGTTTTCCATCAACAGATTTTTATTTTTTAAACTGTTTATAACTAAAAGTCCCTTTTTAATATATTCAATATCATTATTTTGCTTTGAAATTCTTTTAATTTCCTGATTACTTTTAAAAGCGGAAAAAGCCATCTCTTTTTTATTGTAAAATGTTCTGACAAAACCACAACATTGACCTGTTTGTCCAGAGCCAACAAAAGATTTTTCTAAAACTATTATTTCATTTTCATTAAATTTAGCTAAATTTATAGCTGTAGATAATCCAGTTGATCCTCCACCGATAATAATTATTCTTTGTTTTTTCATATTTTTAGTTGTTGCAAAATGTAACAAGTTTTCTTGCAAAATTAGTTAAGATTCGATCGTTTGCCAAGTTACCAAAAACATTATTGAGAGCAAGTGCAATATTTGATGCTCCATAATCCTTTCGAAAACCTTTTTTAGTGACAACAAGAACAGCCCCTTTATCGCTATCTAATGAATTAATTTGACAATCTAATCCTAATTCTTGAAAGATGGATTTCATCATTACTAAATTAAACCAAGTTGAGACAAAAACAGGTGAATCAGGATTAGATTTATGCTTTATTGCTATTCTCATTGCGCAAATATCAGTATTGCTACTATGATAATTTCTAAGTTTTTCTCTTATTTTATTATTATTATGATTAGGAGCAGAACTATCATAATCTGCTATTAATTCTTTTTCTTTGAACTCACTATTTAAATATTGAAGGGATGAAATTTGAGTTAACTCTCCAAGCACATCTCTCATTGGACCTGAATATTCATCAAGTCCTAAAGGCTCGTCATTTTTTTCTGATCCTTCTTTTAGAAGACCATTTAAATCGTATATACCTAAAATAGCTAAGCTATTCATTTTATTTTTTGTAAATTTGATTTGTTCTGCAGAAAGTTGTTGGGTTGTGTAATTTTTCACTAAGCCAAATAATTTCAACAAACTTAATCTTTTATCAGCAACAGCTAATAGTTGAGGGGCAATGTCTATTGCTTGAACATTCTTCATACAAATTTTATTTACTAAGGATTGATTAGCTTGTTTTATTACTCTTATTTCTCGATTGGCAGTGGCGCAGCCTATTAGATATAAATTTTCTATAGCCCCATTATTTGGCATAACTAAGTCAGCAACTGTATGAGCAACACTTAGTAATTCTAGTTTTTTAAACAACATAGTAAAGCTACCCCTTTCAAATATAGAAGGATTTAAAGCGCTCCACATTTTTGTAACACTTTTCTTCTCTGCCATTTTTTTACTTTAGATTTATAATTTTTTGTGTAAAAATTTGTCATAACCGTTGAGATCTAAAAGGCCGTGACCGGAAAGGTTGAAAAGAATTATTTTTTTCTTTCCCTCTTTTTTAGCTTTTAGAGCTTCGTCGATGGTCGCTTTTATAGCATGGTTTGACTCGGGCGCCGGAATGATCCCTTCAGTACGGGCAAAATCGACTCCGGCTTGAAAAACAGGATTTTGCTCATAGGCAACTGCCTCCATTAGTTTTTCGTTGTATAAAAACGAAATCAATGGCGCCATGCCGTGATAACGCAATCCTCCGGCATGAATGGGTGAAGGGACAAAGTCCGATCCCAAAGTATGCATTTTTAAAAGCGGCGTCATCTGGGCGGTATCGCCAAAGTCGTATTTATACCTGCCTTTGGTTAAAGACGGACAAGATGACGGTTCGACGCCGATGAAACGGACTTTCTTTTTGGCTTTTAATTTATCTGTCATAAAAGGAAAAGCAATGCCGGCAAAATTACTGCCGCCGCCGACGCAGCCGATGATGACATCCGGATATTCTCCGTCTTTTTCCATCTGTTTCTTTGCTTCAAGCCCGACCACTGTTTGATGAAGCAAAACGTGATTCAGGACGCTGCCGAGAGAATATTTATAGCCTTTATTTTTTACGACAGTTTCCAGAGCCTCGCTGATGGCAATACCTAGACTGCCCGGATGATCGGGATTGGTTTTTAAAATTTTCTTACCAAACTCTGTCTTTTCCGACGGACTGGCAAAGACTTCGGCGCCGTACGTCTCCATAACGGTTTTTCGGAAAGGTTTTTGGTCCAAACTGACTCTTACCATAAAGACGACCAACTTCATTTCAAAGAAATTGGCAGCCAGGGCAAGAGCCGAACCCCACTGGCCGGCTCCGGTTTCCGTCGCCAGGGTTTTTACGCCTTCCTTTTTGTTGTAATAAGCCTGGGCGATCGCGGTATTTAGTTTATGAGCACCGGTTGGCGCTGCTCCCTCGTATTTATAATAGATATGAGCGGGTGTATCCAAGAATTTTTCCAGCCTAAAGGCGCGAATCAATGGAGTCGGCCGGTAAAGTTTGTATAGCTCCCTGACTTCTTCGGGAATCCTGATTTTTTCTTCAAGTGACACTTCCTGCTTGATTAGTTCCATTGGAAAAATCGCTGACAAATCCGCTGGGCCGACAGGCTTTTTGGTCCCTGGATTTAAAGGCGGCTCCGGAAGTTTCTTAAGATATTTGCTTAAATAATAAGAAATATTTAGGTAATATTCCGGAATTTCCGAATCTGATAATGTTATTTTTGTGTTTTTCATATTTCTCCTCCCGTCATCCCGAGCGTTTACCCTGGAAGGGAAGCGAGGGATCTATTTTTGAGATTGCTTCGCTGACGCTCGCAATGACAATTTGAACTATTAATAAAAAAAGCCTCCGCTTGAAGCAGAGGTTTGACCACCAAAAAATCATCTGCTTCACCAGAGGGAATCTATCCACCAATTATTTGAAAATATTTTGTTTTTCATATTTTTTTAAATCTTCCCATTCTTAATTCCCTAGACCCTCTTGTCACCGTGGCCACACCAACTTTTAATCGGCGGGCGATCTCTTGGTGGGGGAGGCCTTTTTTTAATAGTTTTACTATTTGCAATCTTGTTACCAGTTTTTCAAACTCATGTGGTGTTAAAATGCCTTTTAAAAAATCAAGCATTTCAGCGCTTGTCTTATTTTTCAAAAAAGACTCAATAAGCTCCCCTACTTTGTTCATATTTGTATACTAGTATACTAGTATATTATTTAATTGTCAAATGATTTTTTTGTATTCTTTCATCATGCACATGTTCATGACAACAGTTAATCCGGCAGAACGGGCTTTGGCGGCGGCGACTTCATTGACAACGCCTTCCTGCATCCAGATTGACTTAGCACCGATTTTGATTGCTTCATCGACGATAGGTTCGACAAATTCTGATTTTCGAAAAATATCAACGACATCGATAGGTTCTTTTATATCTTTTAAATTCTGAAAACTTTTTAAACCAAAGACTGATTCGATATTAGGATTGACAGGAATAATCTTAAAGCCGTGTTCCATTAAATATTTACAAACTTTGTATGAAGGCCGATCAGATTTATCAGATAAACCTACGATGGCAATCGTTTTAATATTTTTATAAAAATCAGGGTAGTTCATAGTCTAATAGTTTGTGGTGGTTCGTTTTCGTGGGAACAGTCGACGCAGTAAAATCCAAACATATCCTTGATAATGGTTTTTTCTTTCATTTCAACATCGGGCCAGTTAATCGGCGCCAGCTTATCGTCGCGCGTCACGGCGATTGTTTGTTTAGAAATATGGGATTCTTTAGGCTCGCTGTCTTTGATAAAGTATTCAAAACGAGCAGAGCAATTTTCCTTGCCATCTTCTGTCTTTCCTGCCAGATCTCCTGAATCCCAACAGACCTGGCGGCCGATAACAGTGTCGGGTCGGATAGGCCAAAGATCAGACTGATTTTTTAAAACATAGCTCATGACTCGATTCCAAATCGGTGCCGCTCCAGTCACCCCCGATGTCAAATATGGATTCATCGGAGTATTGTCATTGTTGCCGACCCAGACTGCGGTTAGGAAGTTGGGGGTGTAGCCGATCGTCCAGTTATCCCGTTTGTCGTCGGTGGTTCCGGTTTTGACTGAGACGGCGTGTCCGCGGACATTTAGATAGGACGATTCGCCAAAAGCAGATGACCTGGCGTTGTTGTCCAAAAGAATATGGGAAATCAAGAAAGCAGTTTCAGGAGTGATTGCTTTTTGCCCGGTAATGGAAAGCGAACTTGGAGCCGTCATCGATTTTTTAACATCAGCGACAAAATTCGGGTTTTCAAATTTATATAAAGTTTTTCCCAATTTATCTTCAATTTTCAAAATTTCGATCAGCTTTTTCACTTTTCCCCGGTTGGCAAAGGCGGAAAAAGCCTGGGCCATCTCGGTCATTCTTACTTCTCCGCCGCCAAGAGTCAGTGACAAGCCATAATTTTTAGAGTCTTTAAAAGTAGTGATTCCAAAGGCTGAGGCAGAAGCAACAAATTCTTTGACGCCGTTGACGGCAAGCATCTTAACCGCGGGAATATTGTAGGAATTTCCGAGGGAAAATCTTAGAGCCTGGGGTCCATGAAACTTGCCGTCATAGTTGACTGGACAGTATCCTTGCGGTTGTCCGCCTCCGGTAAAGCAAGTAGGCGAGTCGATGAATACCGTTGCCGGCGTCACCAATTTTCTATCCAGGCCGATAGCATAGTTTATCGGCTTGATCGAGCTCCCCGGCTGGCGAAGGGCGGTTGTCACATTAAAGGCTCCGCTACCCTCGGCAAAGTAATCAACCGATCCGATCATTGCCAGAATTTCGCCCGTAGGCGGCCGGGTGACAAGGACAGCTCCATTTGAAACATCCAAATCCTTTACTTTCTCTTGTTCTTCTTTGAGAATTTTTTCTGCCTCTTCTTGGATAGTGAGATCAAGGGTGGTCGTGACTTTGAGTCCCCCTTCTTCAACAGTTTCTTTTCCATATTTTTCTTCGAGAATTTTTTTCACATAAAAAACAAAGTGGGGAGCTTTGATAATATTTTTTGGCGGTTTAATATCTAATTTTTCCTTTTGCGCCTTTTCATAAGTTTTCTTGTCAATATATTTTTCTTCATACAACTGTTTCAAAACAGTATTTTTTCGATTTAGGGAAAGCTCGGGATTTAAATATGGCGAATACAAAGACGGAGCTTGGGGCAGTCCGGCCAAAAAGGCTGCTTCTGCGAGCGAAAGCTTTTTGGCTGATTTGTCAAAATACAACATACTTGCCTGTTCGATGCCGTAAGCAGCGCCTCCGTAAGGAACTTGATTGAGATACATTTCCAATATTTCATCCTTGGTGTATATTTTTTCAGTAAAGAGAGCGAGAATGATTTCTCTGATTTTTCGCCTAATGGTTCTTTCAGGAGTAAGAAGAGACGTTTTGATTAGTTGTTGAGTGATTGTCGATCCTCCTTGGACTTTTGTTGTTAGAAAGGTATCTTTGACCGCTCTTAAAATTCCGCCCAACAAAGAAACGCCTTGGTGTTTATAAAAATCTTTGTCTTCGATGGCGATCGTCGCTTGAGAAATATATTTGGGCAAGTCTTTGAGTTTTACCGCAGTGCGGTTTTGCTCTTTATAAATGTCATAGAGAAGTTTTCCGTTTCTGTCAAATATCTGTGTCGATAGAGGAGTTGCTTGGAAATCTTTTAGTTTATAAGGATTAGGGAGATTAAAAAAAATATAAAAAAAGACAAAGAAAAAAGCTGCCAAAAATCCTAAAGATGCAATCCTTCGTTTTCTTTTTTTAATGATTTCTTTTATTTGATCGATGTTTTTCATTTCAATCTGGGAAAAAGTGGAGGAATTTTTTTAATTTTTGTTATTGATGTTGCCGCTATAATTATTTTTTCGGCGGTTTCCGGAAGAAATGGTTCTAGTTGCCAAGCAATGGATTTTAATGTTTTGAAACATTGAAGTAAAAAATCTTTTCTGTCTTCAGGTGTTTTTTTCCATGGAGCAAAGTCGTCAATGGTTTTATTAAGAGTTTTTATTTGCTTCCAGATGTTTTCGAGAATAAGGTTGAATTGGAAATTGTTATATTGTTTTATCGTTTTATTGTTATATTGTTCAATTGTTTTATCGGTGACAGTTAAACTATCTGTTTCTCCAAGATTTGTTAACCGAGAAACTAAATTTCCTAGTTCATTTGCGAGATCGGCGTTGTAGATCTCATCCATTCTTCGATATGAAAAATCGCCGTCGTCAAAAGAGGGAATTTCTTTTAAGAGGTAATATCGGACGGTATCACTCCCATATTTTTTTACCAAGTCGAATGGATTAATGACATTGCCGAGGCTTTTACTCATCTTTTGTCCATTAGATGTAATAAATCCATGGATAAATATTTGTTTTGAATTTGGTAATCCAGCTGACATCAACATCGCCTGCCAGATAGCTGATTGTTGTCTCAAATTGTCTTTGCCTGCTACTTGAATCACTGGCCACCATAAATCGAATTCTTTTTCATTTTCTGGCCAGCCAATATTTGAGATATAGAAAACCAGAGCATCGAACCAGACATACATAACGTGTTCTGGATCATTAGGGACGTCAACACCCCAAGGCATTTTTTTCTTTAATCGAGAAACGCTAAAATCTTCAAGTCCTTTTTCGACAAAGGTTTTTATCTCTAGAAGTCTGTTTTTAGGAAAGACAAAATCAGGATTTTTTTCATAGAGTTCTAGAAGTTTTTTTTGGTATTTGGAAAATCGGAAAAAATAGTTTTCTTCTTCATAGTTTTCTATTTTTAGGTTGGGGTGAACCGGGCATTTTCCATCAGAAAGTTCAGAGTCGGTTTTTTCAAGTTCGCAGCCAACACAGTACTTGATTCGATAATTTTTTTTGTAAATATCTCCATTTTTAAAACAACGATTCCAAAATTCTTGAGCAGCTTTGATATGTGGTTTGTCAGTGGTTCGAATAAAATGAGTTGTGCTTAGGTTCAGAGCTTTTCTTAAATCGTCAAATTTTTTAGCATATTCACTACAGTATTTAAGCGGGTCTTTTTTTGCCTCAAGTGCTTTCCGATAAATTTTCAAGCCGTGCTCGTCAGTTCCAAAACCAAAAGCTACCTCGTCCCCGAATTGCCTATGAAATCTGGCGATGGCGTCGGCCTGGATGATTTCTAGAGCAAAACCGATGTGCGGATCAGCATTGACATAAGGAGCGGTGGTAGTAATATAAAAAGTTTTTTTGGCCATAGATTAAATTATAACATCTTATCTTTGTCATTCCGAGCGAACGAAGTGAAAGGACAGAACCTTTTTATTTTAATAGAATGAGAATTCCGACGAACAAGCTGGTGGTTAAGACGACGTTGACTGGGTCGAAAAGATCTAAGGCGAGAAGAGAAAGAATGACAAAAAGCAAAGTAGAACCGAGGAAAGAATATTTTTTAGAGTGAGTGGAGAATCTTAGCCCAAAAAAAGCTGTTAGGGAGATTAGGGCGATTAGGGCTAAGACAATGAGCCAATGAAGAGGCGGGACAAAAAGGATAATGGCGACGATAATTAAAAGAAAAAAAAGTATTGCAAGTAACATTAGTATCAATTATAATGATAAACTATGACAAAATTAGCAAAATTACCAGATGATAAGCAAAAGATCATTGAAAAGTTTGCTCAAGGCAAAGGCGACACCGGTTCTCCAGAAGTCCAAGCTGCCTTACTTAGCCATAAAATTGACAAATTAACAGAACATCTAGACATTAACAAAAAAGACAATCATTCCCGCCGAGGTTTACTTAAAGTAATTGCCAAAAGAAGAAGAATCCTTAATTATTTGCAGAAATTAGACGAGAAAAGGTATAAAAAATTAATCAAAGACCTCGGCCTCAAAAAATAATGAATATTATCGAAGAATCTTTCGAAATAGACGGACAAAAATTGACTCTTCAGTTTGGAAAATTGGCTCAAGCTGTTGACACTTCAGTGTATGCAACGCTCGGCGATACTGCGGTTTTAGTGACCGTGGCGGTTGGTCCGGAAAACCCCAATATTGATTATTTTCCTTTGTCAGTTGAATATGCGGAAAAACTTTACGCAGGAGGACTTATCAAAGGATCGCGTTGGATTAAAAGAGAGGGACGGCCGTCTGATTATGCAGTTTTGACCGGCAGGTTGATCGACCGTTCCATCCGGCCTTTGTTTCCCAAAACCTATAAAAAACAGGTTCAAGTAGTCGTTACTTTACTTTCAGTTGACGGAGTCAATGACCCGGCGGTTCTTTCGGCAATTGCAGCCTCCTCCGCCCTCACTGTTTCTTCAGTCCCCTGGGCCGGTCCGATATCAACAGTAAGGATAGGTTATGTGACATCGGCGGAAAATAAAGAAACAGAATTTATTTTAAATCCGACGGAAAACGAAGAAGAATTTTCTAGCCTTGATTTAGTAGTTTCTTCAACTAAAGATAAAGTTTTGATGATCGAGACAAAAGCTAACATTGTCAAAGATGAAATTATTCAAGAAGGTATCGAGATGGCCAAAAAAGAAAACAAAAAAATCATTGAATTTATTGAAAAAGTCGGTCAAAAAGTCGGAAAGAAAAAAGAATCAACTCCAGAAGAAAACGACTATTCAGAAATCGTTAAATTGGTCAAAGAAAAATACGCAAAACCAGTCGAAGAAGCGGTGAAGCAGGCGGCGGAAACTGCAGGGAGTGAGGACAAGATGCTTCAAGAAATCGTTTCTTCAATATATGAGGACATGGAAAAGAAATTTGACAGCAAACAAATATTGGCAGCAATCACAAAATATAATTATGAAAATATCAAAAAAAATATTTTAGAAAAAAAGATTCGTCCAGACGCTAGGAAATTTGATAAAGTAAGAGATCTATTTGTTGAAGTTTCTGTCCTTCCCCGCACTCATGGAAGCGCCCTTTTTCAAAGAGGTCAGACCCAGGTTCTCTCTATTACCACCTTGGGCTCGACCACTTTAGAGCAGCTCATTGAAGGCCCCGAAGGCAAAGAAGCAAAAAGATATATACATCACTATTCTGACGGGCCTTATTCTTATGGGCAGGTCGGTCGGTTTTTTGGCCCTTCCCGAAGAGCGATCGGGCACGGAGCCCTGGCTGAAAAAGCAATCGAGCCGGTATTGCCATCGAGCGATGAATTTCCTTATGCGATCAGGGTAGTTTCCGAAATCCTGGCGGAAAACGGCTCTTCTTCGATGGGAAGCGTTTCCGGATCTTCTTTGTCTTTAATGGATGCTGGCGTTCCTTTAAAGGCTGCGGTTGCCGGAGTTGCCATGGGTTTGATGTCAAAGTCTGACGATGAATACGTAGTTTTGACCGATATTGTTGGTCTTGAAGACTTTTCTGGAGAAATGGATTTCAAGATCGCTGGTACCGTTGACGGTGTGACGGCAATTCAGCTTGACGTCAAAAACAAAGGTTTGACAACAAAGATGATAAAAGACATTTTTAGTCAGGGAAAAAAAGCGCGCCTCGAAATTTTAGCGGCGATGAATAAAATAATTGACAAGCCGCGCAAAGAAATTTCCCGTTATGCGCCGAAAGTAGTCGTCTTGACTCCTCCTCCTGATAAAATTGGCGAGATCATCGGACCTGGTGGAAAAAACATCCGAGCTTTGATTGCCAGAACTCAAACAGAGATCAATGTCGAAGATGATGGTAGAGTAACTGTTAGCGGTTTGGATCGAGCGAAGGTAGACGAGGCAGTCGCCCAAATCAATAATATCACTCGGATTATTCAGGTTGGCGAGGAATTTGAAGGAGAGGTAAAAAGGATCTTGCAGTTTGGAGCCTTTGTCGAGATATTACCAGGCAAAGAAGGAATGATTCACGTTTCCAAGATGGGTAAAGGGTTTGTCAAAAACCCGTATGACGTCGTCAAGATTGGCCAGAAAGTCCGCGTCAAAGTCTACCAAATCGACAACATGGGCAGGATTAATCTCCAGATGATACAATAAAATTAGGCACGTCACCCATAGGGTGACAAGGCTACTCGAGTAATAAATCTTTAATCTCTTCTAGCTTTCTTTGATATTCGACTTGATTTTGATGAAACTTAATAAAATTATCTTTAGTTTTGAAGTGATTCATTATTAAATCAGTGTTAACAAATCTATTTAAATTATCGTTCAAATACCATGAATATGAACTAAAAGGATATATTTTTAATTGTTCAAACTCGATAAGATACGAAGTAACGTGATTAAGATGAATATATCTACAGACATGGATAAATTGTTCTTCGTTAGTTATTCTTTTATATTTAAAGCTATTTAAAAAAAGTGATCCTTTTCTATTATATTTCAAATCGAAATATTTAGCATAACTATTTTCAACATTGCTGAGAAATTTTTTAATACCATCATTTTCTCGTTGTTTTAAGAGAAAATGTAAATGATTTGGCATAAACGAAAAGGAGTAAATATCTATTAAAGGGTTTTTCTGTCTAATTTCTTTCAAGTAAACTTCTTGTATCGAGTCAGATAAATCATAAAATCTTGATAAGCGTATTCTTTGATTAAATCGATAATAATCAACGATTTCTAAAATTTTACTTAAGTATTTCAAGTTATTAAAAATATTTTCATCAGCAATGGATCTGTTATAGACGTGATAAAACTCACCGGTTGCTAAAGGTAGTCTTTTTAGGGTCATAATTTCACCTTATGGGTATCAGGAGATTTTGTCAACGGACTATACGCTACAAAATAATGTTTTTGGATTAATTTAACAATCTAAAAAAGTTGATATGCCACTTTTTCAGCTTTCGTCACCCTACGGGTGACGAGGTATGATAAAGCTGTTGGTATCGGTTGATTTTCAAAGAGGCTATAAGTAGTATTATTAATATGGCAAGAAGAAGATCTTTAATAAGATTACCGTTTTTGAAGTTCAAAATTAATAAACAGACAATTTTTAATATCTTGGGTTTTATTTTGATAGGGGTTTCGTTAGTCTCGTTAGTCTCATTCGCGAAAAATTTGTCGAACGAGAATTCAGGAAGACTTCTTTTTAGCCTAAACAAATTCTTAACCAGCAGTTTTGGCTGGCTATCGATCATGCTTCCATTTATCTTAATTCTCGTCTCGGCCCATTTCTTCAATACCAAAAAGCTTAAATTTATCAAACCAAATGTTTCGGGCGGAATTATAATGGTTTTTATTTCTTTGTTGGGGATTTTTCAGTCTGGTGATTTTGGAAAGATAATATTTGACAATCTCTCTCTTGATTTTTCCTTAATCGGCGCGATTATTATCATGGCGGTGATTTTTATAATTGGGTTGGTTTTATTTTTAGACACTTCGATAGATGTCTTTCTCATCTTTATTTTTAATCTTTTGAAATCAGGATTGCTTTTTTTGAAAAATTATCTGTTTAGAGGGCTAACAGAAAAACCTTTATTAACTGGAAAAAAAGAAGAAAAACAATTGATTCTAGATAAAAAACTAGAGGAAAAGACAAGAATGGCTCCGGCCCCCGCTCTGCAGGTATCGCAGTCACAGAAAGATTCTTTAATCACTATAAAACCTCTACCTGCCTTTTCAAAAACAACCTGGGTCTATCCGCCGTTGTCGCTTTTGGCAGACGTCACCCAAAAAGAAGCCGACCGGGGCGATGTCAAACACAACGCTTCTGTAATCGAACAGACTCTAGACAGCTTTGGCATTAGAGCTAAGGTAGAAGAGGTAAATTTTGGACCGGCAGTTACCCAGTATGCGATTGCCATTGCTATGGGAACAAAGCTGTCGCGAATTACAGCTTTATCCAATAATCTAGCCCTTTCTTTGGCGGCTTCGACCGGACAAGTGAGAATTGAAGCTCCGATTCCTGGCCGGTCCTTGGTCGGCATAGAAATTCCCAATAAAAGACCGGAAATCGTTACAGAAAAAGCCATGTTGTCCTCTTCTGTCTTTACTACAAATAACGATCCACTTCTTGTTCCTTTGGGGCTTGATGTCTCCGGCCAGCCAATCGCGGCCAGCCTTTCTAAGATGCCTCACGTTTTGATTGCCGGAGCCACAGGCAGCGGAAAATCCGTCCTTCTCAACGCCTGGATTTCTTCATTTCTTTTTAGGACCAGGCCGGAAGATTTGCGGATGATTTTGGTCGACCCGAAACGAGTCGAGCTTTCAATCTATAACGGCATTCCTCACCTTTTAACCGAAGTGATTGTCGAGGCTGACAAGATTATTTCAGCTTTGAAGTGGACTGTCGGCGAGATGGAGACAAGATACAAGATTTTTGCCAAAGCCGGCGCCAGAAATATCGAAAGCTATAATGCAATTGAAGGAATAGAAAAAAGACCCTACATCCTTTTTGTCATCGACGAGCTGGCCGACCTAATGATTTTTGCTCCAGGCGAGGCTGAAGAATTAATTACGAGAGTCGCCCAGATGTCTCGGGCAACAGGAATTCATTTGATATTAGCGACCCAGCGGCCATCTGTCGACGTTATTACTGGTTTGATGAAAGCCAATATCCCGACTCGTGTTGCTTTCAATGTTTCCTCGATGATCGATTCGCGGGTGATCATCGATATGCCCGGAGCGGAGAAACTATTGGGTCGGGGAGATATGCTCTATCTGCCTCCTGACAAAGCCAAGCCGGTCCGTATTCAAGGGCCGTATGTCACCGAAAAAGAAGTCGTCAACTTGGTTAAATTCTTAAAATCCCAGGCTCCGCAAGTCCATTATACCGAGGAAGTGACAGAGCAGGCCGTAACCATCAGGTCGGGGGCAGGTGGAACTATGGTTGTCAACGGCGGAGAAAACGATCCTCTATTTAATCAGGCTTTGGAAATCATCATGCAACAAGATAAAGCGTCAGCATCACTTCTTCAACGAAGATTATCTATTGGTTATGCCCGTGCAGCCAGGATTCTTGATCAGATGGAAGCAGCCGGGTACGTGGGACAGGCTGAAGGCTCGAAGCCGAGAGATGTTGTCAAACGACCGGTAAATCCTGAACCAGTTGATATGCAAGCAAGCGATATTCATTAAAAATTTCAAATTTCAAAATGAAAATTGTCATAGTTGCCTTGATTGCTTTCATGCTAGGGTTTGGCGCTTATTGGGGATATAATCAATATCAAACAGTTTTAAAAGAAAATCAGGAACTAAAAAAATTGGAAAAAAGTATTCCTTCTTCAACTGATGAAGAAGCGATACCGACGGCAACAGTGACACCGACAAAGGCTATAGAAACCAAAGGAACAATTGAAGGCGAATTAGGATATCCTTCGGAAGGTATTCCAGCGCTTGAAGTCTATGCATTTAATTCGATTGATCAATCAAAATATTTTCTGATTAAAACAGGACAAAACCAGGGAACATTTACCATAAAAGATGTCGATCCAGGGACTTATTATGTGGTTGCTTATCCTGTTGGTTCAAATTCAAGTTTAGCCGGCGGTTATTCAAAAATGGTTCCCTGCGGGCTTTCAGTCGAATGCACTGATCATTCATTGATACCAGTTAATGTCACTGCTGGACAGACTACGTCGGGGGTCGAAGTCAGGGATTGGTACGCACCGGAGGGGACTTTCCCGAAAAAGCCATAAAAAATTTATTGAAGGTACTTTTGTATATTCGCACTGTGTTCTTCGTCAGAGCGGGCATAATGCATGTTGCCTTGTTTGTCAGAGATATAATACCAGAACGGTGTTGAAGCATCAGCACCAATAACAGCTTCAATAGACACTAATCCAGGGTTAGAAATCGGTGTCGGCGGCAGGCCTTCATTCTTATAGGAGTTATAGGGCGAATTAATTTTGAGATCGTCAAAGGACAAGACTTTTTTCCACCAGCTCTTTTCTTCGGGTTGATAGCCTAGAGCATATTGGATGGTAGCATCAACCTGAAGAGGCCAGCCCGCCTCCAGACGTTTGAGCAAAATGCTGGCCACAACGCTTTTATCTTCTTTATGTTTCGCTTCTTTTTCGACGATTGAAGCCAGAATGATGACGTCTTTTTCGGAAAGACCATTTTTTTCCGCTTTTGCTTTTAACTCCGGAGAAAATTTTTGTTCGTAGTTGTTTTGCAAAATAGAAATTACAGAACCGGCCGTAGCGTCTTTTGGAACCAAATAAGTATCTGGAAAAAGATAGCCCTCTGACGCTAATTTAATAAATTCTACCTCGGGAATGTCTAGTTCGCGGCCTATAACTTGAGCCATTTCTTCCTTTCTTGTTCCTTCAATCAAGGTCACCCAGACGTCAAGAGTGCCGTGGGTAAGAGCCTTGGCTATTTCAAAGGCATTGAGCGAAGGATTGAGGCGAAAGTCTCCTGCCTGGATACTTCTTTCGATCCCCAACTGCTTGACAACAAGATAAAATATTAATTTACTGCGAATCAGATCCTCTTTGGCGAGATTGTTGACAATATTTTCCAGTGCTTCCCCACGAGCGATGACAAAAATCTTAGAGGTCTTGTCGTTTTTGTTAAAAGGCAGAGTTCCTTCCCGATAAAAAAGATAAAAGCCCAAGACAAAGATAGAAAGAAGAAAAAATATAATATAACGTTTTTTCATACTAATGTTCGATTGTAAATATCGGCAAATTTTTAATCGTCACTTCGCCTTCTTTTAATCGATATTTATCGCTTGAGTAAAGGATCATCATCGGTTCCCTCCTATCAACATTGTGGTCCAGTTTTTTCAAAAGATAGATGCCGGCCTGGCGGTCCTTGGGAGACCCTAAGACTTTGGCAACTGTGTTTAGATTATAATTATTAATACCCTTAATTCTACCAGAAACATCCGCAAGTATCTCTTTTTTATGAGGAGAAAGCTTGAGGCTTTTGCAAGAAATGTTTCCATCGCCTTTTTGGCCGGAAACGATTTCCCTAAATTTTTTTAAAGCAGCTCCTGATTCGAGGATTTTTCTCGCTTCCTCATCGCCGTTCTTTTTGATCTTTTTTTCTTGAAAACAAAGGTCAAGGAGCATCCCTGACAATCTAAGGGCTTTCGTTTCCAAACGAAGCGGTCTATCTGTTTCTTGTTCGAGGACATATAAAACATCGCGGGCTTCCAAGATCGGTCCAATTCCTCGGCCCGCTGGCTCGAGCATTTCATTGATATCAACGACAGTTTTTATCCCAAAATGTTTTGCCAGATCTTGAAATTTTTTGGCGACTTTTTCTGCATCGCTGAAATGATGAATTTTGGCAGTTTTTCCATAGGGTAAGTCTAAAGCTAAATGAGTCGTCCCGGCGGCGACTTTTTTTGCCATCACCGAAATGATGATTTTGTCAAATGATTCGAAAGACAGAGGTTCCTCGACGCGGATGATGACGTCGTCGGCAGGGGCGATACCGAGGCGGCCGTTCCAGGCAATACAGCCTCCAACCTTATTGACAATTTTTTCAATTTCCGTCGGGCTAAATTCTATACTAGCAATTGCTTCCATGACGTCAGCGGTCCCTGCAGGTGTCGTAATCGCACGCGAGGAAATCTTGGGAATTTTAAAACCAGCAGCGGCAATTATTGGGACGATAATCATAGTTGTCCTGGTTCCGGCAATACCGCCGACAGAATGTTTGTCAGCGACAATCCCTTTAAATGAAAGTTTATTGCCGGTTTCGACCATTGCTTTGGTGAAATGAAAGAGTTCAATCGGCTTATAACCTTCTTTAAAAGATGAAGCGACAAAATAAGTCGTCAAAATGTCAGTCAGTTTTTCCTTGGCGATTTCATCCATAATGGCATAGACTTCCCGGTACGACAGCCTTTTTCCCAACAGTTTTTTTTGGATGGCAGCGATCGCGACTATTTTTTGTTTGTCTTCTTTTTGTTTTTTACTCATAGCTGGTATAGAGTTCGGTGATCCTTTTTTGGTATTCTTTGGCCTTGAGGATAAGGCGGCTGATCAGATAGATTTCCTTGATTTCGATCACCCACGATATAAAAAGATAGAGAAAAATAAAGATAAAAAAAGTGACGGCAAGAAGCAAGAAAACGTTGATGGTAAATGACGTATCAAATATCAATCCGTCGAAGAGCTTCATCAATGAATAAGAGATTATTGAGGCGATTACTCCTGAAAAAGCCATTTTGAGAAGCTCGCTGACAATAAAAGTAAAATTAAAGCCGGAAATTTTTTTCCAGAGAATGGCAAAAAGTAATGTTGAATTAAAAATCATTGAAGCAGAAAAAGAAATCGCCAATGCCCAAATAGGCAGATGAAAATAAAAGACAAAAAGTAAACTCAAAAGAGTATTGATCAAGATTGAAACAAATCCAATATAGAAGGGTGTTTTGCTGTCCATTATGGCGTAAAAGCAGCGAGTTAATAGGTAATAAACAGCATGAAAGGGCAGGGCGATTGAGAAATAGGAAAGAGTGACGGCCGTTTGTACTGTCGCCTCCCAGTCAAATTTTGGGCCGCCAAAGAAAAGTCTGATGATGGGCGTCCTGGCAAAAATAAAAAATAAAGCGATAGGAATGGTCAGAAAAAAAAGATTGAGGATGGAATCGGTAATGATTTTTTTAAATTCTTCTACTTTTTTTTCCTGGTAAATTTCCGTTAAATAAGGAAGGGAAGCTTGGCCAAAAGCCATTCCAATTACCGAAACCGGCAGAAGTTGAAGGTGCTGTGCTAAATAAAAGACAGTATAGGCGCCGCTTCCTAAAAGGGTCGCCAAGGTAAGATCGATGGTGGCGTCGATCTGGGCGACGATGATTGTGAAGGTTCTTGGGATAACGAGCCTAATAAACTCGATTAAACCTTTAGTTTTTTTAAGAACTAGTTTGTAATCAAAGCCTGAAAAGAAAAGTAGCGGGAGTTGAACAACAAAAAGAAGTACGGCGCCAAAAATAACTCCCCAAATGGGCGCGGTCAAGGACAGAGTCTGATTAAAGAGGATTGTCGTTATGATGATAGATAGGTTATAAATAATCGGGGCTAAGGCAGAAAGGAAAAAAATTTTGTTAGCTTGGCCTATGCCTGTCAGAAAATTGCCGACGACAAAAAAAGGTAGTTGGCCAAGGAGAAGAAGGCGGGAGAAATAAATAATCTTCTCGATTTTTTCCAGGCTATATCCGGGAGTAAGCAGAGGAATCAGGCGGTCGATGAAGATAGCGGCAACGCATACAAAAATTGTCAAAAGAAGAAGGATAAAGTTGATGATCGAGGAAATATTCTCGCTAAGCTCTGTTTTGTTATTTTTGTAGCGCAAATAAATGGGGATAAAGGTGGTAGTTAGGGCTCCGGTGATGAGTATCTCAAAGATGAGATCGGGGATTCGGAAAGAAGCAAAAAAAATGTCGAGTTGTTCTTTGTTAAAGTATCCTGCCAGGACGCGGTAGCGCAAGAAGCCTGACAGATTGGTTAAAATAATCATGAAGGAAAGAAGCATCGCCGAAGAAAAAATACTGGTTTGCTTTGAAAAAATGAAATTAGAAGTCTTCTTAATAAATCGTTCCATTGAATAGATTATACATTATTCGCTGAAAACTTAATTTATTTTATTCAAACTTATACTAAAATGGTAAAGATTGACAAAAAATTAGCATTTGTGTATTATCAACGGTCAAAGAGGTAAAATTTTATGGATGAGAGATTTAGAGAAATAGCTGCATATGTAGGTTTAACTTTATCTAGTCTTGCCTTATTGTATTTCGGATTTGTTAAGCCACTCTTAAAGAGAAGTTTTACCAGAAGCAACGGACAACGAGAAGACATTAATAAAAATACAACACCATTAGCAGCTCAATCTCCACTCAATACTGATCACGATTTTACACCAGGAGGAGGTTTTCCTCGATCTTAAAAAAAATAAGAATCTTATAAAATTCACTTGACCCCGAAGAACTCTTGCCTCGTCGCGTGGTCTATGTCCACGCTTCCGAGGGGCGAGTCTACGGGGTCGGCGGGGGAATACCGAATGGTATATCCCCCTTGACATAGGGCGGAAAATGGTGTGTAATGGATAGTATATGGTGTTTTTTGGTGAATATCAGGTTAACTTCTCCGGGTCTGGCCGTTTACTTTTGCCAAAAAGACTTAGAGAACTTCTCAAAGGCAATACTTTTATACTGACAAAAGGTTTTAACAACTGCTTGTCAGGTTATGACAAAGACGACTGGGAAAAAAGAGCAATAGAACTGCTTAACCCATCTTTACTACAACCCAATGACATCGATCAGCGTCGATCAATTTTTTCTGCATTGGCTTATTTGGAAATCGACGATCAGGGTCGTTTTGTCGTCCCAAAGAATCTGCTCGATTACGGCCAATTAAAAGAAAAAGCGGTTATCATCGGTGTTGGCGACCATTTTGAAATTTGGAGTGATAAGAATTGGCAGGAATATAAAAAAGTTAAAAATTAATGCATACACCAGTACTTTTACAACAAGCGATTGAAAACTTAAATGTCAAATCCGGAGGTAAATATATTGACGCGGCGTATGGCGAAGGTGGGTACAGTCAGGAGATTATCAAACAGGGAGGGCGAGTTTTAGGAATAGATTTAGATATTAATCAAATCAAAAATCAAAAATCTAAAATCCAAAATCTAAATTTGATTCAAGGGAATTTTGCTGACATTGAGAAGCTTGCCAAAAAAAACAATTTTTTTCCAGCCGACGGCGTTGTTTTTGACCTCGGCCTTTCGATGAGACAGATAAATGAATCGGGGCGGGGCTTTTCATATAACAAGCCGAACGAACCTTTGGATATGAGGTTGAGTTTGGATAGCGAGTTGACAGCTCTCAACTTGATCAAAAAACTAAATGAGAACGAGTTGTATGAGATCTTTGCCAAGAATTCCGAGGAACTCAAGTCAAGAGAAATTGCTCGTGAAGTGAAAAGAAGAAAAAGAATAGAGATAGTTTATGATTTGACAAGCGCGATTGATAGAGTCTTGGGTTTTAAAAGCAATTCGACCTATGCGAGGATATTTCAAGCTCTAAGAATTTCAGTCAATGACGAATTGGAAAATTTAAAGAAAGGGCTAGAGGGAGCGGTTAGAGTCATAAAAAAAGAGGGAAGAATAGTTGTTGTCAGTTTTCATTCGCTTGAAGACAGAATCGTTAAAAATTTTGTCAGAAACACCGATTTAAGATTTTTGAAAAAAAAACCAATTAGAGGTATCAGGTTGTTTGAACGGAGCGCAAAGTTAAGAACTATAATCAAATGAAAAAAATAATCAATCCAACAATTTGGTTAGTGATGATAGGATTAGTCACAGCAAATATCTTTCTTTTTTATTCATCAATTAAATTGGGTGATGAAATTTCGACATTTGAAGCAAAGATACAAAAGATTCATCGCGAAAATTTAAATTTAGAAGGAGAGCTGGCCGATGTATCGTCTTTAAAATACGCACAAAAACTGGCAAAAAGCCTTGAGTTTACCGAGAAATCACAGCCAAATTACCTTGAAAAATTAAAGTATGCTTTTAATCCAATTCAATGAAGACGAAGTTTCTTTTCATCATTTTTTTATTATTCTATTTAGGAATAGTCGGAAAACTTTTCTATCTACAGATTATCTCGCCCCAAGAAGTAAATAAAAATTTATACCTGAAATCCCAGAGATTGCTACCAGAGAGAGGTCGAATTTATGACCGCAATAAGACTCCATTTGTTCTCAATCAGAACTCTTATCTTCTCTATCTTGAACCAAAAAAAATTACCGACAAACTAAAGCTAGTGAAATTTTTGAGTGAAAAACTGGAGATCAACGAAGCTTCGCTTTCGGCGCGAATAGACGAGAGCAAAGATTGGATTTCAATTACTAACAATGTTGACGAAAAGAAAAAAAAAGAAATTGAAAACTTAAAAATATCAGGGATAGGATTTGAAAACCAGATGAAGAGATCTTACCCGGAAGCTTCCTTATCTGCCCATCTTTTGGGTTTTGTCGGCAAAGATAAGGATGGCGAAGATATCGGTTATTTTGGACTTGAGGGTTATTATGATAAAGATCTGTTTGGACTGCCTGGTTTGCTGGATTCTGAACGGGATATTATCGGCCGGCCGATATTTTTAGGAATTCAAAACAAGGTCGAACCAGAAAACGGCAGAGATCTGATTTTGACCATCGACAAAACCGTCCAGGAAATAGCAAAAAAAAGACTACTTGAGGGTCTAAGCCGCTACCAAGCCAAACAAGGCTGTGTCATCATCGCCGATCCCAATACAATGGCGATTTTATCCTTAGTTTGTCTGCCCGACTATGACCTTGAAAAATACTATCAATTTTCCGAAAACTATTTTAAGAATCCGGCGATCTCTGATCTATACGAGCCTGGGTCGATCTTTAAGCCCTTAATAATGGCGGCGGCTATAGAAGAAAAAAAAGTCAAACCCCAAGATATCTATGATGAAAAAGGCCCGATTCAGATAGGAGAATATCAGATAAAAACCTGGAATAATAAATATGAAGGCAAAATTTCCATGACGAGAATATTGGAAAAATCGTCAAATGTAGGTATGGTTTACATAGGTGAAAAACTGGGTAAAGATAAAATTTATCAATATTTAGAGAAATATGGATTTGGAGAATTGACTGGGGTTGATCTTCAAGGTGAAAATTCCGCTTATTTTAAACCAAAGTCTTCTTGGTACCCGATTGATTTTTCTACAGTGACTTTTGGTCAAGGCATCGCTTTGACGCCAATTCAGATGATTAGGGCTTTTGCCTCGCTCATCAACGGCGGTTATTTAATGAAACCTTATGTTGTTGAAAAAATTGTCTCCTCGAGCAAAGAAACAAAAATTAAGCCGAGAGTGGAAAAAAGAATAATTTCGGGCTTTACGTCGGAGGTAATAAAAAAAATGCTCGTTTCAACGATTGAAAATGCCGAAGCCGTATGGGATCGGCCAAAAGACTATAAAATCGGCGGTAAGACTGGGACGGCCCAGATCGCCATCCAAGGCCATTACGACCCGTCTCTTACCAATGCCTCATTTATAGGTTTTGCACCAGCTGATAAACCCAAGTTTATCGCCCTTGTGATTCTCAAAGAACCAAAGACTTCGCCTTGGGGGTCAGAGACAGCAGCACCGATTTTTTTTGAGATCGCAAAAGATCTTATAGTATACTATGGTATTACACCAGAACAATAAAAAACAATTAAACGGTTAAAACTTAAACATGTTTCAAAAAATAAAAAATATCTACCACCTCATCCGAGCTTTTTTAGCCAATCTTTATTATGGCTTTCCTTCCCGTCGGATAAAGATGATAGGAGTTACCGGGACTGACGGGAAGACTACTACGACCCATCTTATTTACCACATTTTAAAACATGCAGACAAAAAGGTTTCCATGATTTCGACGGTCTACGCGCTCGTTGCCGGACACGAATACGATACCGGATTTCACGTTACTACACCAGACGCCATATTAATACCGAAATACATTAGAATGGCAGCCGACCAAAAAGACGAATACTTTATTCTTGAAACAACATCTCATCGTTTAGATCAGAACCAACTATTCGGAACAAAGTTCGAAATTGGAGTCATCACAAACATCACTCATGAACATTTAGACTATCATCGGACATATGAAGACTATGTCAGAAGTAAGGAAAAGTTATTAGGAATGTCGAAAATAGGGATTATTAATAAAGACAATGAGTCTTACAAATATTTATCTCAAAACTCAAAGCTCAAATCTCAAAACTACATCTCAAATCTTAAAACTGTAGAAAAAACATTTAATCTGCCAAAATTTAATCAATATAATTATGCAGCGGCTTATACAGTTTGTAGACAATTAGGATTATCAGACAGAGAGATTTTAGGCGCTATAAAGACTTTTAATCTTCCTAAAGGAAGATTAGAGGTAGTTTATGATAGAGATTTTAAGGTAATAATAGATTTTGCTCATACTCCTAATGCTTTTGCCAGTTTACTACCAGAGCTAAGGCGTTTATATTTGGATAAAGGGGGAAAACTGATTCATGTTTTTGGATCTGCCGGCTTAAGGGATAAAACAAAAAGGCCATTAATGGGAGAAGCCAGTAGTAAATATTCGGACTATATTATTTTGACAGAAGAAGATTACCGGACAGAAAGACTTGAAGACATCTGTGGTCAGATTACCTCGGGAATAGAAAATAATCGCTATAAGATTGTGAATAGGCGTGAACAGGCGATTAATAAAGCGATTGAAATGGCAAAAAAAGGTGATCTAGTAGTTATTACTGGTAAAGGTCATGAGAAAAGCCTTTGTAGGGGAAAAATCGAATATCCTTGGAGCGAACATGAAGCAGTTAAAAAAGCGCTAAATTTATGATTATTTACGATTCTAATTTGAAAATCTTTTCTTCTTCATTGCTCAACGACAGTCGTTATTTTTCTGGTTTTGGAACAAAATTCTTAGGAGATGGCAGAAAACTAGAAAATATTTTAAATTTTTTTACAAGTAATAATTTGTCCTATAAGAAAATGGTTATTCCAGAGCAGATTCACTCCGTCAATATTGAAGTATTTGAATCAAAGTCAAAGGAAAATTTAGAAAAAATATCTGAAACAGACGGCGTTATCACTAAAGAGAAGGGAGTGGTTTTAACTGTAGTTACCGCCGATTGTTCGCCTCTAGTCTTTGGCGATAAAACTAATGGCATCGTCGGTATTTCTCACCAGGGCTGGCGTGGGAGCGTCAAAAGAATGGCGCAGAAGATGTTAGACAGAATGATCAAAATAGGCGCCAGTATTGAAACAATAAAGGTTGCTATTGGCCCGTCAATTGGAGAATGTTGTTATGATGTCGATGAAGATAGGTACTATGAATTTAGAGAAGAATTTGACGGTTATTCTGCTAAAATATTCCACCTCCGAGGTGGAAGGAGGCACTTGAATCTAGCCTTGTTAAACTATCTTCTTTTAGTTGAAAAAGGAGTCAAAAAAGAAAACATCGATTATTTTCCTTTCTGCACTAAGTGTGATAAAGAAAGGTTTTTTTCCTTCAGAAGAGGCAAAAAAACCGAACAATACGGAGAGATGTTCAGCTTTATTTTAAAGACTTAACTTAATTTTTGATGAAATATTCGGGTTTTTCCCTTTTTAAAAATATTGTTTTTCTGATAAATTCTTTAATAAAAGTTAAATTTAAATAAGAAGCTAACTGTATTATCAGAAAAATTTTTATTTGTAGAGGTAAAGAAAAGTAGTTTTTGACCTGATTAAACTGTAATTTTTTTACTATTTTTTTAACAGCTAGACTCGGTGTAACTATAAATAACTTATCTTTTTTGTAGTCACGTAAAATTAATTTGAATATCTTAGTACCGAATCCTTTTCCTTGAAACTCCTTTAGTAGTACAAAAGGACCAAGTTTTATCCAATCTTTATATATATTAATAACAAAAACTCCAGCGAATTTATTGTTAATAAGCAATATATAGTTGTTCTTAAAAGACTTCCAAACTTTATACTTGACATAAAATGGAGCTGAAAAACCTCTAATCTCGTTAATTAAAAGACTAATTTCTTTGTCTTTAAGCTCTCTTTTTATAATATTTACTGATTCCATATTCTTTACTACATTATATTAATATAATGTAGTGTGATCAAATACCGAAGGTTTTTTCCTTATCTAAACTTATTTTTCTTTCCCTGGCTGATTTCCAATCGATTCCATGTAATCCGGGATGATAAATTTCGTTAAATATTTCTTTTAAAAACAAAGCTACCTTTTCAATTTTTACGATATTTTTAAAAGTCGGGACTATCCCCTCGCTTTTTTCCATAAGAAGAGCGAATTTAGCAACTGTAGAGGGGGAAACTTTCAGTTTTTCACAGATATTATAATAATCAATCTTTTTCATTAAAAGAAAAATAATCGCAACACGTTTAGCTACCATAATTCTTTCAGCTGGCGATAATAGATCAAACACAACTTTCATGAACTCTTCCTTAGAGGATTTTTTGCCCATTACTTCAAAAAATAGATTAAATAATTTATCTAAAAGATCTTTCTGTAGTAGAAAACGAGAATTTCTGACCATACTACAATTTATTAATATAATGTAGTGAGAATGTCTATAGACTATACGCTACAAAACAGGTATTTTAGATTGTTGTAACGGCCAAATTTTTGCGATATCTAACAAGTTGCAGTTATAAATAAAAGGAAAGAATAGTATAATTAGATATAGAATGTTAAAACAGGCTAAAAATATATTTTTTGTCGGCATAAAGGGTGTGGCGATGGCGAATTTGGGAGTGGTATTGAAGAAAATGGGCAAAAACGTCACAGGATGCGATGTGGAAGAAGAATTTATTACTGATAAGCTTCTTAAAGATAATAAGATTACCTGGAAGGTGGGTTTTAAGGATCTTCCTAAAAATATCGATCTAATGGTTTACTCTGCGGCTCATCAAGGGTTGAGTAATCCTCTTATTATTAAGGCAAAGAAAAGAAAAGTAAATGTTATTTCCCAGGCTGGTTTATTGGGTGAATTGATGCTTGGATTTGAGACCAAGATTGCTGTTGCTGGCTGTCACGGAAAGACAACAACTGCTTCTTTATTAAGTTATGCGTTGAATAAACTTAACGCCAAACCTTCTTATTTTGTTGGTGTTCCTTTTTTTACTGATTATCAGGGAGCAGATTACCAAGAAAAAAAATATTTTGTCATCGAAGCGGATGAGTATGGAATTAATCCACCAAGTGATAAAACGCCAAAGTTTTTCAAATTAAACCCCGACTGGATTATTTGTACTAATATTGATTTTGATCATCCAGACGTCTACAAAAACATTGAAGAAACTAGAAAAGCGTTTGTCAAATTTTTTGGTGAGAAAAAGTTAATTTTGAATATTGACGATACGAAAATACTACAGTCTATTAATACACTAAAGTCTAGGAGAATTATTACTTATGGTTTTTCAGAAAAAGCAGATTATCAAATAGTTAATTGGAAAATAGACAAAGATGGTTCAGTATTTAGTATTAAAGGAACGGACAGTTTTAAAATTTCTTTGTTTGGTAAACATAACATTTCCAATGCAGCTGCAGTTATCGTTCAATTATTACAGTTAGGTTTTACAGCGGGAAAAATTAAAAAAGCATTATTGGGTTTTAAAGGTGCCCAAAGGCGATTTGAATTAGTTTACAAAAATAATGACACCTATCTTTTCGATGACTATGCCCATCATCCAGCGGAAATCGAAGCAACGATTAAATCAACCCGCGATAGATTTGGTGGTAGACGAATAATAATTATTTTCCAACCTCACACTTATTCCAGAACAAACTTCTTGTTAAATAAATTTAAAGAGGGTTTATCATCAGCAGATATAGGATTTATCCTTCCAATTTTTGCTTCAGCAAGAGAAAACAGTCGTCAGTTTAAGATCGACTCACAAGATATTGTCAAAGGCAAAAAAAATCTTTATTATGTAGAATCGAGCGTACAGTTGATTAATCGGTTGGAAAAATTTGTAAAAAAAGGCGATGTAATTTTTACGATGGGGGCAGGGGATGTTTATAAATTAAAAGACAAAATTATCAAGACAATTAACGGATTAACGAATTACGGATTACGGATTGAAAAAAACAAAGACTTATCACATTATCTAACTTTAAGAAATCAAGTAAAAGCGGAGTATTTTTTGGAAGCGAGGACAAGAGGTGATTTAATCGAGGCGAAAAAATATTGTTTAAAAAACAAACTGCCTCTATTTATGTTAGGCGGGGGAAGTAATTTGGCAATCATAAAAGAAAAAATAGAAGGATTGATAGTAAAAAATAATTATTTAGATTTGAAGATTCTTAAAGAAAGCAAAAACAAAATTACCATTTCTGTGTCTTCAGGATACCCGGTTTCTTTGCTGGTCGCAAAATCAATTGCTGCCGGGTGGGAGGGATTTGAGTATCATAAGGGTTTGCCAGGGACGGTCGGTGGAGCAATTTACATGAATTCGAAATGGACAAAACCTCCGATCTACTTTGGCGACAGCTTAGTCTATGCGTATCTTGTCAACAATCGCGGAGAAGTTAAAAAGGTTAATAGAGATTATTTCAAATTTGCTTATGACTATTCTATCTTGCAAAAAACCAAAGAGATCGTCCTCGAAGGCATTTTTGAACTCAAAAAATCCAACGCTAAGATATTACAAGAAAAAGCCGATTGGGCCCTTTTATATAGAAAGAAAACCCAGCCGTTTGGAATTGCTTCATCCGGTTGTTTTTTCAGAAACCCAGGAAAAATATCTGCTGGATATTTAATTGATAAGGTAGGATTAAAAGGTTATGCTGTTGGAGATTATTTTGTCTCACCAATTCACGCCAATTTTATCATCAACAAAGGCAAAGGCAAGAGTAAAGACCTTATTAAACTGTTGGGTATAATAAAGAATAAGGTTAAAGAAAAATTCGACATAGAGTTGGAAGAAGAAGTAATAGTAATATAAAACAGTTAAATATTAAAACTTAAACAGTTAAAAAAACTATTAAACGGTTAAGTATTAAACAAAACATTTTGTTTAATGTTTAAGGTTTTAATGTTTAATAAGTTTTTTTAGGTTTTAACTGTTTAACAGTTTAAGATTTAATTATGGAGGATTCATATATCATCAAGGGCGGAAAAAAGTTATCAGGTGAAGTAAAGCTTTCTGGGGCTAAAAATGCCGCATTAAAGATGATCATCGCTTCTCTTTTATTTGACGAAAAAGTCGTTTTAGAAAATATTCCCCGAATCAATGATGTCATCGAGCTTTTGCATCTAATCAAATCGTTGGGAGCAAAAGTTGATTTTGTTGACAAAAACCAAGTAGAAATCGATCCGACCTCTTTAAATCAAAATAAAGTTGATTTACTTCATGCTTCAAAAATCAGGGTTTCTTTCATGCTTTTTGCTCCTCTTCTTCATAAATTCGGGAGTTGTTTTGTTCCCAATCCAGGCGGATGCCGGATCGGCGCCAGGCCCATCGATAGGATTGTTGAAGGAATGAAAAGCCTGGGAGTGGAAATCAGATATATTTCAAGAACAGGTTTCTATGAGGCAAAAATGCCTGATAAACCTAGGGGTATTTTTAGGTTCAGCAAGCCAAGCCATACTGGGACAGAACTCCTCATCATGCTTTCGGTTTTCGGAAAAGACAAAATCGTTTTAGAAAACTGTGCCAACGAGCCGGAGATTGATAACCTGATTAGTTTTTTGAATCAAAGCGGGGCGAGAATTGTCAAAGAAAACAGCCTAATCGAAATAGATGGAGTCGAAAAACTCAAATTCAAAGAACCTTTTAAAATCATCCCCGACCGCAACGAAGCTGTTACTTATATTTGTCTAGCTTTAGCAACAGGTGGGAGTATCAGCCTAAAGAATTTACTGTTAGAAAACATCACTATCTTTGTTGAAAAACTAAAGCAAGCCGGGGTTAAGATCAAGACTTCGAATAACGGGATTTTCTTTTCCAGAGGTAAATCGCTTCAAAGCGTTAATATTGAAACAACTCCGCATCCGGGTTTTATGACCGATTGGCAGCCTAATTGGGCTGTTTTAATGACTCAAGCTCAAGGAAAATCAACTGTAAACGAGCGCGTTTTTGAAAATAGATTTTCTTATGTGTCGGAATTAAAAAAGTTGGGAGCAAAAATAAGGTTTCTGGAAAAAAAAGTTGAAAATCCAAAAGACTTTTATTACTTTAACTACGTAAGAGGGAAAAAATATAACCAGGTTATCGAGATTGATGGTCCGGTGAGTCTTCATGGTGGAGCTTTGAATATCGCTGATCTTCGCGCCGGCGCCAGCCTGGCGACAGCCGCTTTGGTAGCCGATGGTGAATCAGTCGTCAACGGTGTCTCGATCCTCGAGCGGGGATATGAGGATTTTGTAGAAAAAGTCAGAAATTTAGGGGGAGAGATTAAGAAGATTTAATTTGATAAAATAAGCTTATGAGGAAGATAAAGAATGGATTAATACTGGCGGGTGGCGATAGTACGAGATTTTGGCCTCTTGAAGAGAAAAATCTTTTTTCTTTTTTGGGCAGACCATTGATTCTTTACCAGCTAGAAGAACTGTCAAATTACTGTGAAAAAATAACGGTCATTGCCAGTAAAAAAAACGCAGCTCCCCTCAATCGTTTGATCGAAGCTTCGTTAGGAGCGTCAAAATATCAAGTTATTATTCAGGATGATTTAGACGGGCAATCAGGGGCAGTATTATCGGCTAAAAATTTGGTTAAGGGAGAAGTTTTGATTATCAACGCCAATGACATTTTTGATTTTAAAATTCTTGAAAAGATCGTACAAACCGCAAAGCAAGAAAATAAAGTTATTCTTTTTGGAAAAAAAATCAGCGAATATTTTCCTGGCGGATACTTCAAGTTTGACGCTAAAGGAAAACTCATGGCAATTATC
This sequence comes from Candidatus Roizmanbacteria bacterium GW2011_GWC1_37_12, assembly GCA_000991135.1. Classification (GTDB taxonomy): domain Bacteria; phylum Patescibacteriota; class Microgenomatia; order UBA1406; family GWC2-37-13; genus GWC2-37-13. Next base: position 34,879 of record LBST01000006.1, on the reverse strand, counting down.
GAGAAACCCAGAAAAGACAAAATTCCCTCAAATATCACTAAGTTGGTGATTGACTATTACTCTGACATCGATTACTTGACTAAAGCCTTAGAAAAAGTAAAAACTAGCAACGACGATCATTATGAAGTCGCCTTGAGCCAACTACTTTCCACGGAAATTGACAGAGAGTACTTTATATATGACGGTTATTGGCAGAGTCTTAAGTTCCCTTGGCATGTTTTGCTAATGACGAAATTGTTTTTGGCTACAATCAAAGCCAGTAAAATCTCCTCGTCGGCCCGCATATCTAAAAAAGCACTTATTGTCGGTCCAGTCATCATCGGAGATGATGTGGTAATCGGAGATTTTGTAAAAATTTCCGGACCAGTTTTTATCGGAGATAATAGCATCATCGGCGATTATTCATTGATACGGGAAAGCCAGATTGGAGAAGATTGCTTGATTGGATCTTACTCGGAGATTGCCCGATCGAGCATCGGTAACAAAGTTTTTCTCCACCGGAATTATGTCGGCGACTCTGTTTTGGCAGACAAAGCGATGATGGGAGCTCAAGCGGTAACGGCTAACTTGAGATTTGACGGAGAAACAGTAAAAGAAACAAATTTGTCAAAATTAGGAGCAGTTATTGGTGAGGAATCAAAAATAGGCGTCAATGCTACGCTCACTCCGGGAGTGAAGATTGGCAAAAAAACTTGGATCAACTCCGGTGAAGTCGTAAATCAGGACGTAAAAGATAAAGTATATTTTAGTGATGGGAAAGAAAAGGTTAATTTAAAAGTATGAAAAAAATTACTGTTATTGGTGGAGGCACTGGAACTTTTGTCGTTTTGTCGGGACTTAAAGATTACGAGCTCGATCTTTCTGTTGTTGTTTCCATGATGGATTCGGGTGGGTCAACTGGTAAACTTCGGGATCAGCTAGGTGTTTTACCACCGGGAGATCTTCGCCAATGCTTGGTGGCTTTGTCCGACGCTCCTATATTATGGAGAAAACTTTTTTTATATCGATTTGAAACAGGAGATTTTAAAGGACATAACTTCGGCAATCTTTTTTTGGCTGCGCTTGAAAAAGTTAGCACATCTTACGACGAGGCAATTCAGTCAGCATCATATGTTTTAAAGACGAAAGGAAAAGTTTTTCCCGTCACTCATGATAAACTGCATTTGGCAGCCGAGTATGAAAACGGTAAAATCGTTACCGGAGAAGGATTAATAGACGAAAATCATGCAGAATCCTCAAGGATTAAAAGAGCTTATTTGACGCCCAGCGGAACAGCCAATGTTAAAGCAGTCGAAGCAATAGAAAATTCCGATTATATTATTGTTGGACCAGGAGATCTTTATACAAGTATCATACCTGTACTCCTCGTTGAAGGCATCGGTGAGGCGATTATGAAAAGCAAAGCAAAAATAATTTTCATCATGAATTTGATGACTAAATCCGGACAGACGACGAAATATAAAGCATCGGATCACCTTTTGGATTTAAAAAAATATCTCGGAAAAGATCCTGACTTTATTCTCATAAACAATACGCAGATTACAGCGGATATTTTGAATTCCTACAAAAAGTATAATGAAGAAGAAGCAATTAACGATTTAAAAGATCATAATGGTTATAAGGTTATCAAGGGAGATTTGATCGACAATAAACAGGTGGAGACGAACTCATCTGATGTCTTATATCGAAGCATTTTGAGGCACGATTCGAAAAAAGTTGCCGAAGTTTTGAACAAAATATTTAATGCTTAAACATCATACCATTTCCGTTAGACACGCCGTTGACGGTTTGATCTGGGCTTTAAAAACCCAGCCAAACTATAAAATTCATCTTTTTTTGTCAACTCTGTCTATTTTTGGAGCATTTATTCTCAAAATAAGTTATCTGGAGTTTTTATTAATTGTCTTTTTGATTACCGTTGGATTAGTAATTGAGACTATAAATACCGGCCTCGAGCAGACGACCGACGCCATCGATAAAAAAATCAGAGAAGACATAAAAATCGCCAAAGACGTCGCCGCGGCAGCAATGTTGATATATGCAATCGGTGCCACTATCATAGCCGGTATGATTTTTTTGCCAAAAATATTATGACTTCCATTTATCTTTTTGCCGTTTTTGCTTCTTTTGTTTTGAATTTTTTTTTGATCGTTCCTTTTATTGATTTTCTTTATCACCTCAAGTTTCAAAGAGCCCATCAAAAGACAAGAGACGTCTTTAACAAACCGACGCCGATCTTTGATAAATTTAATGTCCATAAAAAGGGTACACCAGTCGGGGGGGGAATTTTGATTTTGGCAACGACAGTCTTTGTATTTTGTCTTTTTATTTTTTTGTATTGGTTTTTTCAAAAAAAAATCCTAACCAATTATCCGTCGATCGCCTCGGAAATAAAAATAATCCTTTTTACTTTTATTTCTTTTGGGTTTTTGGGTTTGTATGATGATCTGAATAAAATGTTTCTTTGGACAAAAACGGGAATTTTTGGTTTAAGAATGCGTCATAAATTCATCATAGAAGTTATCCTTTCTTTAGTTATTTCTTATTGGCTATTCAGCGATCTAAAAATTCAATTTATGCACGTGCCTTTTTTTGGCGTCTTTAATTTGAACTATTTTTATATCTTATTTTCTTCTTTTATTATTGTCGCTTTTGCCAATGCCGTCAATATTACCGATGGCCTCGATGGATTGGCATCGGGCATCCTTACTTTTGCCTTGATTGGTTTTTGGGTGGTTTCCCGATCGATTTTGGATGTTCCGACCTCCCTTTTTATCGCTGCTTGGTTAGGTGGTCTATTAGCTTTTCTTTATTTCAATATCTGGCCGGCCCGCGTCATTATGGGCGATACCGGGGCTCTTTCATTTGGCGCTACTTTTGCTGTCATAGGGTTGATTTTGGGTAAGGCGTTTGCTTTGCCGATTATGGGTGGAGTATTTGTCATTGAGATTGGATCGTCGTTGATTCAACTAATGGGTAAGAAGTTTTTAAAAAGGAAGATATTTCCTGTAGCTCCTTTTCATTTATATCTGCAAAATAAAGGTTGGGAAGAGCCAAAAATTGTCATGCGCCTCTGGCTGATTTCCATTATCTTCGTCATCTTCGGCCTGATGATTGCTTTTATGAAATGATAAAATAAGATTATGCCAAAGGATATTATTGATTCTTTGAAGAAGAAATATCAAGGAAAAAAAGTCTTGGTAGTTGGTTTGGGTCTTCAGGGTGGTGGAGTAGGTATCGCCAGATTCTTCGCAGACTTGGGAGCTAATGTAACAGTGACTGATAAAAAGCCGAAAGAAAAATTACTACAGTCTATTAATAGACTGTCGGATCTACCGGTAAATTTTCATCTCGGTGGACATCAATTGTCAGATTTTCTTGAGGCGGATGTAATCTTCAAAGGACCCTCTGTCTTATGGTCTATGCCGGAAATTGTTGAGGCAGAAAAGAAGGGAATTCCGATTGAGATGGAACTGTCTTTTTTTGCCTCTGTCTTTCCAGGAAAAATTATTGGCATTACAGGGACTCGAGGCAAGTCGACGACTACCCAGTTAATATTTAACCTACTAAAACTATCTGATTTTTCAGTTTATTTGGGAGGAGGATTACCAGGAATCTCGACTACTAATTATTTAAAAACTTTAACAGAAAATGATTGGGTAGTGATGGAGATTTCTTCGTGGGCGTTATCCGGATTTCACCGGAAAAAAATCAGCCCACACATAGCCCTCTTTACTAATATTTATCCAGACCATTTGAACTATTATAAAAACATGGATGAGTATTTATATGATAAGAAAGCAATTTTTGTGTATCAGAAAGAGAGTAATTATTTAATAATCAATTCTAGCTTGTTAGATTCGGTGCCAAATTTTTTTTACACGAGAGTCTCACTCCGCCAAGGTCGGGGTCCCCTCGAAAGTAAAAAGAAATTTGTCACCTCATCTACAATATTTTTTTCTAAAAAAGATTTTCCCAATAAACTTAAATACCTCATGGGAGATCATAATTTGGAAAACGCTGCGGCCGCTTTGCAGGTAGCGAAGATTCTAAAGATTAATGAGCGAAAAGCTGTCAAGATTATTTCAAGTTTTAAAGGTCTGCCTTTTAGACAAGAAATTGTTGGAGAAAAAAACAGTGTTGTCTTTGTTAATGACACTACTTCAACAACGCCAATTGCTACTATCAAAGCAATTGATTCTTTCAAAAATAAAAAAATCATTCTCATTTTAGGAGGTAATTCAAAAAATCTTCCCTTTAATACTTTAATTAAACGTTTAATCGAAGTAGAAAAAATTGTTTTATTGGCAGGTTCGTTCACAGATCAGATATTGGACATCCTTAGGGAGTCCATACCTGAAAAGATTAGTAAAAAGGTTTATGATAATTTAGAAGAGGCAGTTATAGAAGCCTATAGGTTGTGTAAGAGTCTGGATTCCGGCCTTCGCCTGAATGACAAAAAATATCGGAATGACAAGATAGTGGTATTATTTTCTCCTGGGGCGACTTCGTTTGCCATGTTTAATAATGAGTTTCACAGAGGCGACGAATTCAATAGAATAGTTAAAAAAATAATAGATATATGAATATAGGTGTTTTTGATTCGGGACTTGGCGGATTGACAATCTTTAAAGCTTTGCGCAAAGAGCTTCCCCAATATAATTACATATATTTTGGAGATAATGCTCGAGTGCCTTATGGAAACCGGTCGCCAGAAATCATCTACCAATTTACTAAAGAAGCAGTTGATTTTTTGTTTAAAAAAAAGTGCCAGTTAATCATTATCGCTTGTAATTCGTCGACGTCGACTTCTCTTCGAAAAATCCAACGCGAATATTTACCTAAATTTTATCCGGATCTAAGAGTTTTGGGTGTTATTAAACCGGTAATAGAAAAATTAAAAGATAGTAGGTTAGAAAGAATAGGCATCATCGGTACTAAGGCGACGATCAAATCGGAAGCTTTTATTCATGAGATTAAAAAAGTTATTCCAACAGCCATTGTTTTTCAACAGCCTTGCCCGCTTCTTGTTCCCTATATCGAAGATTCGATGCGAAATAAAAAAGTTCTTCAATTACTACTTAAAGAATATCTTGACCCGTTGATAAAAAGAAAAATAAATAGTCTTATTTTAGCTTGTACTCATTATGGAATTATAGAAAAAGAGATAAAAAATATTGTTGGGTCGAATATTGATGTGATATCGGAAGAAAGAATAGTAGCAGAAAAACTAAAGGACTATTTAAAGCGCCATCCTAAAATAGAAAGAAAGTTAGATAAACAAAAAAAAGTTGAATTTCATTTCACAGATCCTAGGTCTGATTACAAAAAATTGACAAAATTATTTTTGAATGGTTAAAAAACTTCTAATTCGAAATAAATTTTTTGTACCTTTAGTCACTATACCGATAATATTGTCTTTAATCGGTCTGGTTTTTATTTTTGAAGCTTCGGCGATAAGATCGGTCAGCGCTTTTGGAGACAGTCTGCATTATCTTAAATACCAAGCGATTTGGTTGGCGATCGGTTTTTTCGTCATGATGTTTTTTTCCTACTTTGATTACAAAAAGCTCTATTTTTTTTCATTCATATCTTTGGGAGTGACAATTCTTCTCTTGATGATCGTTTTGATTCCCGGAATTGGCCTTCAGGCAGGAGGAGCCAGGCGGTGGATTGACTTTGGCTGGTTTAATGTCCAACCGACCGAGCTTTCCAAATTTTCCGTCATTATCTATCTTTCTTCATGGTTTATTCATAGAGAGAAAAGGCGATTTTTATCTTTTCTCACTTTGGTCGGATTTTTAATTTTTTTGATAATTCTCCAGCCCGATATGGGTACGGCGATTATCGTTTTTTTATTGAGCTTGATTATTTATTACCTTGCGGGAATGAATATATTCAACTTATTTTTGCTGATACCGGTTGCGGCCGCTGGATTTTTTTTATTGATCAAAGCTGCGCCCTACAGACTAAACCGCCTAACAGCCTTTTTGAATCCGTCGACCGATCCACAAGGAATCGGTTATCACATCAACCAAATATTAATATCACTTTCCCAGGGAGGGTTGTTTGGTCAAGGGTTTGGCTCTTCCCGTCAAAAATATTTATTTTTGCCAGAGGCCCATACTGACTCCATCTTTGCCATCATCGCCGAAGAATACGGATTTGTTGGGTCTCTAATGTTAATTATTCTCTATTTTATTTTTATTTATAAAATCTACCACCTGATAAGATTGTCGCCAGATAAACTGTCAAAATTGATCGCCGCGGGAGTCTTCGCCTTTTTTAATCTGCAGATCATCATTAATTTGGCAGGAATGGTTGGTCTATTTCCTTTGACCGGCGTACCTTTGCCTTTTATTTCTTATGGGGGAAGCAATTTACTTATTTCTTTTGCTTTAATAGGAATTTTATTGAATATAGAGAAGAGGGTGAAAGTATAATAATACTATGAAAATTTTAATCACCGGTGGACATTTAGCCCCAGCTTTAGCCGTTATCGATGAAATAAAAAAAACCAAACCAAATGTGGAAATTATTTTTGTCGGCCGGAAATATGCGCTCGATTCAGAGAAAACAACTTCTTTGGAATTCAAAGAAATCAATCGAAGAAAAATTTTGTTTATTCCCCTACAGGCTGGCAGACTGACAAGAGTTTTGTCGATAAAATCGTTGAGGAGTCTTTTTCGAGTTCCCTTGGGTTTTTATCGGGCTTTTTTTATTATTAATCAGTATCGACCGGATCGCATAATGTCTTTTGGCGGGTATTTAGCTCTTCCTTTGGTTTTCTGGGGTTATATTTTTAGGATTCCTGTATTTACCCATGAACAGACCATTAATCCGGGATTGGCCAATAGAATCATAGGCTTTTTTTCAAAAAAAATCTTTATTGCTTTTGAGGAAGCAAAAAAATATTTCCCGGCCAAAAAAACCATTATTACTGGAAATCCGATTAGGCAATCCGTGTTCATTGCCAAAAAGAAACCTTTTTCAGCAAAAAAAGACAGGCCGGTTGTTTATATCACCGGTGGTACCCTTGGAAGTCATAGCGTGAATGAACACGTCAAGAAGATAATTGTTAAATTGTTAAATAGTTATATTGTTATACATCAAACTGGAGAGACTAAGGAATATCACGATTATGATGGTTTGTTGAAAATAAAAAAGAATCTTTCTAAAGAACTAGCTGATAGATATTTTTTAGCAAAACATTTTTACGAAGATGAAATAGGCTACATTTATTCTTTGGCCGATATCGTAGTTGGCCGCGCCGGCGCAAACACTTTTTTTGAGCTATTGAAATTAAAAAAACCAGCCATATTCATTCCCCTGCCTTGGGCGTCTGGTAAAGAACAGTTCTTTCACGCTGAGATTTTTGCCAAGGCAGGAGTCGGCGAAATATTTCATCAGATAGAAACTAGCGAAAAGCTATTTAGGTTGATCAACAAAATTTTAGAGAACATCAAAAGCTATAAAAGCAATTTTAGATCGTTAAGTTATTTTTATAAAAACGATGCCAGCCAATTTATCGTCGAGGAAGTTTTTAGATAAAATAAGATCATTTGTTTTTTTTGTTATTGTTTGTTTATTGATTTTTATATTTTTTTATACTTTAAACAATGTTTTCGCGATTAAAGATATTGAGATAGAAAGCGATAAAAAAGACTTAATCGGCATTCAAGAGCTCAAAAAAAGCAATTTAATTTTTATTTCCCAAAAAGAAATAAAAGAATTGATTATCAAAAAAAACCCTGAAGTCGATAAAGTAACCATAGAAAAAGAATACCCGTCGACGCTAATCTTAAAAATCAAAATAGAAAGACCAATTGCCAATTTATTAGTCAATCAAGGTTATTTTTATCTTTCGTCTTTTGGAAAAATCCTCTTAAAATCCAAAAATCCAGTTAAGGAATTGCCGATAATTAATTATTATCAAAAACTTAATTTTCAGTCTTACAGCGCTGGAAACGTATTGACGTATAAGGACATAAAGTTGACGCTTGATTTGATCATTGGAGTCATCGATCTGGGTTTTAAAATAGTTTATATTGATATAAGCGGAGTCAATATGTTACTATTTAACGTAGGAGAAAAAAAAATCATTTTCAGCAGCGAAAAAGAAGCGGGTTCACAACTTTTTCAGTTGCAGCAGATAGTAAAACAGTTTAAAGTAGAAGGAAGAGCATTTAAGGAAATCGATTTGCGTTATGACAAACCTGTTGTTAGATTCTAAATTATAAATGACAGACCAACTAATTTGCGGTATTGACATCGGCAGCAGCAAAATCGCCACTATCGTGGGAATAAAATCTGGCGAGATTGATGAGTTAAAAATAATCGGATTTAATACCACAGTTGCCCGAGGAATTAGAAAAGGATTGATAGTTGATATAAAAGAAGTGACTGATGCTGTAGAAGACAGCGTGGAAAAGGCCGAAAGAATGGCCGGGCATAAAATAGACCATGCTTTTGTCACTGTCGGAGGACCCCATATCTCTTCTTTAAATTCTCACGGCATCGTCGCCGTTTCCAACCCGCAGGGGGAGATCTCCGAAGAAGATGTGGAGAGAGTGATTGAAGCTGCTCGAGCGATCTCCCTCTCGACCACCCGCCAGATCATAGAAGCCATTCCAAGAGACTATATCGTCGATGGCCAGCCGGGGATAAAGAGCCCGGTCGGGATGAGCGGAGTAAGGCTTGAAGTGGAGACCCATATTATTACTGCCTCGTCAACTAATTTAAAAAATATTGATCGAGTACTTGATGATTTGGGAATTGAAAACCGGGGATTTGTCTTTTCCGGCTTGGCGTCTGCGGAGGCAGTTTTAACCAATACTGAAAAAGAGTTGGGAGTAGTTTTGGTCGATATTGGCGGCGGCAAGATTGATACGGCGATATATGCTGACGGCGCCTTGTCCTATTCTTCCTCGATCCCAATCGGCGCCAGGCACATTACCAATGATATTGCTGTTGGTTTGCGCGTCTCTTTGGACTCGGCCGAAAAAATAAAACTTTATTTGAGCAAAAATCTAAACTCTTCCAAAAAAAAGACTCCGCAGATAAATTTAAACGAACTAAATTTGCCCGAGAATGTTACCGAAGTTTCTTTAAAAACATTAGTCGACGGTATTATCGCTCCCCGGCTTGAAGAAATATTCAAATTAATTTTTGAAGAGATTGAAAAAAGCAATTTCGGACAACAGGTGCCGGCTGGATTGGTAATTACTGGAGGCGGGGCGCTGACAGTCGGGATGCTTGAGACTGGTAAACGCGTCGTCGGCTTGCCAATAAGGATTGGCATCCCGGATAAAGTAACAGGCCTGGTCGACGAGACGACTGATCCTCAATACTCATCAACTAGCGGGTTGCTTTTGTACGGTCTAAAAAATATAATGACTGATGAAGGAGCCGGATTTAAAAATTTTGGCAGAGTTTTGAAAGATTTTAAGTTGGGAAATACTTTTGGAAATTTAAAGAATTTTTTTAAACAATTCATACCATGACATGTTAATAAAACCAAGAGCTGGACAAGCGGCAAGAATAAAAGTCGTTGGCGTCGGTGGAGGCGGCGGAAATGCGATATCGTCGATGATTGCCGAAGGCGGTATCCCCGGAGTTGAATTTGTTGCCGTCAATACCGATGCCCAAGCGCTTCTCAATAACAAAGCGACGATTAAGATTCAGATCGGTGAAAACCTGACTAAGGGATTGGGTTCGGGTGGCGACCCGGAAATCGGAAGGCAGGCTGCTGAAGAGTCGAGAGAAAGATTAAAAGAAGATTTGACTGGCGCTGACATGGTTTTTATCACTTGCGGCGAAGGCGGTGGGACTGGAACGGGTGCTTCTCCGATTATTGCCGAGATTGCTCGGGAGACTGGTGCCTTGACGGTTTCTGTTGTCACTAAACCTTTTGAATTTGAAGGGGTGAAGAGGAAATTTACCGCCGAAGACGGCATTTCTAGACTAAAAGAGAAGGTCGACACTCTGATTATTGTTCCAAACCAGCGCGTTTTAAATATCGTCGATAAAAAAACGCCGATACTTGAAGCTTTCAGAAAGATTGATACTGTTTTGACTTCAGGAGTCAGAGGGATTGCCGAGCTTATAACTACTCCGGGACTGATCAACGTCGACTTTGCCGACGTTAAATCGATTATGAGCAATTCCGGGACGGCTTTGATGGGAATGGGAATCGGCAGCGGAGACAAGCGGGCGATCGCTGCGATCAAGCAGGCAATTTCCTCACCGCTTCTTGACGTCTCAATTGAAGGCGCCCGCGGTGTTCTTTTCAATGTCGTTGGCGGACCTGATTTGACTATGGCTGAAATTGACGAGGCGGCTTCAATCATCGCCAAGTCTGTTGACCCTGACGCAGATATCATTTTCGGAGCGGTTATCGATGAGCGCCTTATGGATCAGATCAAGGTGACGATCATTGCCACAAAGTTTGACGATAATAAATTGAGACTTTTCCGATTTAAAAAGGGAGAAGAGATTGAAAAGGAGCCCGCCTCCGTTCCTTCCGAGCCGGGACTTCGGCGAGGCGAAGGAAAAGTGGAAGAAGATATTAAAGAGGATGAGGAGTTTTTGGACGATACTTCAGAGTTTGACATTCCCGCTTTCCTAAGGAAGAAATGAATAGAATTCTCTAAATCAATCAATTTTTAGGTAATGGTGTAATTAAAACTTTGTCTACTCTGTTGTTGTCCATATCGATTATTTCGAATCTGTAGCCGGATTTTTCAAAAATGTCTCCTGTTTTAGGTATTTTTTCAAGATGAGCGATTATAAAGCCAGCAACGGTTTGGTAGTTAGTAAGGTCTTTATTTGTCAATTCTTTAAGCTTAAGTTTCTTTTTGAATTCATATATCGTTAATACTCCATCAACAAGAAATGATCCGTCGTCTCTTTGAATAATCAAAGGTACTTGAATCGATTGCGACCTAATTTCACCTACAAGCGCCTCAAGGATATCATTTAAAGTCACCAAACCTTGAATATTGCCAAATTCGTCCAATACCAAAGCAATATGAATAGGTGAATGACGAAATAATTCAAGAACTTTGATGGCTTTCATTGATTCAGGGATAAGATGTGGTTTATTGGTGATTTTTTTTAATTTCTCAATATCGAACTCGCTGTCATCAAAGGAGTAAGATAATAGATCTTTAACATGAATAACGCCGAATATTTTGTTATCTTTTCCTTCGGTAAAGATTAACCGAGAATGAGGATAATTTTTAAGAAACTGTTTTGGTTTATCGGCAAATTTATCAATATTGACTATCGTCATTTTATGTTTAGGTGTCATAAGCATTCCCACTCGCAAATCATCCAATAAAAGTGCCCGCTCAATCAGTTTCTTTTCGGTACGGCTGAAAATTCCCATATCTGCACCTTCTCTAATAAGGATATGTACCTCGTCCTCGGTAATGAGAGAAGGGGAAGTTTGTTTTAGCCCAAAAAGCTTAAAAACAAATTCGGTTGAGACACTTAACAAACGTACAATCGGTGAAGTTACATTAGAAATAAGTTTAATTATAGGGGCGACGAATATAGCAATTTTTTCGGGATTATTAAGGGCAATTCTTTTAGGCACAAGTTCTCCTATTACAATAGATAAATAGGTAATTACAGTGATAATCAAAATAAACGAAATTTGCTGGTGATATATTCCAATAAAAGGCAGAAGCTTAATTAAAGGAGAGAGTCTTGCCATAAACATGTCTTCACCTATTGCACCTGCAAGGACGGTAACTAGGGTTATTCCAATCTGAACACTGGACAGAAACATATTGGGGTTTACGGCTAAATTAAACGCAGTTCTTTCTTTATTTCTTCCGCTCATTGCCATATTTTTTAGCTTACTTTTTCTCGAGGAAACAATAGCAATCTCAGCCATGGCAAAAAAACCGTTAAAAATGATAAGTAGAAAAATAACTATAAAATCCATATTAAATAAATTATAGCAGTTAGATCGTTAGAATAGAAATAAGTCTAGGATAGAAAACAAAATAAAATAATAAGGCTGAAGGCCTACCAAAAAAATTTGCAGTTGATATTTATTCATTTTAGTCGGAATCGGTCGGACCTTTTAACAAGCAAAACACTATCAGGCCGTAAATTATAAAAAAAGTTGTATAAACTACTATCATATAAAGACAATTTACATCAAGAAAACTTATACTGCTTGAATGTTGTATTACTCAATCCTGAAGATCCTGAAAGGTTACTATAGCCTATAGTTGAATAATAGAGAGAAAAATTATAAAATCAGGCCTTATAATGGTTGAATTATTTAAGTCATCGGATTGGCACGGTCACCTCTCTAATAAAATTTCTTTTGCAGCTTCAGGTTTAAAGCTTAAAAATGCAGGCAATATTATTCTAGAAAAAGCTTTACCTACTTTAGAAAGCCTAAAACTTAAGTCAATGGAAAGATTATTTCGCATGAATAACGTCAGTCCGATTGCCGAAAAAGTTTTGAGATATGATTTTTCAAGGGGTGACCATATCCGTGATGTGATGGAATTATCTTCCAATACTCTTCTTCATTTATGTAGGAAACAACCCGTTCTTTTCAAAGAGTTAATAAAAGAATATGATCTGACGCCTAAAGAAACAATACTATATAGTTCAGAAGTAGAAAGACTGCATGATTTTTTCACCTTACCGCTCCAAGGCGTTTTTCACAAAAGGTTAGAAATAGGAGGAAAAAAATACCACGAAGATGAGGTGTTGGTTGGTGTCTTAAGAGGTGACCCGAATTATGATAGATTTAGAGAGATGGTTTTTAATACGGAAACGCAAAATTATTATGAAAGAGTTGGTATTAAGATAGAAAAACTTCGTCAAATAACCGAAGATGCAATTTCCGGGAGGACGCTTCTTGGTCAATTATTAAAAAAGGGAAACGAGGCAGCATCGTTTGACTGGTTATCATACACAGTCAGAGATTTCACCGAATTGATACGGATATTCAAGATCGATGAAAACATGCCTTTTGAGGAAAAGATAAACTTAGTTGTTCAGAGTCTCTTGGGAGTTACTAATGCGTTGTTAAAAGGCACCCCTTTCTATTTGCCGGAAACCGATAATCAAAGGAAAAAAATTACCGATCTTATATCGGTGAATGTCGTTAAACTAGCGATTGTTGACAAAAAAGTTAACGGCGGATTAAAAAAGGAACTCAAAATGATCTTTGACGGCGAATTCATAGCACAAGTTTACTTAATGCATATGGTATTAAGACTTTTTTTCAGCGGATCACCGTGGGTGCAGGGAACAGAAAATCACATTTACTCGTTGTTTGAAAAACGATTTAAAAACGACAAAGATAAATTATTGAACCTACTCTTAACTAAGTCGGAGAATGAAATTCTTAGTCTTATTAGAATAGATCTTGATTTAACAAGAGATAGAAAAATAGATATTTCAAAGCCAAAATCTGTACCGCGACAGCTAAAAAGATGGCGGTATACTACAATTCCAAAAGAAGGCAGAATAGAAAAGAAATTTATCCTAAAGAACATCAGAGAGTTATTAGTCCAAGATGAAAAAAGAAATGTCAGTTCTTTTAAAACTGCATTTGGTTTGCTTGATCAACTTTTGGAAATGATAGACATAAATACTCCTTTATTTTTGAAAAAAGAGCCTGTAGAAATGCCGGAAGTTAAAGAATTTCCCTCTTTTGAATGGTTGCCTAAAGAGCTTAGGGTTTATGCCAGAGATTTGTACAAAGCTGGGTATAGAGATTTAATTCAGCTTCTGGATAAAAAAAGGGAAACAGAGGTGTTAAAGGTAATAAGCGATTGTTTTCAAGAGGTAATGGATGAGCTTAATTTACCCAGTCAACCTAATGAACGCAATATCCCTGGACTTGAAAAGATTATCAGGTTAAAAGTTCAAAAACTGATGGACAAAAGAGGAATTGGGAAGTATTTTGATTATAGATTCTATATGGCAGAAGAAATGTTCGGCTTGAGCGCACCCCATAGATTGAAAGAGTCGCCGGAAGCATCAACTTCGTGGGACATTACTGATAGGGGTAAAATTATTTTGGCACTTTTGAACAGGTTTCCAGATATGTCGATGTTTATTGTTTTAGGGAGAGCGGAAGATATTACCGGTATAAAGACTACCAGATTCAGAAGAAAGGAATTTCTGGATATTAAGGCAAACCGTTTTTCTTCCATCAGGGACTGGTTAACGAAATTAGGTAAGGATGAAAATGCTGAAAATTATCTCCCGAACAGCGATATTGATATAGTAGCTGTGAACGGCCCCGGTCCTGATGAGATGGAAAGATACTTAAAAAGATTATTTCCAGGAAAAGAGTATTCCATAAAAAAGAAAACCAGCAGCAGGCGCGATGAATTCAACTACTTGGATATAGGAACAAAAGGTAACATAGGCAAAAAAAACAGATCATGGATGCAGATTTTTAATCCGGTTAGAGGAGGAAAATATAAAGCCGATAATCCATTGCTGATCCATATGATGGAAGATGCATCAATAGAAAACATTGTCTTAAAATTGGAGCCGTACACTTTTCATAAAAATGGCGAGAAAAGGACCTTGATATCCGGTATGGGTATGACTCCATTTCGAGGTTATGAGAATTTATCAAAACACAGACTTTTAAATCAATACTGGTTAGACAATCCTTTTGTTGTGGCTTACTACCCGTTTTCTAAAAGACGATTTTTAAGCAGTTCATTTAGTCAAACTTTGTATGCTTTCAGGCATGATTTCCGAGACTGGGGCTATGGCGGAAAGCACCCGATAGTAAGTCTAGATGATAGACCTATTACAGAGGAGCAATTAGATGATATAGATACATTAAACAGACTGGCTAAAGAAACACAGGAATTTTTTACCTACGAAGTAATTCAACCCATTGCAGAGGAAGCAAGGAAAAATGACTATATTATAGGTTATAGATCTCAAAGGCTGAAAAACGGCATCTCAATATTGACGGACTTGGGGATAGCTTTTGACGGCGACTTAGCATCTATTCTTAGAGTACTTCCTGAAGGTGAATCCTTTATCAAAGGGAACAAAGAACTCTTTGCCACAAACATAAATGTATATCCTTTCGGAGTTTTTGCTGAAAAAGGCTGGTTTCCCGAAATCGGAAAACTTTTAGAAAATCCTGATGTATTAAAACGACTAAAAGCAAAAGTTTTTAAATATGTCAATAGTCTGGATAATCCTCCTGAAAAAAGATATTATCATGGGATACCCGGAAGAAGGCTTTTTTATGACTTTTTGTTTGAATTGGTAGAAGACAATGCGGCATTAGCTTTTATGCTTCTTAGACCGATTTGGTGTCGTGAAGAAGAGTGGAGATTGATCAATAATTCCAAAAATCCTGAATTAGCAAGAAAATTAAGGAAACTTGATGAGAGATTTGCCTCGATTGATTTTAGATCTATAAATAAAGCGCTTGCAGAGAAAATTCATAATCTTATTCAGGATTAGAAAAACTGAACCCACGTTTCTTTAAAGTCGTAAGATATTCTGAGCGAAAACCCAAAGCATCAAGTTTTTTTCTTAATATCGAGATACTTTTATCGATAGACCAGTCTGAATATTTTTCAAGATAATGCCTTCCCCAAATTGCCTCGGCAACTTGATCTCGAGTGACCAATTCATTTTCATGAGTGATAAAATACGTAAGGAGTTTAAACTCTTGATAGGTAAACTTATCTTCACAACTTTGTCCGCCATAATAAAGTTTCTTATTATTACTATTAAATATTAACTTATGCTTCGGAAGTTTATTTTTAATAAATTGTTCAAAGAGGATTCCGAATAATTGATATTTTTGATCGGTAATTTTTTTAATGAGTCCCAAATTTATAAGATAGTCAACAGATTCCTTTAGAGAAGGTAAAAAATTTCCGGTTGTAACAACAGAAATAATCGCTTCTTTTTCTTTCTCGGACAGAAAGTTCCAAATATCGGCACAAACAATATTTAATTGATAGTGACTGATGAGGTATGAAGTTGATTTTCTATAATCTTCAAGAAATTCCTGACCTTGCTGACGTAGATTATTAAAAGAGTATTTTAATAACTGAGGGTGACCTCCGCATAATTCGAATAGGACATCTTTTACTCTATGGGTGATTTTTGTCTTAGTTTTTTCGCGAAATCGGTCGATTAAATAATTTGCCGCATCTTGATTTAATAGAGAAAAGAATCTGACGTTTCGCGATATAGCATGTTTAAGATTTTGAAGATTTCGAAGCACCGTCTCATCAAAAAGATTAATCGTTGATAAAAATAGATAGACTATTCTTGACTTATCTATAGACATAATCGACTCTAAGTTCAAATAAATACTTAAAGGTAAAGAAAGAGTAAATTCAAAATCATTAAGAATAAATATGATATGGTATTCTTTTAGAACGAGATTTTCAAGATTCTTTTTTATAAGAACCAATGGATTTTTAGAAATCGTTTCTGTAACAGTTTTAATCTTTTTTTGTTTCATTTTAAAAACTAGATTTTCAAGAATAAGGTGAAGATAGGCTTCGGTCGAAATATTTAAGATTTCATTTGGATCAATATAGACAAATAAGGTTTTTTTATAGATTTCTTTAAAAATCTTTTTTAAGATAGTTTCTTTGGAAAGAAGATAGTTAAAGATGGTTCTTTTTCCACCGCCAGCAGCAAACATACAGGAAA
This sequence comes from Candidatus Roizmanbacteria bacterium GW2011_GWC1_37_12, assembly GCA_000991135.1. GTDB lineage: Bacteria > Patescibacteriota > Microgenomatia > UBA1406 > GWC2-37-13 > GWC2-37-13. Next base: position 18,184 of record LBST01000006.1, on the reverse strand, counting down.
CGCATTCTCCTCTTTTTAAAGGAACAAAAATATCGCTGGCAAATTTAGCTAAGAAGTCCTCCGGCAATGTAACCGAATTCTGGTTTTTCATTCAGGATTTTCAGAATTAGGTAAGGATTTTATATTCTATAACTCAATACAGTAAAAATCAAGTTCAGTTGTAATATTTGGAGGCGATGGCTGCCGCTATACGTACAGGAGAATCTATAGGTGACCATTTTGAGGTTAGCGAAGACTTAAAGTTTCATAGATTCGCAGATGCATATTTAATTCAACTTTCTAAGTTAGCGCTATCACTTAGGAAAAAACCAAGAGATCTTACACAATTCGATTTGTTAAAAGCTGTTGGAAATAATACTTTTGATCCAATTCCCTCCATTTGAATTAACGATAAATAAAAAAGAAAAACGAAATTACTAAGATGAGGGAAAAGAATGGATTTATAGTTTCCATGCTCCCATTTTAAAAAGAGACTATCGATTATGCTTGAACGGTGTATTACCTAATCCTGAAGATCCTGAAGATGGGGGTGGATTTGTAGGTTATAGTCCATAGACAACCTCTTTAAAAACTGTTAAACCTTAAACGGCTAAACCTTAAAAAAACTATTAAAGGTTAAACTATTAAACATATGAAAATAGTTTAAATGTTTTTAAGTTTTGTTTTATAGTTTTTTTAACCGTTTAGGTTTTAACTGTTTAACTGTTTATAATATTGGTGAATCTAATTTCTTGAGATGATATAATTATTCGATATGTTTAAATCGGTCGAAAGCAATCAAAATTTCCCCGAGATGGAGAAGAAGTGGTTGAAGCATTGGTATGGAAGGGGAATCGTCAAAAAATATTTGAATAAGAATATTAAATCTAAGATATATTTTTCATTCCTCGACGGGCCGATTACTGCCAACAATCCCATGGGAGTTCACCACGCTTGGGGAAGGACATACAAAGACCTTTGGCCGAAATTTTATAACCTCTTAGGTTATCAAGAACGATTTCAGAACGGTTTTGACTGCCAGGGACTTTGGGTCGAAGTCGAAGTAGAGAAAGAATTGGGGTTGAGAACAAAAAAAGACATTGAAAACTTAGTTCCCGGAGATGCAAAAGCTTCTATCGCCAAATTCGTCGACCTCTGCCGCGACCGAGTTAAGAAATTTTCCGGAATACAGACAGAACAGTCAAAACGGCTTGGTTATTTTGCCGACTGGGATCACTCGTACTTTACGATGAGCGACGAAAACAACTACATGATCTGGCTTTTCTTGAGAAAATGCTATGATAACGGTTGGATTTATAAAGGCCGCGAATCTGTACCTTGGTGCCCAAGGTGCGAGACTGCCATTTCTCAACATGAGATGCTGACAGAAGACTATAAGGAACTCGTACACGAATCGGTAATTCTTGAGTTCCAAATCCTAAATCCTAAATCCGAAATCTCAAATAAATCTAAAATTCAAAATCAAAAAATAAAAGAAAAACTGCTTGTCTGGACAACGACACCATGGACAATTCCTGCTAATATTGCCGTGGCCGTTGATGAAAAGGCTGATTATTGTTTAGTGCAAGGAAAGGTCAGTAGAGATTCTTATTTTTGGGTAATGAAGGATTTAATTGATAAAGTTTTTACTCAAGGTTATGAAAAAATCATTAAAACAGTAAAGGGTAAAGAGCTTGTTGGTCTAAAATATAGTTCGCCGTTTGATATTTTACCAGCCGTAAAAGAAACAGCTGAAAAAAAGCCTGAAAAATTTCATAAAGTAATTCCAACCGATCCACTTATTATGCCTATTTCTAATACTGAAGGAACAGGCTTAGTCCATACAGCAGTTTCTGCAGGAACAGAGGACTTTCTTTTAGGAAAAAAACTAGGATTACCGATGATTCCAGTAATTTCTGATAATGCTGATTATTTACCTGGATTAGGATTTTTGTCTGGGAAAAATGCAAAGAAACATCCAGAAATAATCCTTAATTTTTTGAAAGAAGAACATAAAAAAGGCAATGACTGTGTTTTTAATATTTTTTCATACAAGCACAGATACCCGGCGTGCTGGAGATGCAAAGCCGAACTCGTCTGGAAAGTCGAGGATGAGTGGTACATCGCGATGGATTTACCATCGCGAAGTCAAAAGTCTACATTAAGGGAAAGAATGATGGAGGTGGCAAAGAAAATAAAATGGATGCCGGAGTTTGGATTGGATCGAGAGCTGGATTGGCTAAAGAACATGCACGATTGGTTGATTTCCAAAAAGAATCGGTATTGGGGATTAGCTCTACCGATCTATGAATGCGAAAGTTGTAAAAATTTTGAAGTCATCGGGTCAAAAGAAGAATTAAAGAAAAAATCAATTTCCGGTTGGGATAAATTCGAAGGTCATACGCCTCATAAACCATACATTGACGAAGTAAAGATAAAATGCGTCAATTGTGGAAAGCCGGTTTCACGGATTAATGACGTCGGCAATCCCTGGCTTGATGCAGGAATTGTTGCTTATTCGACAATTGCAGAAAATAATCAGGGCGAACCTTTATATACAAAAAACAAAAAAGAGTGGAGAAATTGGTTTCCGGCTGATTTTATCACCGAGTCTTTTCCCGGCCAGTTCAAGAACTGGTTTTATGCTTTAATCGCAGAATCGACTGTTTTAGAAAACGAACCACCGTTTAAACGAGTACTAGGTTTTGGAACTCTTACAGGAGAAGATGGCCGTCCGATGCACAAAAGCTGGGGAAATGCGATCGAGTTTAACGAGGGGGCTGATAAAATTGGCGTCGACGTAATGAGATGGATGTATAGCCGTCAGAATCCGGCTGATAATTTGCTTTTTGGTTACAGAAAAGCTGATGAAGTAAGAAGGCAGTTTTATTTAATGCTTTGGAATATATATAAGTTTTTTGTGGAGTATGCGAATTTAGATAAATTTAAAGTAGGGAACGCATATACGCGTTCCGTACAAGAATCAAAAAATATTCTTGATAAGTGGATATTAAGTAGATTTGTTAGTTTAGTAACGCTGGTAGAAAAAAATCTTAAAGAGTTCAATGCTAAGGATTCTGCCTTAGAAATTGAAAAATTTGTTTCCGATCTTTCCACTTGGTATATCCGGAGAAGTCGGGATAGGGTTTGGCTAAATTCTGAAAATAAAACTGACAAAGAAGCTTTTTATTCGACTCTTTATTATGTTTTAGTCAATCTATCGATTGTTCTTTCTCCTTTTATGCCGTTTATTAGCGAGGAGATGTACGTTAATTTAACAGGAAAGGAATCGGTTCATCTTGAAACTTGGCCAAACACTAGCAAAAAATTAATTGACAAAAACCTTGAAGAGGACATGATTTTGACAAGAAAGATTTGTGAATTCGGGCACAGCGTTAGAATAGAGGAAAAAAAGCTCAATAAAATAAAAATAAGACAGCCTTTATTATCATTTACATTAGAATTGCCAAAGAATTTTAGTTTTAAAGACTCAATAAATATTAAAGTCTATGAAGAAATTATAAAACAAGAACTTAATGTTAAAAATCTTATTTTTCAAGAGTTTCAACAGAGGGAAAATCTAAAAATTGGAAGTTTTTATGGTGGATTTGATACAAATTTAACTCCAGAATTAATTAAAGAAGGAGAGTTAAGAGAATTTATGAGATCCGTACAAATCAAACGTAAAGAAATGGGTCTTAAGGCGACAGACTACGTTGAATTCGCAATTCCGGAAAAATTTTTCAAAGACGCCTTATTGATTAGGAAAAGACTGATGATAAAAAATAAATGAATCTAATCATTCCTTCAATTTTTCTTGCTTTTTTTGGTCTATTTAATTTGTTTGGCCTTGATCAAGGGTTGTTTTTTCGCCAGCTGATTTATTGTTTTATGGGTTTTGCTGCTTTCTTTTTGATTAAATCGATCGGGCGACATTTTTTCCAAACTAACTCTAAGGTTTTATATTGGTTGTTTATCGCGATTTTAGTAATAACTTATATTATCGGTGTTGAAGTAAAGGGAAGCCGGAGGTGGCTCGATTTTTATTTCTTCAGATTCCAGGCGAGCGAGTTTTTTAAGCCTTTTTTTGTTCTTTTTTTGTCCCATTATCTGGAGAGCGAGGATGTTTTCAAAAATAATGCCAATCTTTTTTTAAAAAGTTTTTTATATTTTTTAGTACCGTTTTTTATTATCTTTAAACAGCCTGATTTAGGCAATGCCTTTACATTTTTTGTCATTTATCTCATAGTCGTTTTTTTCTCAAATATACCTAAGAAGTATCTGACATATTTTTTTGCTCTAATAGCGTTTTTCCTACCCCTAGGATGGTTTGTTTTGAAAGATTATCAACAAGCAAGAATTTTGAGTTTTTTTAATCCTCAGCTTGATACCCAAGGAACAGCGTATAATATGATCCAATCGATAATAACGATCGGCAGCGGAAAATTCTTGGGCCGCGGTTTGGGACTTGCAACTCAATCTCGTCTATATTTTCTGCCCGAGAATACGACTGATTTTGCCTATGCTTCGCTTGTTGAACAGTTTGGATTTTTTGGCGGTTTGATGGTGATATTTTTTTATTCCCTCCTGATTTATCATGTTGCCAAAAGGACGATCAAGTTTTATTTTGAGAAAAGAGAAGGAAATAAAAGCAAGTTTCTTTTTTGCCTTGGATTTTTGACTTATTTGATTTTCCAGGTTTTTGTTAACGTAGGAATGAATATGGGTTTGCTGCCGGTTGCCGGAGTCGCTCTCCCGTTTATTTCCTATGGAGGCTCGTCGGTTTTAGCGCTGTTGATAGGGTTTGCCTTGCTTCCTTAAACAATTTTCCATTTGCAATTTACGATTTTCAATAAATTTGCCATGTTTCAATTATCAAATAAAAATTAGATGATTGAAAATTCAATGTAAATTGAAAATTTAAAATTGAAAATTGCTTTTAATAAGGTATAATTTAAACTTATGGCAACTTTCGCAGTAATTAAAACCGGAGGAAAACAGTACTTAGTTAAAGAAGGATCAGAAGTTATTGTTGATCGTTTAGGAGATAAAGAGAAATCAAAAATTGAGCTTGAAACTTTGATGACTTTTGACGAAGAAGGGAAAACAGTCGATTTAGGAATGCCCGATTTAGCTAAAAAAGTCCAGGCCGAAGTCATTTCTCATTCAAAAGGTGATAAAATTAGAGTGGCGAGATTTAAGGCTAAAGTTAGATATAGAAAAGTAAGAGGATTTAGACCGTTTTTAACAACATTAAGAATTATTAAAATTTAACCCGCTATGGCACATACAAAAGCTCAAAAGACAGTTAAAGGAAATCGAGACTCAAGGTCAAAAAGGCTGGGGGTCAAGGTCTATGGCGGCAGCGTTGTCATTCCAGGCAACATAATTATTCGCCAAAGAGGAAGCAAGGTTAACGCCGGGCCAGGAACGATGCTGGGGCGTGATTTTACAATCATGGCTCTAAAGAAAGGTACCGTGAAATTCTTTCAAAAACAGGGCGAAGCCTACGTAAGTGTCATATAAAATCTTCCATTTTATTATTTCTTATTGTTAAGAGGCACTTATTTATAATTCTACCTAAATTATCTACTTTAATTAATTAAAGTAGTTAGTGGCATATCGAAGTAAATAATTTGATATGACAGTATAAATCAATACTTTTGTAGCGTATAGTCCCTTGACAAGTCTCTCTTTAATTAAATAAAGTGACTTATATGACTAGAATTTCCCGTTTCCCGGTTGAGGATGCGGTTTTAGAGAAACTTTATTATTTAATGTTTGAGGTAGTTAATTGTATGGATGAAGAAGAGGAATTCTCTTCAATAATAAACGAACTCTTATCTCCAACAGAAAGGATAATGATTGCTAAAAGAGTAGCAATAATTTATTTACTTATGAAAAAGATTGACTATTCAAATATTTCAGACGTACTCAAGGTTTCCTCAACAACAATCGCTAAATTTCATTCGATTATGTTAAAAGGCAAAGCTATTAAAAATGCCTTAAAAGGAATTGTTGGTAATGAAAAAGTAAAAGATTTTTTAGAAAAGCTTTACCTTGATTTAAGGGGTCCTGGTACCTACGGGGTCAATTGGAAATCGGCATGGAGACAAAAAATTGACTATGAAAAACGAAAAGCCAGAGGATTTTAATTAAAAAATCAAAAAAAAACTCAAGCTATCCACTTTAATTAATTAAAGTGGATTATATACTAAAACAACTCAGGTTTGTGCATTGTTGTTTCAGTATCCATACATGTTGCCAAAGCAATTTACAGTATAAACCCTTTACACTGGAAATTTAGTAATTATATTTCCAGTGATCTAATCCGCTTTTTCGTCCTTTCGGACTTCAAACAGGAGTAAGATAGGTATAATAGGTTTATGCAATTTATTGTTATTGGTAAAGATGGAAAAGATGAGAAGGCGATAGAGAGAAGAACGGTTGCGAGGGAGGCGCATTTAAAATTAGGCGATGAGATGGAGGCGTCAGGTGAACGATGGTATGGATCTGTGATGTTGGATGATAACGGTAAAATGATTGGATCAATGGCAGTAATGGATTTTCCATCAGAAAAAGAATTAAAAGAATGGCTTAAAAAAGAACCTTACGTATTTAATAAAGTCTGGCAAACAATTGAAGTTTATAAATGCAATGTCAAAAGGCCTTGGAAATTTAATCGACCCCAATCTTTCTTTGAAGAAAGAAGCAAAATTAGTAAATAACTTGTAAAATATCTTCATGGATGAGACGATTGAGAAGATAAAAAATGAAACAGACGTTTTTGCCAAGGCTAAACTAATTCGCTATCTTTTAAGGGAAAAAAATTTCAAAGTGATCGATCTTGCCAAAAAACTAGATCTGACTTCTTCTTATATCTGTCATTTAAACAGGCTGAATAGTTTGTCAGAGATAATCGTCGACGGCTATTATTCTAAATTGGTTAATATTAGCCATCTCTTTCTTCTTTCAAGAATAAAAGATAAAAAAAAATTAATAGAAATTTATGAAAAAGTTTTGACTGATAATTTAACAATCAGGCAAACAGAAGAGTTGATAAGAGAAGTTCTGTACGAAATAAAAACTAAAGGAAGCTATCTTAAAGTCAAAGACAAAAGGGAATTGATAGAAAATTTTGAAAAAAAATATCCAGATCTTGAAGTAAATATCAGTCAAACTAGAATGAGAGCAAAGATTATTTTTGAAATAAAAGGGAACTTAGAGAAGACAACTAAATTTGTGAAAGAATTGGAACGGTCAATTAGCGAATAGAGCGGGGAAGGGGATTTGCGATCTTCCCGACCTTGTTTGCGGGAAAATAGCGATAAAAGACTTGGCCGATCAGGCTTTGTACAGGGACAGAGCAAAACTCTCTTGAGTCAGACGACCGGGGACGGTTATCCCCCATGACAAAAACTTCGTCAAATGGTATCGTATAAGAAATTCCATCTTTAATACAGCCGCCTTCCCAGAGATTGGTTTTGGCAGAGATATATTTTTCCTCCAGCAAATTATTATTGACGGTGACACTGCCGTCGGTGATGGTCACGATATCGCCGGGGAGACCGATGACTCTTTTAATATATTCTATATCAGGGTTTTTGGGCGACTTGAAGACAACTACGTCTCCCCTAACCATTTTTCTGAATTTATAGGTAATACGGCTTGTCAAGATATATTCACCTGATTGGAAAGTCGGCTCCATCGAAGCGCCTTTGATTTGGTTTGGCGTAAGGATGAAAAGGTAGACAACGATAAACATCGATCCGATGAAAACCACCGTCTCAAGGATATCCATGACAAAATCTATAACGGCTTTTAAGCTTTTCAGCATAGTTTTTTATTGTAAGGAAATCAGAGCTAAAAAACAAGAGATTATATATAATATACATTATAAAGAGGATCGTTAGCTCAGTGGTAGAGCACTTCGTTCACATCGAAGGGGTCGTAGGTTCAAATCCTACACGATCCACTTCACGTGTGGCATATCGAGAAAATTTTACTTTCCTAACAATCTAAAAACCTCTCTTTGTAGCATATAGTCTACTGACAAACAATCTTACATAGTTTATAAAGTTCATTAAGTTATAAAGTTTATAAAGATGAGTGAAGAAAATTATTTTTTTAGCATTGATTCTTCGTTTATTAGGAATCTTTTTATTTCGTAATGTCGATAACTATGATTTACAATCGTATCTTCAAGTCGGAGAGTTAACCTTAAAAGGAATTAATATCTATCCAAAAGTAGCAAATCTTCACCATCCGTATTTTCCTTTTTTTCTTTATCTCGAGGCGATATCGTACTGGTTTGGACAATCTAAAATAAACGCCATAATAATTATAAAAATTATAAATATTATATTTGATCTGGGAAATCTTTATCTGGTTTATCTTTTGTCAAAAAAAAATCTTAAAGCCTCTTTCTTATACGCAGTTAATCCGGTTTCAATTTTGATCTTTTGTTTACATGGGCAGTTCGATGCGATTCCTTTGTTTTTTCTGCTTTACTCACTTTATTTAATTAAAGTGAAAAAAGGGGCCTTTTCGATCTTAGTTTTTTCTTTGGCGGTAATGATTAAGACCTGGCCGTTGTTATTTATCATCAGCCTATATAAGCGATTAAAAAATAAAAAACTGATTCTTTTGATTCCAGTTTTTCCTCTGTTGTCGATTATTATATACATCTTATTATTCAAGGCGTCTTTTCTAGACATCGGAAAGACGCTTATCAGTTATCAGGGGTTATGGGGCATATGGGGAATATGGGCCTTATTGGGTGATTGGCGGTTGAGATGGCAGAAACTTTCTACGATAATATTTTTAATAGTTTTTTTCCTCTACTCTCTTATTAAAAATAAAAAAAATATTATTAAAGAAGCTTTTAATCTTTTGATTTTCTTTTTTGTTTTTACGACCAATTTCTCTATCCAATATTTATCATGGATTATGCCGTTTTTGGCAATAGTCAAACCAAAATATTTTTGGTTATTAACTATAGGAATTACTCTATATCTAGGTTTTTCTTACGCTGCTTGGATCTTCCCTTAAAGCCGATAAGACTTGACATTTGCAATAAATAGATTAAAATAAAGCTTAACTTTTCATGAAAAACAAATTAGGGGAAAGAATCATCTCAATAATTCTTTCTGTAAACTTAGTTTTTAATAACTTAGCTCCTTTTGTATCCTTATCTATTGTCAAAGCTCAAGACGTCACACCTCCTCCTGCTGAAGAAACAATTACTCCGACACCGGATGAATCAACGCCGACACCAACTGTTGAGGTTAGCCCTACTCAAGATGTTACCCCGACGGAAGCAGTTAGCGTTACTCCAACAGTCGAGGTGACACCTATTGAGGAAACCAGTCCGGCAGTCGAACCGACTTTAGAGCCAACCGAAGCGCCCTCTGTCCCCTCTCCGCCTTCGGGCGCCGAAGCCGAGTCAAACTCGGTTGAAACTTCAGCGGAGGCGACCAGTCCTGCGCCAGGAATGGATGTTCAGACTTCCCCGACCCCAGAACCTTTAATGACTCCGAACGGCCACGTTGATACGACAGTTGTAGAATCTTATTCTTGCCGAGCAGACTCGTTAAACGGTTGTCTAGCAACAGACAAAGCCGATTACGCGCCAACAGAAGTAGTTGTTATTACCGGATATGGTTTTGCTCCGAATACGCAATATACTTTGAGGATCTATTCGTCAGACGAACCAGCAGTTGATGTCTCCTACCAGATAACAACTGATGAAAACGGTAGTTTTACCTATAGTTATCAGCTTGATGGTACTTACAGGCCAAACTACACGGTTGAACTATATGATTCTTCAGGATTTATCGTCGCCACAACTACATTTTTAGATCATTCTGGAATGGAAGTAAAAATAAACAATGATGATGCTACGACAAACTCACTTAATGTTACTTTAAATATTTCATGGACTGGTAGCACTGACCCAACTCAAGCAAGATATGCAAATGACACAACAACAGGAAACAACTGTAGTAACCTAGGCACAGGTTCTTGGACTGCTTGGGAAGCGATATCTGATCTAGGTGGAAATACGGCTACGAAATCTTGGGTTTTAGAAGTAGGAAGTGATGACACACGTAAAGTCTGCGTTGAAACAAAACATGGTTCAGAAACAAAAGCAGATAGTGATACAATCTTGTATTCAACTCCTTCATCTGTACAAACAGTTATTGGTAGTTGTGTTCAAGACGCGGTTGATTTTGGACTAAACTGTACTGCTAACGATGTTTCAATTGCCAATGTTACAGATGTCAATATTCTAGATGACGGTTGTCAGTTCCCAGGCGATACAGTTTCTTTTACGGCAACTTGGAATGTTCAATCAACAGCCACAGAACGATATAATATAGGTCTTTACTTTGCTGGGGAAGGTCAATCTAGCGCCTTAACTGGTTCTTGTTCGGTATCAACTTTGGCTAATTCGCCGGTGCCCCCTAACTATAATTTTGACGGAAACGCCTGTGGTGATATAAGTAGCGCTGCTCCAGTAAATCCAGTTATTACAATGACTGTTCAGTGTGAAGATCCTGATGGTGATAATTTTCTGAACCTTCCATATTGTACGAGCTGGGCACAAAATGATAATACTGCTTGTTCTGTTCCTTCAGAAGCTGTACCAGGATCTCCTTCAAAATGTAACTGTCAAGATGGTTTTGAAGTCCCCATTACAGTCCCCTTTGAAGCGAATATAGAAGTTGTTAAAGATCTAAATCCAGGCAGCGATCCAGGAAGGTTTAATTTACAGGTTAATGGTAGCGATGAAGCTTCTTGTGTGGGTGATACTGGAACGACTGGTCAGGTAACAGTTGGTGCCGGTACAAGCGCAAATCCGGGTGCGACTCATACAGTCGGTGAAACAGCATGTACTGATCCAAGCACAAATCTTAGTGATTATGCGACGTCTATTTCATGTGTTGATAGAGGATTAACAACTTTTGATGGTGGGGCAGCCTTAACTCAAAGTGGAGCTGGTCCATTAAACGTCGATGTTGATGAAGATGACGACATTGTCTGTACAGTATTAAATACTGTTAACAGTGGTCATATTATTGTTGACAAAGTAACAGATCCCTCGGGATCAAATCAGAGTTTTGATTTTGTTACTTCAGGGTCCGGATATGCTAACTTTAGCTTGACTGATTCAGCTACTCCAAATAACCAGGAGGTAACACCAGGTGCTTACTCTGTTTCCGAAACCGTTCCTACAGGATGGGATCTTACTTCAGCTACTTGTGATCAGGGAGAGACACCCGAGAGTATCGACGTTGGTGCAGGTGAAACGGTTACTTGTACATTCACCAATACACAGAGAGGTTCAATTTCCGGTCACAAATATGAAGATGGAACCCAAAATCCACTTCAAGGTTGGGTAATAGAGCTTTGGAAATGGATTACTGATGCGTTTGTAGATACGGGTGAATCAGATACAACCGACAGCAATGGATTCTTCTCTTTCGAAAACTTACTTCCTGGTATTTACCAGCTTCGTGAGCAACTTCTAGGCGGTTGGACAAAGATTTTCCCAACAGGCGATGGAATTGAAGTTGATTTGTCACCAGGTGAAGAAAGTACAGACAACGATTTTGTTAACTTTGAAAATGCCACTATTATTGTTCATAAAAATGTCGTTAAACCAGACGGAACCACAGAGGTATCTGATTCAACGACATTTACTGCTCTTCTTAATGATGGTGACCCAAAGACAGTTGCCGAAGGAACAAATGCCACTTATGATGAATTAACTCCGGGAACCTATACGGTAACTGAGGATACTTTACCAACGGGTTATGCTTTAGTTTCCATTACTGATGATGATGCATCAACTCCTGATGGCCAAGTAGCGGTGACGAGCGGTAATACAAATAATGTTTATATAACCAACCGTCAGTTAACGGCTAATTTAACTTTGATTAAACACCTGCCCAATGATAATGGCGGAACCGCAGTCGAAGATAACTTTAACGTTTATATTGACGGAGTCGAAACAGCCTGGGGTTCACACGATGTTGATCCTGACTCTTATGTTGTTTCCGAAGATACATTAATAGGATATTCTGCCTCAAGTTGGAGCAACGATTGTGATGCTCAAGGCAATGTCACTCTCGGCCCAGGGGAATCAAAAACCTGTGAGATCACTAATGATGACCAAACAGGAAGATTAATAGTGGTCAAAGTTTTAACCAATGATGACGGTGGAAATGCTACTAAAGATGACTTTTCATATAAAGTTAATGACGGATCTTCAGTATTTTTCGAGTCCGACGGACAAAATGAATCCTTAGTTGATTCTGGAAACTATACAATTGTCGAAGATTCAGAAACAGGTTATGTAACTACATATGACAACTGTGACAACATCTTTGTTCCAAATGGAGGTTCAGTTACTTGTACAATCACAAATGATGATATTGCTCCAACAGTTACTCTTATTAAAGAAGTTATTAATGATGATGGTGGAAATGCTCAAGTAGACGACTTTATTCTTTCGCTTGGAAATAACTCAGTAACAAGTGGTGTCGCAACAACAGTCGAGTCAAATACAGCTTATGAAGTCGATGAAGCTGGTTCTTTTGGATATCAATTTGTTTTTATTACGGGTGATCCAGAGTGTCCAGATGTTCTTGCTGGTAATGTGACAGCTGATGAGGGTGAAAATATCACTTGTACGATTACCAATGACGACATCGCTCCGACTTTAAAGCTGGTGAAAGAGGTTGTTACTGATAATGGTGGGTCTGCTATAGCTGATGATTGGACATTGACGGCTGATGCTGATGCGCCAGATGACGATCGAAATTTCAGTAATCTCGGTGGTTCTGGCAGTTTTGAAACTATCTATGCAAATGTTAGTTATGATCTATCAGAATCAACTGTTTCCGGATATTCAGAAGGGTCTTGGAACTGTGACGGTGGAAACTTGGTTGATAGCACAGTGACTTTAGGACTTAATGAAGATGTAACCTGCACGATAACCAATGACGACCAGACAGGAAGATTGGTAGTGGTGAAAGTTTTGATCAATGACAACGGCGGAGATTTAAATAATGAAGATTTTTCTTATACAGTCGACGACGGACCTTCAGTGTTTTTTGAAGCCGACGGACAGAATGAAGAAACAGTCGATTCAGGAGATTACACAATCATTGAAGATGATGCGCCAGGTTATGAAACTACTTACGATAATTGTGATGATATTTTCGTTCCCAACGGCGGATCAGCTACCTGCACAATAACGAACAATGATATTGCTCCGACTTTGAAATTAGTAAAAGACGTTACTAATGATGATGGTGGAGATGCAGTTGCCAGTAATTGGACACTAAGAGCTAGAAAACTATGTGCTGTAGGTGATACCAATCCAGACTGTGGATTTTCAGATACCGGTGATTCAATTGAATTTCATCCTCTTTTAGCCGGTACTGTCTATACCCTATTTGAATCCGGTCCAACAGGCTATGCAGCTGGTTCATGGAACTGTGATGACGGAATTCTTAATGGCAACAAGCTAACACTTGGTTTAGATGAAGAGGTGACTTGTACGATAACAAATGATGATATCGCTCCAACTCTTAGATTAGTCAAGGTAGTCGAAGGAGGAAGTTCAACTCCAGGTGATTGGACATTAAGAGCTCGAACTTTGTGTGCTTTTGGCAACACTGATCCAGCTTGCGGATTCTCTGACAGTGGTGACTCAACAGATTTCCATCCTCTTGATGCAGGTAAAAGTTATAGGTTATTAGAATCAGGTCCTTCAGATTATACAGCTGGAAACTGGAGCTGTGATAATACCGGAGTCCAAGGAAACGTAATAGTTTTAGATCTAGATCAGGAGACTACTTGTACAATAACCAATACTCGTGATACCGGAACAATTATTGTTCACAAAATTATTGATGCCGATGGTGATTTGGGAACTGAAACTGATCAAACACAAAGAGAATCTTGGCAGTTTGACGTTGACGGCTGGTCTGGAGACACGACCGATGCGCCGGCCGATACAACTGGTTCTAATGGTTTGGTCACATTTTCTTCACTTAATACAGGAGAGTATACGGCTATAGAAACGACTCAAGACGGTTATGATCTCGTTGAGGCGATCTGTGATAATGAAAGTGGAGATTTTGACGGAAGCGACAGTATTGATGGATTGGAAGTTGAAAAAGATTCAACCACTACTTGTACTTTTTACAACAGCCCTAACGGCGCTATCCATGGCCAAAAATGGAGCGATTTAGACGGCAACGGAGCCAGAGACGAAGGCGAAGACTTTTTGGGCGGATGGAGAATATTTATTGATGAAAATGATAATCAAACATGGGATGACGGGGAAAAATCTATGTTCACCGACTCTGGTGATGAACTGGGCTGGTATTGGTTTGAACACTTGTTCCCGGGCACGTATAGCGTCTGTGAAGAGTCCCAGGATGGTTGGACCCAGACCTCAAGCCCTGCGTGTCATACGGTAGAGTTGCCCAACGGTCCTAATACGTGTATTCCTTCAAGGGAAATAAATAGCACTGATGGCGGCGGTATCAGGTGCGACTTCGGTAACCAGGAACAAGCTGATGTTACCGTAGTCAAATACCAAGACGACAACGGGAATGGTCAATTTGACCAAGACGAATCAACTCTTGAGGGTTGGGACATCTCTTTAGGAAGTCTAAATGAGACAACAAACGTCGACGGAGAAGCGTTGTTCGAAGATATCACACCGGGCGGTTATGAGCTTTCGGAAACTCTTAAACCAGGTTATATTCAGACAGAAATCTCTTGTCTCGATGGAGAATTAACAGGAGAAAATAACAGCCTTAGATTTGAAGTAGGCGCGGGTGAGGAAATTACCTGTTACATCGGAAATCAGCCAGTAAATCCAGAATTACAGATCTCAAAGTCTAATGACGCTTCTGGAGACAAAAGTCTAGGTGATACCGTTATATATACTATTACAGTTAAAGCTCTAGACAGCCAGGTTTTGGGAGTTGTTCTCAAGGATCTTTTACCAAATGGCTTCAGCTTCCAAAACGTTATCTCAATCATCAAAAACGGTTCAATCGATCTAACAGCAATTGTTGGCGACCCTCATTATGCTTCTCCGGGAACATATAACCTGGGAGACATGGATGCAGACGATGTAATAGTCATCAAATATTCAGCCAAAGTAAGTTCGGTTGACCCTGGCCTTTACAAAGATATGGCTTATGCATATGGGAAAGACGTCCTTGATAACCGAGTTTTAGCTTTGGCACAACCAGAAGGATTTGTAACGACTAACTTTGTCGGTTCGAGCGTCAACGTCAATGCCAACCTTACGCAAGGCGGCAATTTCGAAATCGGCGGAGAAGTCTTAGGAGCCTCGACATCACTTCCTGCAACAGGGGGCAATGTCATCTGGGTAATATTGGCGTCGGTATTATCAATTTTGGGCTTAATTTTTATGGGTCTAGGTTTAATTCTTAAAAGAAAAAGATTCCTCGTAAAAAAAGCCTTATTCGGTCTTATCTTAGCCTTAAGTCTTTTATTCTATCCTGTTAAAGCTGAAGCAGCTGCCGGAGATCTGATAATCCGTTTGGAACAACCAAAAAGCCCGACTTCAAATAATAACTTTAATATAACTTTTACCGTCATGGATCTTTCCGAGTCGCCAGCCGCCATAACCGTCAAATGTTTCAAAAAAGGCCCGTCAGACGGTGGATATAGCCAGTTTGGATCAGACATCGCAGTCTCGGCCGGCGGCAACAGCGGTGATTGTACAGGTGTTTCTAACTTCGTAAATACCAACGGTACTTACCAATTTTATGCCACAGCCAGCAATGGTTCAGAGACAGCAACAAGCGAAACTGAAGGAATAATCTCGGTGGGTTACAACACTCAAGGCGACCCGACACCGCCTTCAAACTACAAAAAAGAGAAAATTTCTTCGTGTCAATATAAAATTACCTTTAAGACGGCTGACGATGGATTGACGTCAAGAGTCGAGGTCTACCGATCGGATTCGACCTCGTTCAACCTTGACGGATCTACCAGAGTCGGAGACATCACTATAGGTCCAAATACAGACGGTTCATTCACAGAGTCTGTCCCAGACTGCAATAAAACCTATTATTATGTGATCCGTTCCTTCAACAGCGCCGGCAATCCTTCTGGACCGGTCGGCGATTCAGCCGTGACTGTGACGACATCAACAATGACAACCGAAGGTGGGGCAATTCCGGTTGAGGGCGTGACGCTGCCTGGCGGAGGCACAGGAGGCGGAGAAGTCTTGGGCGAGGAAGTCAAGGAAGGCGAAGAAGCCACTCCGACAGCCAAACCAGAGGTGATTGAAACCAATAAAGCAAAGGGAGCTGTCTTGGGAGTTGTCGATTTTGTTACAAAGAAAAAGAAATTAACTTTACTAATTCTCGCCGGTGTAGCAGTATTAGGTTATGGCATCTACTACTTCATCAAAAAAAGGAAGCAAACTGTCTAAGATTTTTTTGAGAATCGGTTTTACTCTCTTTTTAACAGGATTAGCTTTGTTTTTCTTTAGCTTCTATCGAGTTCTTTGGCAGGAGACAAAATATAATTTAACCAATTTGACCAATCGCACCAATTTAACCAATAAGCCAATAAAGCCAATTGATGAAGAATTTGGAATTGTTATTCCTAAGATTAATGCCAACGCTAAAGTTATTTCCAATGTTGATCCTTATGACAGTAAAGATTATCAGTATGCTTTAACCAAGGGGGTCGCCCATGCTAAAGGGACTGCTTTTCCCGGTCACGCCGGTAACACTTTTATCTTTGCCCACTCCAGTGTCGACTGGTACATCGCCAATCGCTATAACTCTGTTTTTTATTTACTTAATAAGCTGGAAAAAGGAGACAAGATAGAGATGTATTACAAGAAAAAGAAATATGTGTATGAGGTAAGCGAGAAAAAGATGGTTGAAGCCTCGGATGTTTCGCATTTAGATCCTTTGACAAAGTCAGGGTCAGTCTTGACCCTGATGACGTGTTGGCCGCCGGGAACTACCCTAAAAAGGCTGATTATTCAAGCGAAAATCAAGACACTTGACAAATAGTTTTTATAGGTTTAAACTTGATAAAGTTTATTATGATTAAAAGAGTTTTTCTTTTTATTTTTTGCTTCATCCTTATTGGTTCTTTCTTTCCTGTTTTTGCAAAAAATTCTGATATTCCGGAAGTCGCAGGCACTTATAATGACCCTGACCATCCTGGAGTAAGGGTGAGAGTTTTTGTCCACCGGATAAAGCCAGAAAAAGGTAAGCCAACGCCTCCTAATCCACTGATTTGTCAGCTGCCCGATCCAGAATCATCAAGCCAAGTCGCAGCCGAAAACTGGTTACTTCCAGTTCAATGGACCTACAATTTGAACCCAGACAGTGTTCCTTCGACCGTTGGAAAAGACAACTTGACTATCATGGCAGAAAATGACTTTGAAAGCTGGTCGCAGGCTACCGGCAATAGGATAATCTTTACCAAGGGAACTAACTCAACCACCAATCGTCAGTCTTTAGACTATCAAAATGTCGTTGCTTGGGGAAGGACTTCTGGTACGGCTTTGGCGGTCACTTATATCCGTTACTATCCTGATAATAATTTAGTGGTTGATGTCGATACCATTATGAATAATAAGTTTCCTTGGAGCTGGAGCAATTCGATGACCTGTGCTTATCAAAATTCTTATGATGCCGAAAATATCCTTACCCATGAACTCGGCCATTGGATCGGGCTTGATGACATGTATGAATTAAGTTATCAAGATGCGACGATGTATGGATACGGAAGTAAAATGGAAGTAAAAAAAACTACCTTGACAGACGGAGATAAAATTGGCGCCTACACTATATATAACCAGTAAATCTATTAAATTTTCGAATTTCAAACCTTCATATTAAGTGAATTAGTTATCTTTCGGTCTTTTATAAATCGGGATTGTTGGACCAAAATATTTAAGAAAAGTTCTCTCTTTGTTTAGTTCTTTTTCAGCCTCTTGAAGATCCTGGACTCTGTTCGCTAAACGATGATATCTATATGCAGTTAGGAAAAATACCATAACCATTGCAAGTAAGCCAGTTTATGTTTCAAATAATGGGTCTATAAACGGCAAATTTTGTTTTTTAGACTATCCCATAATCTTTTAAGATCTTGACGTTTTTTTACTCTCCTAAAA
>LBST01000005.1 GCA_000991135.1 Candidatus Roizmanbacteria bacterium GW2011_GWC1_37_12 | reverse complement strand
TTGAAAGCGAAGTGTCGCAACTGTAGATTAAAAAGTGTCGATTGTTTGGTTTAAGAATTCTTGATAAAATAGGTTCGTAAGAAGTTGTATATTCGCGCCATGAAAAAAACCTTCCTTTCATTGATTTTATTTTTAACCCTGGCAGGTTTTATTGATTCAATATATCTAACATGGGAACATTTTAATAACGTCCTTCCTCCCTGTTCTGTCAACAATCTTTTTCCAATCCTTTCCGACTGTGGAAAAGTTTTGAAAAGCCCGTATTCAGTCATCTTTGGCATTCCCTTGGCTGTTATCGGAGTTATACACTATGGTTTACTAACGCTGGCGGTTCTCGGAGTCATAATCTATAAAAAAAGGGTCTTTAGCTACTGGGTTATTATCCAATCAATCTTCGGCGCCTTAGCTTCTTTGTACTTTATGTATATCCAATTCGCAATTATAAGAAGTCTTTGTCTTTACTGCACGCTTTCTTCTCTAATCAGTTTTACTATCTTAGTTTTAGTCTATATTTTTTTGAAAAAAGAGCGTTTTCAACTACACACTTCGCTCTATGCGTTTATCTATCAAAATTTTGTCAAAAGAATCTTTTTCCTCTTAGATCCGGAGTTCATCCACGGCATTATGATAAAAAGAGGGGCTTTCTTAGCCAAAACTCCTCTCATTAAATTTGTCGGCAGTAAATTAATTTATAAAGATAATTCTCTCAAACAAAAACTGGCTGGAATCAATTTCGAAAACCCGATCGGCCTGGCAGCCGGATTTGATTATAATGCCGATCTTACCCAAGCCTTATACTATCTCGACTTTGGTTTTCAATCTGTTGGAACAATCACCAATGGCGCCTACCGTGGCAACCCGAAGCCACTTTTGGGACGGCTTCCCCGCTCTAAATCATTGATGGTCAACAAAGGATTCAAGAACAAAGGAGCTAGGGCTATATCGGAAAAACTTGGCAATTTACATTTCCTTATTCCGGTCGGCGTCAGTATCGGCGTCACTAATTCCCAGGAAATAAAAAGTTTGGAAGAAGCTGTAAAAGATATAGTTATCTCATTTAAAACGTTTGAGAAAGCCCGGGTCAAAAACAGTTATTATGAATTGAATATCTCCTGTCCTAATTTAGTCAACGCAAAAAAATTCAATTTTTATCCTCAAAAAAACCTTGATCTGCTGTTGGCGGCCCTCGATAAAATGAAACTTAAAAAACCGATATTTATCAAAATGCCGATTGAAAAAACTAATCAGGAAGTAGTCAAGATGTTAGACGTAATTGTCAAACATAAATCGATTAAAGGAGTTATTTTTGGCAATCTCCAAAAAAACAGAAAAGATCCGTCGCTTCTTCAGTCAGAAGTTAAAAAATTTAAAGTCGGATTTTTTTCCGGCAAGCCTTGTGAAAAACGATCAAACGAACTTATAAAATTGGCTTATAAAAAATTTGGTGAAAAATTAGTTATCATCGGCTGCGGAGGGATATTTAATGCCGAAGACGCTTACAAAAAAATCAAGCTCGGCGCATCACTCGTCCAGCTGATTACCGGAATGATCTTCCAAGGCCCGCAGTTGATTTCCCAAATCAATCTCGAACTGATTGATCTCGCTAAGCGAGACGGATTTAAGAATATCAAAGAAGCCGTAGGCATTGACAGCCGCTAATTCATATTATATTATCTTAACTAACATGAACGACAGAACTGACGTTTTAAACAACTATTCCCCATCGAATTCAACCGGCTTTACGGCGGGATAGTTATTTATTATTTTAAAAATATACCCGCCGAAAGGCGGGATTTTTTGTTATATGGATAAACAATATTTTATCATCGATTTTGACAGTACCTTTATAAAAACTGAGGGTCTTGATGAACTGGCAAAAATCTGTCTAGAAAACGATCTAAAAAAAGAACAAAAAGTCAAAAAAATAGAAGAAATCACTCGACTCGGTATGGAAGGAAAGATCAACTTTGAGGAAAGTTTACAAAAAAGGATTAAACTTTTAACTATTAATAAAAAGCACCTTGTTCGACTGACTAAAATACTAAAAAACAAAATAACAAAGTCAATACTATCAAACAAGAATTTCTTCAAAAAATACTTTAAAGAAATATACATAGTTTCCGGAGGATTCAAGGAATTTATCGAACCTGTCGTTACCGACTTTGGCATTATAAAAAATCATATTTTTGCTAACACTTTTTTATTTAATAAAAACGACAAGGTCATTGGTTACGATACTAACAATCGTTTGAGTAAAAAAAACGGCAAAGTTGACGTAGTAAAAAAACTGAACCTAAAAGGCGAGGTTCATATTATCGGCGACGGCTATACTGATTACCAACTAAAAGAAAACGGACTAGCCCGATTCACTGCTTTTTGCGAAAATGTCAAAAGACAAACGGTCATTGAAAAAGCTGACCGGGTCGTCACCAACTTCGACGAATTTTTAGATAGAATATCTTTATGAAGGTAATATATCAAACTTCTGCCGGTGGCATTGTCTATAAAGGAAATCTTTGGTTAATTACCCAGCATTCCCAACATAAAGGCTGGGTGTTTCCGAAAGGCTTAGTTGGTGACAAAGACGGTAACGAATCGATGGAGAAAGCTGCTTTGCGGGAAGTCGAAGAAGAAAGCGGTATTAAAGCAAAAATAATTATCGATAAACCAATAATTACCAATTATGAATATAAATGGAACGGAGACTTAATTAAAAAAACTGTTTACTATTTTTTTATGGAATATATTTCTGGGGACCCGAAGAACCATGATTGGGAAATGATGGATGCAAAATTTGTCTCTGCCGATGAAGTAAAAAATACTTTGACTTATAAATCCGATCGAGAAGCTTTTGAAAAAATATGGAAAACCGTCAAACACGATTAAAGATTTTTAAATATAACGCTATTCTCTCCATTCTCTTTTTCCTTTCATCTACTTTTTATCTAAGCGGTCAGATAGAAAATTACAGTTTTTCCAAATATACGATTTCAGCAATGAGTCGATTTTTAACCGAGGATAAACTTTCTTACTTTAATGCAGTTTTTTTTATAAAAAGTTTCTTGGATTTGAGCTTCACTTTCTATGTTTTTAAATATTTTAGACTCTATGTTTTCTCCCCAACTGCAGTTTCTTGGCTGATCGCCGTTTTATCTTTTGGATTGCTCGGGTTTTTTCCTGCTCACCAGTTTAAAGAAATTCATCTTGCTATAGTCTATGTTTTATTTTTCTTTTGGACGATTTCGGAATTCCTCTTTGCCAAACTCACTAAGAACGAAGGATTTCAGTTCTTAACAAATAACTTACTCTTAATCCAAATCATCACTATTTTTCTATTCGTCCTGACCAATAACTTCAACGCCATCTTTGAAATCTTTTATCTATTTTTGATCTTCTTCTGGTTGATAGTTTTTATAAGCAGACACTTGAAGTAAGTTTTAAAGCCTTGTGAGCTGGTGACGGTACTTCGCTCGAACTCGCCTCGATTCGGCCATCGAGTCGAAGCGGGCCTATCAAACTATATCACATCTGACTTATTAATTCAGTTGAACGGCCTAAAACAACATTTAGAACTAAAAAGTTTTACTCTGCTACATTAACTTTATTTTGTAAGTAACAGTCAATGAGATTTTTAGTTGCAGGAAAAAGGTTAGGAGGTATATTGTCTTTATCAAACCATTCCCATTTCTCCCAATCTTCTGGAATCAAATTTCTCGGTTCACCGTCGATTTCGGCAATAACGCCGACACCAATATAATGATTGCCAAGAGCATAATTCGCATTAACACACATAATTCGGTAATCAGTAACATTGCAATTAAATTCTTCTTTGATATTTCTTTTTACAGTTTCTCCAATTTTTTCCCTGAATTTAATATCACGCCCTGGAACTCCATAGACTATTTTTCCTTCATAGTTCCATTTTTCTGTCAGGAGACCAAGTAAAATTTTGTTGTCTTTTATAATCAAAATGTCGACATTAATTTTTGGTGAATTGCTATTCATTTTTGTCATGCTGTAAATTATCTAAGATCTTTCTTAACTGTCTTCTTCCCCATGCAGTTTTGAAATGCTGTTCACGTTCAAACGCTTTATACTTATCAGTAAATTCTTCTTTATACCAGACAATAAATGGTAATCTTGTTTTTGTTGATGTAACTTCTCCAGCATTGTGTTCTTTGAGTCTATTATTCAAATCTTTTGTACAACCTACATACGTTCTTCCATCTTTCATGCTTCTAAGAACATAAACTGCATACATTTTTTTAGTTTTAATACGCCCGTCTCGCCCTTTTTCTTACAGAAAAAGAGGCGGACGAGGCGATGAGCGGGATACCAGAATCGGACTGGCGCCTCGTCCTTGGCAAGGACGCATTCTACCACTGAACTAATCCCGCATTTCAAAGTGCAGAGGGCGTGAATCGAACACGCATCTGAGGTTTTTCAGACCCCCGCCGTGACCGCCTTGGCTACCTCTGCTGGTGCGTCCGCTTGGGATCGAACCAAGGGCATCTACTTTATAAGAGTAGCGCTCTACCGCTGAGCTACGGACGCTTAAAACTAAATTATTATACAAAATCCATTATAATAAAGCTATAAAATTGCACCCGTAGTTCAACGGACAGAATGTGGGTTTCCGGAACCTAAGATGGAAGTTCAATTCTCCCCGGGTGCACAAAGAGGGCCTATGGTTCAACGGCAGAACATGGCATTCGCATTGCCAGGATCCGAGTTCAATTCTCGGTAGGTCCACAAAAAAACACTACCCTTTTATTACCTGTATATTTGTATATTATACAAGCTCAAATCAGATAGTGTTTTTTGTTTGATTAATATCTTGGTCTATTGTCTCGTCTAAAACCTCCACCTGCGCCTCCACCGCCTCGATAACCTCCGCCGGCTGGCCTTTCTTCACGAGGTCTAGCTACATTAACAACTATTTGTCTTTCTTCAACAGTCTTTCCGTTCATTTCAGCAGCAGCTTTTTCAGCAACCGCTTCGTCGGCAAAGGTAACAAAACCAAAGCCTTTTGATCGGCCAGACATTCTATCTGTGATGATCACAGCCTCGACAACTTCTCCGTATGAAGCAAACATTTCCTTCAAGGAATCATTAGTCATGCTCCAAGGAAGATTTCCTACATAAAGTTTTTTCTTATCCATTATATTCACCTCCTCTCTTTTGTTTTTTTGAATTAGATATTTTCATTGAATCTTGAAGAAGCTCCTATAAACCGAATCAAGCGTAGTTTAAAAGTAAGCCTTCTCAAACTTTTATAAGTTTAACACATAAAAATAATAATACAAGTGTATTTGGACTTTTGAAAAAAGTAACATAATTATTTTATAAACAATAAAACAAGAGAAATCAATACCCGATAAATTCCAAATCCACTCAAGGTATTTTTTTTCAGATAGTTTATCAACCATTTAATCGAGATGTAAGCAAAGACAAAGGAAATCAAAAATCCAAAAACCAAAAACCAAATGTTGCTCAAATTTGAAAACAACAGTTGTTTTGATTGATAAAGATCAAAGGCGCTCGCCGCGAAAATGGTTGGCATTGCCAACAAAAACGAATAAGTCGCCGATTCTTCACGTTTATAACCCATCCCCATCATTCCCAACATCACGGCGCCGGCTCTTGAGACTCCCGGGACAACCGCTAGTGACTGCACTATTCCAACAGCGATAGCGTGCCGGACGCTTAATTGATTAATAGATTTCTTTAGATTTATTTTTTTGTTTTTAACCAATAATTCAAAAACAATAAATAAAACTCCAACGCTAAACATGGTCACTTCGATTAATCGAAGTGAATCAAAAAAATAGTTTTTAATGACCTTGTGCAAGAGAAAGCCGACTACGGCCGTTGGGATAAAAGAAATTATTATATTTTTAATCACCTTAGGATTTTTTATTATGTATTGTATATATAAGAAAACTACTGCTAGGATGGCTCCTGACTGAATAAATACTTCAAAAAACTTCTGAAACTCTGTCTGAGGGATATTTAGAAGACGCGAAGTAATGATAAGATGGGCGGTCGACGAAATCGGCAGAAACTCTGTAATTCCTTCAACTAATCCTAATATAACAACGTGAATAAAGCTCATCAATAAATTATAATTGATTCAATCTTTATAAACTTTATAAACTCTTATGCGAGTCGCTTTAGTACACGATCAACTTAGAGAATTTGGAGGAGCTGAACGAGTCCTAGTCGCTTTGAAAAAAATCTTTCCCAAAGCAGATGTTTATACGACGACTTTTGATTTAAACTCTTTGGGTTCACATAAGAATTTAATTAAAGAATGGCAGATCTTCGTTTCTTGGTTTGGAAAAATACCAATTGTTAATCGCTTCTATTCCCCTTTTAGATTTTTGACTCCTTTAATCTGGGAAAGCTTTGATTTTTCAAAATACGATCTAGTAATCTCCTCTTCAGGCAGTTGGATGTCAAAAGGGATAAAAACGAAGAAACCAACAATCCATATCTCATACATTCATCACCCTCCTCGTTATCTTTACGGTTATGAGACAGCTATCGAATGGAAAAAATATTGGCCAATAAAAATCTACGCTTATATTGTTAATCACTTCTTGCGCATTTGGGATTTTCAATCAAGCCAACGCCCAAATTATTTAATCGCCAATTCCGAAGAAACAAGGAAAAGAATCGAAAAATTCTATCGTCGGGACTCAACAGTCATCTATCCTCCTGTAAACATTCCAAAAAGTTTCTTTAACAAAAAACTAAATCAAGTTAATAACTATTACGTTACTGTTTCAAGACTTGCCAAAGCCAAACACATCGATATCCTCATCAAAGCCGCCAACAAAATGAAATTTAACTTGAAAATAATCGGAGCCGGTCGAGATGAAGAATATTTAAAATCAATTTCCGGACCATCGGTTGAATTTTTAGGAAATATTTCTGACAGCGATTTCAAAAAACTTTTCTTAAACACGCGGGCTTTCCTTTTTGCATCAAAGGACGAAGAGTTTGGCATCGCTGTTGTTGAAGCCATGGGTTACGGACTGCCCGTTATTACCTATAATTCAGGCGGAATACCAGAATATGTCAAAGACGGGGTCAACGGATTCCTATTTGACCAATTAGACCCATCAAGTCTCATAAAAAAGATTGAAGAGTTTGAAAAGTTGAATAAAGAACAGCTGATCGAAATGAAAAACCAAGCCAGAAAAACAGCTGAAAAATTCAGCGAGGATAATTTCAAAAAGAAAATCCTTTCATTTATTAAAGGTTCTGTCCTTTTAAGGACAGAACCTAAAAGGACAGTCCCTTATGCCAGAACTTCCAGAGGTTGAAACCATCAAAAGAGACCTTGAACCGAATACCGTTGGAAAAATTATTTCTGACGTCGAGATTCTATCTCCAAAAAACTTCATCGGAAACAAAAAAGAAGTTATAGGAAGAAAAATTATTGATATTCAACGTTTCGGAAAAGTTCTAGTTCTCCAACTCGTTAACCCGTTAACACGTAAACAAAATAACAGTTATTTAAACATTCATTTCAAACTTTCTGGCCAAATGCTTTATTCCAAAAATGTTGATAAGGCTGTTTTCAGAAACAAAATCCCCTTCACGAAAGGAAACAAAATGCCTGCCAATACAACAAGAGTAATAATCAAGTTTAAGGATAGAAGTGGATTATTTTTTAATGATCTTCGAAAGTTCGGTTGGATAAAAGTATCTAATAAACCTTTAGTTCCTAAAGGTATCGATGTCTTATCAGATAAGTTTACCCTGAACATAGTCGAAGGGTTAACCCGCAAAACTAAAAAACCCATAAAGATCTTATTAATGGATCAAGATTTAATAACCGGAATCGGAAACATCTACGCCAACGACTCGCTTTTTTTAGCTAAAGTCCATCCTTTGCGACCGGCAAACTCATTAACAAAAAAGGAAATTAAAAACCTATATAATGCAATAATTAAAGAAATAAAAACTGGTATTAATGACCAAGGTTCGTCCGGCGCCGACGAAGCATTTATACTACCTGACGGATCAAGAGGCAAACACCAAAGACATTTTTTAGTTTATCAACGAGAAGAAGAACCTTGTCGAAGATGCAAAACGATCATTAAACGAATTAAGCATCACGGCCGAAGTTCGTTTTTTTGTCCTAAGTGTCAAGAAACTGTATAATTAATTATGATCAACTGCACTTTTGAGAATGGAAATAAAGCATTGCTTAGACATATAACGATTGGTGCCATAGTTATTAACAAAGAAAAAACTAAAATTCTTCTTGGAAAAAGATCTATGAAAATTAGCAACGGAGGTAAATACAATTTACTTGGTGGATTTCTTGGGCGAGACGAAACAACCGAACAGGCAGTTTTAAGAGAAATTAAAGAAGAATCAGGATATTCTGGAAAAATAATCTCTCTATTTCGTGTAAATGACTCTCCTTACCGCGCCCAAGAAGATAGACAAAATGTCGACTTTGCTTTTATTGTTGAAGCTCAAGAAACAATTGGTAAAGAAGACTGGGAAAGCACAGAAATTAAATGGTTCGACCTAAATAATTTACCAGCTAAAGAACAGTTTGCCTTTGATCATAGAGAGACAATCGACTTATTTTTAAAATTCTTGAATACTCCCTTTCCTTTACTAATCATTCATATCTAATCGCCTCAACTGGCTCTAAATTAGCAGCTTTACGGGCTGGGAAAACACCAAAAGTAATCCCGATTGCCGAGGAAACACCTAAAGCAATAGCAACGGTAAGTAGATCGATATAGGCCGGGAAGAATTTTTGAGCGAAAAATACTCCAAAATAGGCAAGAGCGATTCCCAATATCCCACCGATTGATGACAAAAGCACTGCCTCGGCTAAGAATTGGGAGAGAATATCTGACTTTCTGGCTCCAATCGCCCGTCTGATGCCGATTTCTTTGATCCGGTCGGAAACCGTCACATACATAATATTCATAATCCCGATTCCACCAACAAGGAGCGAAATTGCCGCAATCGCCACCAAAATAAGATTCAGTACGGAAAAAATTGACGTTATTGCTGACAATAGTTCTGTCGGCTCAACAACACTGAACTCTTCTTCCTCGTACCTTTTTAGAAATTCCTTTTTTATATCTTCTTTTACCTGGGCAACATAATTTTCATTCGTAGTCTTCACCATCAACCTAAAAAATTTCTTATCCGGATTGAAAATATACCCTGTTGTATAGGGTCCATAAAGATAACTATCATAGTCTGGTCCACCCATACCTCCGCCGCCTTTGCTTTTCGTCACGCCGATGATCATAAATTTGACGTTATTGACTGTCACTTTTTGTCCGATGGCGTTTTCAGCCGATCCGTAATAATCTGTGGCGATTTTGTTTCCAATAAAAACAACTTTTGCTCTTTTGGTGACATCGGTCTTATCAAAGAATCTTCCTGTTTCTATCTCAAAGCCCATGATGTCGGGCAACACCTCTGAAGAAAACATGATGTCGGCAAAGTCTTCTTTGATCAAGCCGTTGACCTTGATCGACTTTAAAGTCAGAGGCCCAACGCTTACAACGTTATCTATTCTTTTTAAAATCTCTATGTCCCGATTGTCAAACGAACCGGTAAATGACGAAGCACTCCCGCTGAATCCACCGCCCGATAAAATTCTACCCGGAACAAGAAATATCGTGTTTTTACCCATTGCTTCGAACTGGTCGGAGATGTATTTCTTCAAACCTAAACCCAAAGCGATTAAAACAACGACGGCAAAAACACCAATTAAAATTCCAAGAGATGTCAAAAAGGTTCTTAATTTGTTTCTTGAAAAGTCATCAATGGCTGATTTAAAAATAAAAATGATATTTTTCATACGATTTCACCATCTCTAATTTTTATGACCCTTTTTGCATAAGCAGCAATGTCAGTCTCATGAGTCACAAGAACAATAGTAATTTTTTCTTCTTTGTTTAGTTTCTCCAAAAGCATCATAATTTCATGGCCGGTTTTGCTGTCCAAGTTTCCCGTTGGCTCGTCAGCCAGAATCAACTTTGGCTTCATCATTAAAGCTCTAGCGATTGCCACCCGTTGTTGTTGACCCCCAGAGAGTTTATTTGGATATGAATTCATTTTACCTTTGAGACCAAAGTTTTCTAATATTTCAACAGCACGGTCAGTCGGATCAAAATCTAATTCCTTCCGACAGTAAATAGTTGGTAACATAACATTTTCCAAAACAGTCAGTTTATTTATTAGATTAAACTGCTGGAAAACAAAACCAACAAACTCATTGCGAAGGGTGGAAAGTTGATCGTCGGTAATTTTTGAAATTTCTCTTTCCAGGATAAATACTTTTCCTGTTGTTGGTTTATCAAGCAAACCAATAATGTGCATTAAAGTAGATTTACCACTTCCCGATGGACCCATGATGGAAACGAATTCCTTTTCTTTTATTTCAACATTAGCTTTTTTTAAAGCGTAAAAAGTATATTCGCTATCGATAATGTATTCTTTTGAGACATTAACCAATTTAATCATAAACAATGTCTCCTACCTCTAATCCATTTTTAATTTCAACCTTACTACCATACTCATCTCCCCTTTTTACATAGACTTTTTCCTTCTTATTGTTTTTTATCCTTGTCACATAATCTCCTTTAAGATCTTTCTTAACTGATTGAATAGGAACTGCTAATACATTTCTTTTTTCGCTTAAAACAAACTCAACGTCGCCAGTCATCGCTAGCTTTAAAGGCATTTCTTGAGCGTCCTTATCAAGAAGAAGTTTGACTTGATAAACTGTTCCTGTTTCGCCTGTTTTTGGCGCAAAGGAAATATAATCAACGATACCGGTATATGTTTTTTCCGGGTAGGCGTCAAAAACTATTTGCCCTTCCATCCCTTTCTTTAACAAAACGACGTCAGACTGTTCTGCGATCACGGAAAGGTAGATCGTTTTTGGGTTAACGACCTCGAATTCTGCCCCGGCCGGCGTAATGTTCACTCCTGAATACGGAGTAGAAACTTTAGTAACGATACCATCAATCGGAGTCCACAAATTTGCATACTCGACGGTCAAATTTTGATATTCGACGTCCAAAACTGCGTTATTCAAATCATATTGGTTGTTTTCCAAGACTCGTTTAGCTTCATTCCTTAGAACTTCACTCAAAGCGTATTGCTGATTCCAATTATCGTCTTTTGTTTCTTCAAAGGTATTTCTTTGTTTTGCATAGGTATTAAGATATTTTGTCAGGCGATTTTTTAAATCTCGCTGATCTAAGGTGGCAATCGTTTGGTACTTTTTTACATCATCCCCTTCTTTGACCCCTATCCACACCAACATACCCGAAGTCTGAAATTTCAGGGTCGCTTTTTCTTCAGCGTCAATCTCTCCTGATAAGGAAAGAGTTTCTTTTAAAGTTTCTTTTTTTACTTTATAGGTTTTTTGTGTTTTCTCTTTTGTTTTTTGCGACTGTTGATTATTAGAAAATACGAAGAATAAAACAACTATTATTCCTAAAATTAAATACCATCTTTTTTTAACGAAATTTGTCATAAAAACGGCCTCCAATCGCCAATCGGCATAATATTATAGCCCAAAAAATTCCAAGCGTATAAATAGATTGCCGGCAAAAGTATCAAAAAAATAATTAAAAATTTTTTTGAAGTAAAAAATTTCTCAAAAGCTATCAGTGCCATCGACCATAAAGGTAGAGAGTAACGAGAAATATCCCTGTGTTGAACAAAAACTGTCGCCGTGAAAAATACTAAAGAAAAATAAAATAAACTCCGATGTTTATTATTTTTCAAACTCAAGACTGTAAACCCGTATAAGAAAAAATAGAAAAATACATCTTCAAGCCAAGCCGTACCAACCCAGGGTTTTCTAAATTCAAAGACAGAAAACGGATAAACCAGGTGGATATTGTCACCTGAATGAAAATACGCCAAAAAGTCACCATACTGCTTCCCAAATAACCCAAACACCCCCAGCAATCCTAACGGTATTAGCATTATCCATAACCATCGCCCTTCGATTCGCCTTTCTCTAAACCATCTTTCGATAAAAACCAATCCATATGCTCCAAACAAAAGAATCCCAGGAGTTTTAGTTATTGTTGCTAGACCGCCGAATAAACCGGCCAACCAAAAACTACTTTTTTCAAAAAAATATAAAGATAAGAGCATTAATAAAATAAATAAACTCTCAGGCGCACCGATAGACCTAATAACCAAAAATCTCGGAAGAAATAAAAATACGCTGACTAATAGTAGGGGATTTTTAGTCAGTTTGAATTTGTTCAATAACCAGTAAAAAAATATCGCCAGCCCGACCGTCGCCAAGAGGTTAACGACTACCATAGACTTAAGATATGGCAAGTTTCCAATTGGTCTTATTAGACTCATGAGTTTAATAAGAATCGGATATCCTGGCAGGTGCGCGGCAAAATACTTTTCCGGTAGAGTCGCCTCTAACTTCAGATTTTGGATCTGCTTTGGGTCGTAAAATGTCTTGGCAACGACTACATACCAAGGTCCGTCATAATGCTGATAAACGGTCATCATGTTTAACCGTGACCAAAGGATGAAAGTAGATATTAGAGTAAGAAGTGTTAAAATTACATAAGGATATATGCGCCGCATACTCAATATTTTAGCAAATAATTGGCTCTTAGTGACGACGTTGATAATAGGTGTTTTTCTTAGATTTTATAAGTTGTCGGGTTTTACTACTTTTTTGGGTGACCAAGGAAGAGACGCGATAATCTTGAAAAGAATCGTCACCTTAGAACATTTTCCTGCGATCGGCGCCCCGACTTCGATCGGTCAAGTCTATCTGGGACCTTTTTATTACTATTTTATTGCCCCTTGGTTATTGTTTTTTAAATTCAATCCGATTGGCCCTGTTGTTGGAGTGGTATTGTTTTCTTCCTTGTATTTACTAATTAACTACTTTATTGTCAAAGAACTTGTTGATAAAAAAACTGCTTTAATCTCGACTGTTTTTTTGAGTTTTTCATCCGTCTTGATTGAACTCTCTCGTTTTTCCTGGAACCCAAATCTCTTACCGTTATTTACTTTGTTGACAATCTACTTTGTGATTAAAAGCATAAAAACAAATCGCTGGTATTTTTTCGCTTTAACCGGAGCTTTCCTTTCTTTCTCTGTTCAACTTCACTATTTAGCACTATTTATTTTGCCAGCCGCCTTTATTATTTATATAGGATATTTTGTTAAAAACATTAAACAAACTAAAAAATTAATTCTTAATTCTTCATTCTTAATTCTTAATTTCTTATTCTTCTCTTCTCCTTTAATCATCTTCGATCTCCGTCACCAATTCCTCAACACAAATAATTTTCTGAAGCTTTTTCAACAGTCGGGAACAAATTTAATGACGAAAATTAATAGCCTATTTGATTCCTTCTACTATCTAAATTTTTATTCATTCCACATCGACTTAAATAAATTTTTGGTTTACGTTCTAGTATTCTTTTTAGTCGTTGCTTATCTTACCCTTATAAAACAAAAATCAAATATAAAGATTTTTTTGCTTTTTTTTCTTACGACAATTTTTTTTATGTCATTTTACAGCGGTCAAAAACATCCTCATTATTTCGGTGTTCTCTATCCCTTATATTACATCGTCGTCGCTTATTTTCTTAGTTTTACCTTCGATTCTATTTTTGGGAAAATTCTAACAATGTTATTCGTCTTTGGTCTGATTTTTCTTAATTTTCAAAAATATCCTTATTTCCATAACCCTTCAAACAACCAAATACAATTAGCGCATAAAATCGCAAAAAAAATATATGACAACATAGATAAAGAAAAGTTTACCGTGACCGCTCTTCCGGAAAAATACTCTGATTCCACCTATAGATATTTTCTCGAGCTTTGGAAAAAAAGATCGATTGAGAAAGATTCTTTGGAAAAAGCAGATGAACTATTTCTTGTCTGCGAGAAAAGATGCAGCCCTATAATTGGCAATCCGCAGTGGGATATAGCATATTTTGCGCCGAATAAAATTGTTAGTGAGTGGAATATTGAAGGTGTTAGAATATATAAACTTATAAGATAAGTCAAAATTCAAAAATCAAAAGTCAAAAATACAAGTTAAAATTAAAAAGTTTTATCAAATACTTTTGACTTTTTACTTTAACTTTTGAATCTTGACTCTTGACTTTTAACTTAAATATGAGAATTTCTCTTATTATTCCTTGTTACAACGAAGAAGCCAATATCCAAAAAGGCGTCCTCGATAAGATAGGAAATTTTACCGCGAGAGACGACCGGTTTTTAGAAGTGATTATTGTCGACGACGGTTCCAGCGACAACTCAAAATCTATCATTAAAAATAAATATTTGAAAATTTTTCCCAAATTTAAATTAGCGCTTAATTCTCATCAAGGCAAGGCTTTTGCAATCCTTACTGGTATAAAAAATGTTAAAGGCGATTGGGTGATGTTTTCTGATATCGACCTAGCAACACCAATTGAAGAGGCCGATAAATTGATTAAAGAAACGAACAATTATCAAATCGTCATCGGCTCAAGAAGTAGTTATCGTCAAGGAGCTCCAATACTTCGCAAAATTATGGCTTTTGGTGCAATAATAATTAGGAATTTTATCATTGGTCTTCCTAAAATCAGAGATACTCAGTGCGGGTTCAAGATTTTTGAAAAAGAAGCGGCTTTAAAAATTATTGACAAGCTATTGGTTTTCCACAATAACAGAAAAGCAAAAGGTTCTTCTGTTTCAGCTGGTTTTGATATGGAATTTCTTTTTCTTGCCTCCAAACTAAAATATGACATAAAAGAAATACCGGTTCAATGGCGACACGTCGAGACTAAAAACGTCAACTTCATAAAGGACGCGGTTGAATCATTAAAAGATATTTTTAAGATTAAACTCTTTGCAGTACTTGGTAAATATGATAAAAGATAAAGCAAAACGTCTTGCCAGAATGACCCCCTTTTTTTTATTAATCCTCTCTTTTTTTTTAGTTTTTTACAAATTTACGAACATCCCGAAATACCTCGCCTTTGATGAGATAGAATTTACTAAATTAGCTTTATCTTTGGACGGAAAATCTTATACTCCCTACTCATCGTTGGCGACCGGCCATTCTACTTTATATTTTTATATCTTGTTGTGGTCATTGAAGTTATTTGGAATAAATACTTTTGCCCTTCGACTACCTGCGGCGATTTTTGGCGTGCTTAGTGTAATAATGTTTTATTTAGTCGCCCATCTGTCATTCCGAGCGATCCGCCAGTCCGCGGAGAGTCGAGGAATCTTACGGAATGACATAATGCCCTTTTTATTAACTTTTATTTTCTTAACATTAAGATGGTTCCTTAACTTTTCCCGCTTTGCTTTCGAACCGACGTTTCTTTTATTTTTAGAGTTAACTTCTATTTATTTTTTTATAAGAACAGTTTTTATAAGGACAGACCCTCGTCTAGAGGGTCTATCCTTGATATTGTCGGGAATATTCGCCGGACTCGCTTTCAATTCTTATACTCCAGGAAGAATTTTCTTTCTTTTACCTTTAGGGTTTTTGATTTTTAAAAAGTACGGACAGGACAGTGTCCTGTCCCTACGAAAACAATTATTTTTATTCTTAATTTCCTTCATTATTACAATCATTCCTCTCACTTCTTATTTGATGACTCATAAAGAATCCCGGGTCGACCAGCAATTTTTTTTGAAAAATTCTAAAATGACTGTTAATGAAAAGGTCAGCGGACTCTGGCAGAACGTTTCCTCTACAACGCTTATGTTTTTTACCAAGGGAGACTTGAACGGCCGCCATAATTATCCCGGTAAGCCTGCTTTAAACCCCATTTTAGGAATTTTGTTTGTTCTTGGTTTAATGATTTCAATTAAGAATTGGAAAAATCCTTATAATATTTTTTCTATCTTTTATCTTTTATTTTCTATCATTCCAACTTTAATGACTTATCCCTGGGAAAATCCTAATATGCTTCGTACTTTTACCGCGATTCCTTCTGTAGTATATTTTGTCGGCGTTGCGATAAATAAAATAGGTAAAAAAACTTTATTTTTTAATTTTTTATTTTTTATAATAACAATGTCTTCTTTCTATGAACTTCGCACTTATTTTAAATACCAAGCCAAAGTCTTCGAAAGTTCTTTTGAAATAAAATATCCATTGGAAAAAGCTATTAAAATGAAAAACGTCTATGAAAAAATTGACTAAAATTTTATTTTGGCTTTTTTTTATTTCCTTATTTCTAAGACTTTTCCGCCTGCCTCATTACATCTCATACCATCAGGATCAGGTTAGAGACCTTTTTTACATAAAAGAATATTTTGAACAGGGAAAACTAATTCTTCTTGGGCCCAAGGCTTCTGTGGGTAATTTTTTTCTTCCTCCCTTCTGGTACTATTTGATGAGTCTTGCTTATACCTTTTCCAAGTCACCACTGGCGCCGGCGGCACTTACGGCTATCCTCGGATCGCTGACGACAGTCGTTATCTATCTTTTTGCGAAAAAACTTTTTGACGAAAAACTCGCTTTTTTGACCGCAAGTTTATACGCAGTTTCTCCACTATCAATAGAGTATTCTCGCTTTGCCTGGAATCCCAATCCCATCCCTTTATTTGTAATTCTATCTTTTTACTTCCTTTATAAATTTCTCTACGACAAAGACGAAAAAAGCTTTTATTTTGGAGCAATCACGAGTAACCTAGCTTTTCAACTTCATTATCAAGGACTTGTTATTTTTATTTTTTACTTTCTCACGGTTCTTTTTGCCAAGAAATTGAATTTAAAAAGGATTTCAAAATTTTTAATAATAAACCTCGTTCTTGTTTCGCCCTTCATAATTTATGAGTTACAAAATAACTTTAAAAATACTCTTGGGATTATTAATTTTTTGATCTCTTCCCAGTCAATCACTAAACTCAAACTGTTCGGTATCCCTTTCTTTGTTAAATTTATTGTCAAAGACTTTTCTTTATTTTTAGCCAGGGTGATGTTTTTTAAAAGTCAAATATTAGGTTATTTTGGACTATTGGTTTTATTTATATCGTTGATTTCTTTTGCTTTCAAATTCTTTATTGTAAGGAACAAAAATTTTTGTTCCCTACCCTGCAAACTTCTGAATTTTTTCTTGCTCTTCTCGTTTCTCATGCTTTATTTTTATAAAAACTCATTAATAGATTTTTACCTTTTATTTTTAATCCCGATCGTAATCATTTATTTTGTTTTGATCTCAAAAAATCTCTTAGGCGAAAAAATAACTGCTTTACTATTTTTCATCTTAATATTAATAGATATTATTAAATCTCCTGCTTTTGGCCCTTATGATAAAACTTTCATTTGGATCAGGGAATCTATAAAAAAAGTCACCACTAAAAAAGATTATTGTCTCGCTTACAATATCTTTCCCCAGAATTTTATTGAAAGTAAATACAGGTACATGATGTCTCTTGTAAAAAATAAACCAGTTTATGACTATTGCCAACAGATTATCTACCGTTGTGACCCTAAGATTAAAACTGGTTATTATCTTTGTGAAGACGCCATTTGCGACCGCCCGCCGGCGACGACTTCAATCGGCAAGCTAATCGACATGAAACCCCTGGATTATGGTGTTAAAATATATGAATTCGACCTTTAACTATGTTTGACATCTTTAAAATCCTTGATTTCCTGAAAAAAACTTTTACCCGCAAGGATGTTTTATTGATTATTCTTATAGCCAGTTTATTTTTCCTTACCCGATTAATAAACCTTGACCAATTCCCGATTTTTTCCGATGAGGGAATTTATATCCGCTGGGCAAAAGTGGCCTGGCACGACGCCTCCTGGCGGTTCATTTCTTTGACCGATGGCAAACAACCTCTTCAAACTTGGGGTACCATTCCTTTTCTTAAACTGTTCCCCAACAATCTCCTTTTTGCCGGCCGGCTGTTTGGCGTGGTCGGCGGATTTTTAAGTCTGGTCGGTTTTTTTGTTTTGTCTTTTTACCTTTTCGGGAAAACTTCAGCTATAACAGGCTCTTTTCTTTATGTCTTTACTCCTTTTTTCCTTTTTTACGAGCGGATGGCTCTGGTCGACTCTTGGGTCAATGCCGGATTTATCTGGATATTCTTATTTTTGATTTACTTAGTTAAAGAAAGGCGTTTGTCGACGAGCTTAATCCTGGGATTGATCGGAGGATTTTTTTTACTAGCCAAGTCTTCTGTGAGAATATTCTTAATGTTAGGAGTGCTTTCTCCGCTCCTAATTTTTCAAAAAAATCTTAAAAAATTATTTACAGAAACTGTCAATTTTTATTCTCTCTTGGGTTTCTCAATCGTTATCGCTCTTGTCCTTTATAATGTCCAGCGACTCTCTCCTTTTTTCCACTACGTCAGCCAAAAAAATCTTACCTTTGTTATGAGTTTTGACGAATTCTTAAAAACTCCTTTTCAATACTTCTGGAATAACTTGAGATACACGCCGCTCTACATACTCTGGGAGATGGGATTTGCCTTGGGACTAATTGGGCTAATTGGGCTAATGAAACTCATCGTTGAAAACAAAAAACTAGGGCTTTATTTTTTGCTCTGGATTATCTTGCCATTTGTGGCGATTGTCTTTTTTACCAAGGTACTTTTCCCACGTTACTTGATTTTTTTCGCCTCGATTCTTCTGCTTCTTTCTTCTTACTTGCTCGCCGAAGCCTTGGCGAAGGCGAATCGCAATCTCCTAATATTTTTATTTGTCTTAATTTTTCTGTCGGTTGCTTTCTTTGACTTGACTATTCTTTTTGGTTATCGATACATTCCTTTTCCGGCTGTTGACCGCGGCCAATACATCGAAGGCTGGCCGGCTGGCTGGGGAATCAAAGAAACCATGGAATTTGCCAGAGAAAAATCTAAGGAAAAACCTGTTATTATCCTTGCTGAAGGTAACTTTGGCATGGCCTACGACGTCCTTGATGTTTTTCTCCGCCCGGAAGATAAAATTACCCTCAAAGGCTATTGGCCCATGGATGAAAAACAGTTATACGAAAATCAACCGCTCCTAAAAGATAATTATGTCTTTGTTTTTTTCTCTCATCGGGATCAATTTCCTGAATTCTGGCCGATCAAGTTAATAAAAAAAATCGACAAACCAGGCTATCAATCAGATTTCCACTTTTTCGAACTGACCAATAAAAAATAATATGTTTTTTGTTTTTCTTTTTGCCTTAACTGCTTTCCTTTTTAGGAATGCTTTTACTACTTATTTCTTCAACGATGATTTCTTTTTTTTGAAAATTGCCCGAATCAATTCTTTCCACCAATTTATTAATTTCTTCTCCCCTGTCAGACAATATTCTTATAAACCAATCTCAACAGAAGTATTTTACTTTTTGATTCATTTATTTAACGACAATATTTTTGTTGCTCATTTAGTAGGTTTTCTTGTTTATTTTATCGGCGTCTATTATCTTTTTAAAATAATTTTTCACTTGAGCGATGACAAATTTCTTTCCTATCTCGCGACCGGCTTTTTTGCCATTAATTTCACCCACGTCTTTCAACTTTATTATTTAGGGACGATGCAGGAAGTTTTTTTATTTACTTTTCTCTCTCTGACTTTTTTTAACTTTCTCAAAGGAAAAAAATTATTGTCAATTATCTTTTTTGTTCTGGCTCTTTTGTCTAAAGAAACAGCTGTTCTGTTTGTTCCTTTTTTAATTGTCTTCTTGCTAATCCGTCATTCTGGGGAGGAGAGAAGCGACGACTCCAGAATCGTTGTTAGATTCTGGACGCGCTCCCTTCGGTCGCTTGCCAGAATGACACCTTATCTAATCTTAGGGTTAATATTCACTTTAATTTATCAATATAGTTTGAAATATGTCACTGCTTTGGATAATTATAAAATCAGCTTCAATCCAAGATTAGCCATTAATAATCTGATTTGGTATTTTTTATGGAGCCTTGGTGTGCCGAATTTCACTTCTCTCTATTTCACCAGTATTTTTAAACCACCAATCGCCGAGTTCTGGAAGATGTTTAAAAACTTTCCGGAAATTAAAATCTATTATTTATTATTAATCAGTTATTACCTATTATTTATTATCAGTATTAGTTACTATCTATTAAAAAATAAAAAGAAATTATTTGAATTGGTTAATTGGTACTTATTGGTCGGATTGGTCGGATTTTTTATTTTCCTGGGTCCTATACTCTTTTTCGAGCACCGCTGGATGGTAAGACTAACTATACCTTTAATTTTTGTCGTTTTAATTCAAAGTTTCTTAATACTTTATTTAATTAAAGCGGGTAAAATCTTTCGGTTATTCGGTTTTATATTAATAAGTTTATATATAGTTTTGCAAATATTAGGAATTTCCATTCATGAATCATCAAGTACGTTCTTACTTGAATCTCGCTTCACTAAAAATGCCAAAAAATATCTTGAGACTCATAAAAAAGAAATTGCCAAATACAAATATATCTACTTTATCGATAAAACCAAAATCGTTCCTATCCCGTGGGGAGGGTCGGAAAAGCTGAAAGTGACTCTGGGAGATCAAAATTTC
The DNA here is from genome assembly GCA_000991135.1 of Candidatus Roizmanbacteria bacterium GW2011_GWC1_37_12. Classification (GTDB taxonomy): domain Bacteria; phylum Patescibacteriota; class Microgenomatia; order UBA1406; family GWC2-37-13; genus GWC2-37-13. Next base: position 45,488 of record LBST01000005.1, on the reverse strand, counting down.
ATCGACTTTTACTTTCCCGGGTCTAGCCTAAAGGCAATCTACGGTTTTGAGGACAAAACAATACCAAAAGACGCCTACATCGTTAATTCTTTTGACATACTTCTTCCTAATTGACAATTACCAAATTATCTTTAAGAATGGAAAGAGTTTGGGAAAAAGCCAGATTTTTTTTATTATTTTTTTATTGGAAACCAAGATTATTTCTTGAAAATCTTGCTTTTTATTTGGCAAGATAAAAATGTGTTTGGCCGAATCAGGAAAATAATCGATTTCTTCTGTAAAAGGATCGGTTTTGATCTCTACCGGGGAAGAAATATTGACTGGATAACCATATACGTCCCGGGCGAAAAGCTCTATTTCAATAGTCTTGTCTATTGACACTTTAACTTCGCTCTTCTTTCTGTAGATTTCTCTTTCGATCGCTTCTGGCAAAAAGTAAGGATAGTTTCTCAATCTTGTCTTATTAAATTGTTTCGCATCAATTTTATTTATTTTAAAGTCAGGTTGTTTATCAATAACAAGGTCATTCTTTGTTTCCGGAAAAATTGATTCTTTTTTATAAGTATGGGAAAAATCCAAAACGTAAGGAACGACCCAATATCCGTGTTTTTTTGCTACATAATCGTTGTACGGGTCGACCAAACCGGAATGAAAATACCGGTAATCAGTCGTGTAAACCTTACCTAAATATTTTCTCTGTCTCACCCGGTTGTCTGGAGTTGTAATAAATTCAGCTTCGTTATTAGTATTATTTATTAAATCTTTACCCTGATAGTAGGTTATCTTTTGTTTTGACCAGAAATCAGAAAGCTCTTTTAGGTTGGGAAAAAAAACTCTGCTTTTTATTTCATTGACGTATTCTATTTGTTTTAGATATTCCTCTTGGTATTTAATTTCATTGGCATTTTCTAAACCTAGAAGGGCAAACCCAGGGGTTTTTTGCTCAAAAAGCGCCTGGTTGATAAGATCTTTAAAATATCTAAGGTCAAGCCCGGCGTTGAGATAATCGTTGGGTTGGGAAGTGTATGATTTTTCTGTCTCTCCGTAATTATAAAGAGGATCGGTCACGGTCTGGCGAAGTATCAATAAAGGATCTTTTTGACTAAAATCTGGTATAAAAGCCCATTTGAAAGATGCAGGATAAGGATAATGCGGCGGGCCACCGTAGAGAGTATAGCTATCTACTCCCCACTGTTCTCGTGTGATTTGATGAGCAACGGTGTCATATTTACTGTGGAGGTAGTTTAGAGAATCAGTATCAATCATCCACGACGACGTCAGACGAGGATAATAGCCAAATTTACCCTTGAAAGTTTTAAATAAATGGTCAACGATCTTTATTCTGTCGTCTTTTTGATACCCAATCGTAAAGACATTCTGTGCCTCAAACCAGCGATCGACCGTGCCATTATATTTGACACCAGAATCTTTGGCCAAAAGGGGGGTTATTTCGATAAAAAGTCCCAGATTAATTATCTTTGGATATTTTGTTGTCACTCCCTTGAGATAGTCGATATAATCTTGATTGATTAACGCATCGTATCTCAATGTAAAAAAACTTGGTATTTCGTATTTCTCAAAAACTTCAATCTGCATCTTTAGATTGTCCAAGCTTCCGACAGAACAACACTCTTCTCCTCTGACTTGATTGATAAAAATTACTTGAGGTTTTTCTTTGGATAAAGCGGTTATCGGGAAAAAAAGCAATAACAAAAAAACGATAATAAATCTTTGTAAAATCATTTCAATAGGTTTTTTCAAAAAAATAATAAAAGTAGTTGTCTGAATTGGTTTTTTTTATAAGTTTTTTGTTACCAAATTGCTCGAGTTCCCAACTTTTTTCTTTCTGCCAATTTAGATCACCTATTTCAGAAATCATCAGTAAATACTTTGAATTATGATAAGAATATTCGTCGTCGATCTGGTAGTTGTTTTTCGATAACAAAAATCTATATTCATAGCCGACTTTAGATATAGGAGTGTCATTTATCAAAACGATGTTCAAATCTTTCTTCTGTAGGAAATCTTGAGAGATAATTTTGTTAAATCTACTTTCTACTTCTCCTAAGTTTCTTGCTTGATTATAAAAACGAAAGGGGAACAATAAGATATTTACTCCTAACAAAAACGCTAGCAGCAAAAAACGAAGTCTCGACTTTCTATTCAAAAATATGATGACAACTTGAAAAAATACTAAAAAAGGAAAGTAGTAATGAATCGCTCCTTGATAAGAATCAGCAGTATAGCCTTTTAAAAAAGAACTGAAATTAAGAAACTGAGTTAAGACTGTAAAAAAATTCTTTTGACCCCCGTTAATAAAAAAATTAATAATGACAAAATCGTGACGAAGGTCGAAAATAAACACCGATAAAAAAGTTATCAACAAACCAAAAGCAAAAACAAAAAAATCTTTGGCTTTTTTTAACTTCAATAGGTGTAATGGAACTACTATCAACGAACTTAAGGGATGAAAATTGATAATGATTCCTTCGATAAATCCAAATAAAAAGTGCTGTTTGAGTGAAAAACTCTTATAAAAGAAATGCAAAAAAACGACTAACAATAACAAAATCACATATGAGAAACCATTGCCCGGTGATCTCGCTGTCAAGATGATATAAGGAGTCGAAATCAACCAAAGAATAGACAAAAATGAATAGAAACGACCGATTCTTTTTTGTAACAAAAAAAATAACAAAAAAAATCCCAACACAAATAGACCAGCGTTAGCGAAGACAACGGATCGATAGTCAAATCGTCCTAGCCACAGAAACGGCGCGAAAAAATAAAATTGATAAGGCGCCAGTCTTAATCCAGCAAAGCTAAGCTGAGGACCGATTAAGGTCTGCTTGCCGTGTAAAATCTCGGTCATTTTTAAAAGGTCTCGGCCAAAGTCAGAATCGTAGTTATAATATGGCGACATCCTAAAACCGACATCAACCTTATAAAAAAATAAAAAACCAGCTACCAAAATAATAAGAAAAGTCATTATTTTCATTGAGTTGATATAATTATTATAAATGAAAAAACTTTTTCTAATTCTTTGTTTTCTCTCAATCATCTTTTTCCTTGGCCGGTCCCTCAATCCGTTTTCTTCTTCAACCTTTACTTTTCATGACTCAACCCAACCGGTACGGATCCAACAGTTTGTCAAAGAATTAAAAAGTTTTCATATCCCTCCTCGTGTTGCCGCTGACATGAATTTCGGATTGGGGTTTCCTGTTTTTAACTTTTATGCTCCTTTTTCATATTGGATCACCTCTTTTATTAATATCATCGGATTCGATATTATCGATTCAATAAAACTGTCATTTTTTTTGGCTTTGATCTTCGGCTTTTTTGGATGTTATTTTTTCTTAAAACATTTTTTTGGCTTTTTTCCTTCTTTCCTAGGAGGCTTCTTATACATTACATCTCTTTACTTTCCGCTGAATATTTTCGTCCGAGGCAACCTAGCAGAAACTTGGTTCTTAGCGATCTTACCTTTGGCAATGTCTTTTTTGCTAAATAAAAATATTTTTGCTTCTTCCATGTTGCTTTTTTTTCTTTTCACGTCTCATAACATTCTTTCCCTTATTTCTATTCCTTTGATTTTAATATTTGTTTTAATAATTAAAAACAAAAAACGAAGCTTATTAGCTATCCTGTTTGGATTACTGCTTTCGGCATATTTTTGGTTACCGGCTTTAATGGAAATGAATTACACTTGGGCTAAAGAAGTTGCCACTTTAACTAACTTCCGCGGCCATTTTCTATGCGTAGATCAGCTCTGGCAGTCAAGTTGGGGATTTGGAGGATCAACAAGCGGTTGTATAAACGATGGAATGTCATTCATGATAGGAAAAATTCAGTTAATACTTTTTGGATTAGGAGTCTTAATGTTCTTAAAATCATTAAGAAAACCAAAATATGACGACATCTTTATTTTCTGGTTTTTATTTATTATGACCTTTATTCATCTTTTTCTTACCACTTACCAATCCAAGTTTATTTGGGAGATTTTTGCCCCAATATCATCAGTTATTCAGTTCCCTTGGCGATTAATCGGTCCGCCTCTTTTGGGGATAACTTTTTTTTCAACTTTTTTTCTGGACAAAATAAAAATCCCTTTCAAAAATTTACTGCTAACTGTCTTACTGATCGTCCTTTTTATCGTTAACGGAAAATATTTCAAAGGGCAGGAAATAACAAAAAATCAGTTTGAAAAAAAGTTTCTCTCACGAGAGTATATCGAAATAAAAGCTGCTTATGCAGTCGCCGAATACCTTCCGAAAACTATCGATTATAAATATTGGCGAAGTCTGGAAAAGAAAAAATCGATTCCTCTTGAGTTTTTTGCCAAAGCGTCAATTGAACCATTTGATAAAAATAAAGAAACTGGAATTGAAAAAATTGGAAATATAGTAAGCCTATTAACATTTATTTTGTTGTTTATAAGGACAGTCCCTCTACGAGGGACTGTCCTTGAAAAAAAACATGGACGACCTTAAAAAGAAAACAATCATTTCGACATTGAGTCTTTTTTTTCAAAGTGGATACTCTGCCATCTTAGGCTTTATTGCTAATCTTGTTCTGACGATTCTCTTGACTCCGAAAATCTTTGGCATTTATTTCACCATTCTTTCTCTAATAGCAATTTTTAATTATTTTTCTGACATAGGCTTAGCAGCCTCTCTGATTCAAAAAAAAGAAATTGAAGATAAAGAGATATCAACAGTATTTACAGTGCAACAAATTCTAGTAATAACAATAATCATTATTGGTTGGCTCATCACTCCCATTGTCATGGTATTTTATAAGCTTCCCATCGAAGGACAATATCTGTATTGGGCTCTTTTGATCTCTTTCTTTCTATCATCTTTGAAGACTATTCCCTCTATTTTCTTGGAGAGAAAGATTCAATTTCAGAGAATCGTTCTTGTTCAAATTGTTGAAAATACGGTTTTTTATCTATCAGTTATCACTCTTGCCATAATGGGTTGGGGTTTAAATAGTTTTACAGCGGCTGTGATTCTTCGGGCAATCTTAGGTCTAATTATTATCTACTATCTCTCGCCATGGAAAATGACAATAAATATAGATCTTAGTTCTCTAAAAAAACTTCTAACCTTTGGCGTTCCTTTCCAATTGTCTTCATTTTTAGCCCTTGTCAAAGATGATTTCATGACTCTTTATCTAGGTAAAGTTCTTGGTTTTGAGGTATTGGGTTTTTTGGGCTGGGCAAAAAAATGGGCTGAGTCACCAATAAGAATAATCATGGACTCGCTTAGCCGAGTTCTTTTTCCTTTATTTTCAAGGTTTCAAGCCGATACTCAAAAACTAAAAAATGTCGTTGAAAAAGTTATCTATTACCAATCAATCGTTATCATCCCAGCAACATTAGGATTAGCACTAGTTATGGAAAAAATGATCGAATTTATCCCAAAATATTCAAAATGGTCACCCGCCGTCCCCTATTTCTATCTTTTTTGCCTATCAGCTTTGCTTTCTTCATACTCGACGCCATTTATTAATCTTTTAAACGGTTTAGGTAAAACAAAAACTAGTCTTTATTTCATGATCGGTTGGACTGCTGCTACTTGGATTTTGGTTCCGATTTTAACTTTTTTCTTTGCCGGCTTCGGATTCCCAATTACATTAGTGGCACTATCCTGTTCTTTTGTATTGGTTGTTTTTACAGCTAAAAAAACAATTAATTTCATTTTCATAGAAAATGTTCTACCGTTTCTCTTATCTTCTATATTGATGGGATTAATAGTCTTGTTAATTTTTCAATTAAAAATTCCACCCTTCCAATCTTTGCTTATTAGCATCTTCAGCGGTATAATTAGTTATCTTTTAACTTTGAAATTTCTATTTAAGATTGATCTTTTTAGTGAAGTAAAGAATCTATGGAAAACATTTCAGCCGTAATCGTAGTTAAAAACAACCCTCCATTTTTGTCGAAAGTTATCGACTCGGTTTACGACCTAGTTTATGAAATTGTTATCGTCGACATTGGGATTTCACTTCAATTAATTGAAGTGTTAAAAAAGTACAAAAAAGTAAAAATCATTAAATTGAATCAAGAAGTTCCTTATGTTGAATTGATTCGAAATAAGACCAAGGACTTTGTCCAGTCCGATTATTTATTTTTCTTGGATCCTGATGAAATCGTTACCACTGGTCTCAAAACGATCATTAAATCACATCTTTTGACTTATGACTATTTTAGAATCCCTCGAAAAAATATTATTTTCGGCCGATGGATAAAGCATAGCCGTTGGTGGCCAGATTACCAAATCAGAATATTTAAAAAAAATAAAGTCAATTGGCCCAAAATAATTCATCGTCAACCAAAAGTGACGGGACGAGGCTTTGAAATTGAAGCAAAAGAAGAATTTGCCCTTATCCACCATAACTATCGCGACCTGGACGAGTATCTAGAAAAAGCAAAACGCTACGCCAAATACGAAGCCAAAGAACTCGTCGACGAAAAAAGAATTTACACATTCTCGGATGTAGTAAAAAAGTCTCTAAACGAGTTTATCAGTCGTTATTTTGCGGCGGAAGGCTATAAAGACGGAATTCAAGGATTTATTCTTTCAATTTTGCAGTTATTCTATTACTTTCTGGTCTATTTCTATTATCTAGAGATGAAAAAATTCAAAAGTACTGAAAAAATAGACGAGACAGAATTTTTCCGATTGGGATTGAAAGAAACCCTTCATTGGAAAAAGAAAAAAACATTAAAAGACAAAATTATTAAGAAAATACTTTAAAATTTCTAATTTCTAATTGGTCTAATTGACCTAAATAATTGCCAATGTCTTAAATCCCAATTGGGTTATTGGATATTTTTTAGGTTAATTAGAAATTAGATCAATTAGGTCAATTTATGATTGGGTTAGTTACCGTCAATTATAATCAATATCAGCTCACCCGTGAATTTTTGGATTCCCTTTCTACCGTCAAAAATGCTAAAAAAGTAACGGTATATATCGCCGATGTATCTACAAAAAAAGAAGACTTCAAAGTTAGCAGATATCCGATGAAAGTAATCATAAAGGATTTACCCAACCGGGGCTATGCTTTTGGAATAAATTGCGGAGTCAAATATTTTTTAGAACATAAGATAAACAAATTCTGCGCCATAAATAATGATATTTTTTTTGACAAAAATTTTGTCTCTGCGTCAGAAAAAGCATTTAAAAAAAGTGACATCTTTGGAGGAAAGATTTACTATGCTCCTGGATACGAATATTACAAAAAATATAAAAAATCGGTCATCGGTAGAATTCTGTGGTATGCCGGAGGAATCAATGATTGGAAAAATGTTGTCACTATTCATCGAGGAGTTGACGAAGTCGATCAAGGTCAATATGACAAAATTGAAGAGGTTGATTTCATCACCGGCTGTATGCTTTTTTTTAACAAAAGAATTGTCAATAAAATCGGTTTCTGGAATGAAAGATATTTTCTTTATTATGAGGACTCTGATTATTGCGAGAGGGCAAAAAGAGCTGGTTTTAAACTATTTTATAATCCAAAAATCGTCATCTATCATAAAAACGCCCAGTCAACAGGCGGGTCGGGCTCGCCCCTTCACCTTCGCTATCAACGAAAAAACCGCCTCATTTTCGGCCTCAAATACGCACCCCTAAAAACCAAGATTCATCTGGTCAAAAATTATATTTTTGGATTTTAACCGACGCTATGTTGAACAAAAAAACTTTATTTTATTTGTTGATTCTTATTATCGTTTCTTTCTTTTTGCGTTTCTATAAGGTGGGTCAATTGCCTTCAGGAGTGCTCCCGGATGAAGCTAGCTTCGGTTACAACGCCTATTCTATTTTAAAAACCGGCAAAGACGAATACGGAGTTTCTTTTCCTTTAATATTTAAGGCCTTTGGCGATCAAAAACTTCCGGCTTATGTCTATGCCACCGTTCCTTCAATTAAGCTGTTTGGATTAAATAATTTTTCTATTAGATTGCCTTCTGTCATCGCCGGTGTCTTAATTGTTTTGGCGATTTTTTTTCTATTATTGGGGTTGGGATTTACAATAGAATTGAGCTTTATTGGAGCCTTGATAGCTTCTACTAGTCAGTGGTCGATAATTTTGAGCCGGTTCACGTTTGAATCAAATCTTGGTTTATTATTTTTTATGATAGGAATTCTGCTGTCTTTGATAAGCAGTAAAAAAAATAAGCTACTACCAGCAATATTGGCGGGATTCTTTTTTGGATTGACTTGGTATAGTTACATTTCTTATCGTCTAATTACTCCTCTCATAGTTCTAATTTTTCTCATTATTTATATGAGAAAGAATAAATTTATTAATAAAAAGGGGGTAATTCTACTAATTGCTTTTATTATGACAATCAGCCCGCTTCTTCTATCTTCTTTTGCAAATCAAGGGCAGGCGCGCCTTAAACAAGCAGGATTGAATGCCAATTTAGGGACAGTTTTGGAAATTAATGAGAACAGAACTTTCTGTACACATTATTTGCCTAAGGTTGTTTGTTATGCTAGTGCTAATAAAATTCTCTTCAATTCCCGTAGTCTTTTTTATAGATATATAACTACTTTTTCTCCAAATTACTTATTTATGACCGGAGATAAAAATGAAAAATATATAAATGTTGATCATTTCGGACTTTTACCAATCATTTCTTTACCGTTTTATTTTTTTGGCTTTATATATTTATGGAGTCTATTTATTGAAAAAAGATTGTCAAAAAACGAATTATTTCTTGTCTTGAGCTTGATCGTTACTCCTTTTCCATCGCTGTTTGTCGGAGACCCCCAGAAAATTCGTCTTTCTGCTCTATTGCCATTTTTAATAATTTTGATTATGTACGGTTTCCGTCACTTGGAAAAGTATCTAAAAAAACATATCAATTACATAATTTATGTAGCGGTAGTAACTTTGCTCATTCTATTTTCTCTTTTTTTTATGATTAATTTCTTAACCGTACACGTCCAGAAATATGAAATTTCCTATAGCACTTATGTCCATAAACTCATGAACTATCTAGGCAGTTTTAATAAAAAAACCTCGATATATATAGGATCAATTACTGAAAGCCCGATATTATATGCTTACGTAAACAAAATTGATCCTACGATATTCCAAAAATTAGCTATTCGCAAACAGCCCGATTCTATCGGTTTTACTCACATTATTAACCTTGGCAATCTCCACGTTACAGAAAGAAATATCGAAGAAATATACTGCCAAACGATAAAAAACAACTGGCAAACACTATATATCACTAATGAAGACCTGGTAAAAATTGGCAGGATAAAAAAAGCCACCAAAATAATTAGGTCTGAAAATAACGTTGATACTTTAGCCTTTGTTTACGACGTCAAAGACATTGATAAAATAAATATCGACTGTAGTTATATAAATGAAAACCGCTAAATTTTTTTTACTACTTTTTTTGTCTTGAAGAAATATATAAAAAAAAGGTAGGCAAGATTGATCAAAAAAAATACGATGATTATATTATGCTTGAAGATAACTTTTTGATCAGTAGTCCAAAAGCGCACTTTTCCCCAACCACCAAATCTGACATAAGGATAATATGACATAAGAAGTCCGAAGAAAAAAATATTGAGTCTTGAAATAAAATTTTCATAAAACGGCAAAAGACCAAAAAACATAATAAAATACCAAGGCTGAATTTCAGACTTAATTGTCCAATAAACAATCACACCTAAGATAGACAAAAAAACAAATAACTTGTTATTTTTGAAATTGCCAAAAATTAACAAGAAAGGCAAGGTCAAATATTTAATGCCAACAGAAAAAATTATAAATAATGCTGACAAAACTTTATTTTTCTTGAATAAAAAGTAAAGCCCGACTATTGCCAAAGAAATTCCAATTAAATCATTGTGGCCATTGACCAAACCTTCAATTAATATTAGGGGGCTTGTGGCAAAAATTATCGCCCATTTCTTATTAAGTTTTCCCAGGAGAAAAACACCAAGAAGATAGAAACAAACGCTGACCAGTTTGAACAGTAAAAAAGTCGGCAGCAGTTTGGCAAAACCAAGAAAAGAAGGGACAAGGGATACTAAAAAAAATATTGGTCCATAAAGAGAGTTGTGGCCAGTCCACTGGGTAAATCTCAACCAAGGATCCAAATAAAAATCTCCCGGTATGTTGGTATATGGCGTTTTAAAGTACAAAGTTGTAATTCTCGCGTAAAAAATATAGCTGAAAAAATCAGCCGATAAAAACGGATAGGAAAAAAGTAATATGCCCCCTACAAACAAGGCGATTTTAAAAGGATTAAGGGCAAGTTTTTTGAAACGTGAAACAAAAAAATAGTGAAAGAAAAAAAGCAGAACGATTATCGATAAATAAACTAGCCATGAATCCTGTCTTCGGTTATAACCAAACTCAACCATTAGATTTCGGAAACTTGTCCAGAGGGGGTGGTTAAAAAAAGTAATATTGGGATCGACTAAAGCATATGAATATATCGAAAGCAAAAGAATCAACAAAAAATATAAAATCAAAAGAAACATATTTAGATTATTATATAATTAAAAAAATATGAAGTGGCTAAAACTAGGCATCTTCTTTTTAATTCTGTTTATTTTTTTTTATCTCCGCTTAACACCCATAATAAACCAAACCGTTCCCTACACCTTTGATCAAGGAAGAGATTTTTTGAAGGCCGAAGAGATTATCCGTGACAAAAATTTTACCTTTATCGGCCCGACCACGGGAATCCAGGGCGTTCATCACGGCGCCTGGTGGTATTATCTTCTTTCCTTGTTTTATCTCATCTTTAACGGCTGGCCTGTTGGCTTTTATGTCGGATTATTTGCCTTCTCAACAGTCGTTTTATTTTGGTTTTTCTTTTTTGTCAAAAAGGAATTAGGCCACCAATCTTCCCTCTTGTTTTTGCTGCCGGTTGCCGCCGGTAGTTTTTTTGTCAGACTAGGGTTTTTTGCCAGCAATAATACTTTGAGTCCTTTATTTGTCCTGTTATTCATCTACTCTGTCTATCAATTCTTCAAAAACCAATCTAGCAAATATCTATTCTTTATGTCTCTTTCTTTGGGATTTATTTTTGAATTCGAGGTTGCTTTTGGAATATTTATAATAACGTCATTCTTCATCGCTTCTCTTTTTTTTAAATTATTTAGAAAAAGCTATTTAAACTTAAAGAGACTCGCTCTTTTTCTTACAGGCTTTGTCGCCCCTATTTTTCCAAGATTATTATTTGAATTGAAAAATAATTTCATCCAAACTAAGGCTTTCCTTAATTTTTACGCTCATCCTACTTCAACCAATAAGCTGTCTCTTTTATCTACCCTTACAGAAAGAGCTCAATTATTTATCAAATATTATTTTCAACTAATTCCCCAGGAAAATTTATATCTTGGCATCTTTGTATTTTTATTTTTTATATATCTCCTTATCATCGGGATGAAAAACATTAAAAGAGATAAACTTGATCCTCTTTTGTTTTTCTCTTTGCTGATATCGATAATTTTTTTAGTCAGTCTTGTCAGTAGAAATAATTTTTTCTGGGATTATTATCTTGATGGAGTCCAATTCATTATTTTATTTATCCTTATCCTTATTTTCAGTTTAAACAATAAGTTAAAATTATTAAAAAATAGTTTCTTAGGAATATTGTTCTTCTATATCATAGCTTCTTTTTTAATGAACCAGTCTTACAAAAACGTACCTCTAATTGGCCTTAGAGCCGATAATAAAATCGTCAACTACTTTATTGAAAAAACAAATAATAAATATTATTGCCTAAAAATTTATACTCCTCCTGTCATTCCTTATACATATTATTATCTGTTTTCTTATTACGCCAATCACCAAAAATTAAAGTATCCAAGACAGGAATTTACCAATAATCAATGTTATTTTATCTTTGACAAAGAACCATACGTTTTTCGAGTGGAAAAATGGAGAAAAGAGAATATACCTCAAAATGCCCTGTTGGATAAAACTATAAGGTATAAAAATGGAACTAGTATAGAATTATGGCGGATCTTCAACCCAAATATGCCATAAGTAAGACTCTATCTTCCCTTCGTCAAACTCAATCTTATCATTTTGTTTTATCCGTTCTCTCACGTATTCTTTTTGTTTGACTAGGCCGTCGGTATCTTTTTTTATCCACAAATCTTTTGTTTGAAAGTATATAAAACCGAGCCAAAAGATGGTCAATAAATAAATCGTCGGCTTAAACTTGAGTTTTAATATTTTCTTCTGTAGATAAACTAAAATATAGATAACGAGAACCGAATTGAAAAGCATATAATATTCCGATGTCGTTCCCCCGTAAAAACTATAACCAAAAGCAGGGATAAGAAACCAAAGCGATATTAAATATCCCAATATTTTCTGCTTCTTCTCCTTTTCAAATAAAAGAACCAAAAAATACAATATCGATATAATAAATTTCCCAAAAGCAAACTCTTTTGGCAATCTCAAAATCATGTTGAATTGAATAAAAGCGTCATGTAGGCGGTAAAGGAAAAAACGAAAATGAAAACCGTCTATTAAATAATCTTTTAGAAAATTGTTAAATAAGTTTAGATTGCCATTTTTTGTTTGGATGTCATAAACTATATTTGGTATAAACCAAACAAAAAACAGAGGTAAACTGATAATTCCCCACAAAAGTGCTTTCTTTTTATCTTTTACTAAAATCAAAGAAGAAAGAATAATCAATGGTAAAAATACGACTGAAAAATGAAGATGTAAAAACAATCCTGTTAAAAAAGCTACGATAGGTAGCCATTGGTATTTTTTTTCATAAACTATTTTGTAAATTCCGTAAAAGATAAGAATCGCTACTCCCGGAACCGGAGAGACATTCCACGAAGTGCGATTGATCTCGACAAGATATTTATTGGCCGCATAAATCAAGCTGACAAAGAGGGCGACATTTTTATCGTATATCTTTTTAGTGACGACAAAAACCGCTATAAAATTAAAGACGTTAACAATCATATTCAAATAATTAGCCGAGAAAGGGTCAAGTTTAGAGAAATAATAAAAAGGGACGAGGAGATAATACCATATGGGTCCCAAGTGGAAGTGTCCTATCCCGGTCCGGGGGCCGTTTAAGACGAAATAGCCTTTGATAATGTCTCTGACTTTCCAAGCGTCCCGAGCCTGGTCCCAGCCAAAACTTTGCACATATCCGATCCTGTAAAATCTAAGGTACATACCAACAAGCAATATCAACATAAAAGCTATCAGGTATTTGTGTTTATCAAAAAAGTTTTTCATTATGGTCGACTAATAATTGACAAATAGTTATTCCTTTCCCAGATTTTAAGAGGAATTTCTTTTTTTCTTAGTTCATCGACTATGTAGTTTCTCGTTATCAGGATAAAATCTTTTTCTGATGAATTAAAAATTCCGATGGCCGTCCTTCTTGATTCTTCAAGGTCATTCATCCAAATTATATTTCTTCCGGAATAGAATATCGCTACTGGTTTGAAGTTGTCGTCAAGATAAATGGGCTTATCGTACTTGGCGGCTCTCTTTGATATGTCAACATCGTCGGGAACAAAATGAGAAGTCGGATAAACTTCTTTATAAAAAATTTTTATCTGCCACGTCGAGATAAAAAGAAAAAACAACACGTATAAAAGATTGGCTAACCAGTCTAGTTTTTTCAATCGGGTGATTTTTATAAACAATTCCTTCCCCCAAAATAAGGCTCCGGCGATAATAAGAGAAATCGGTAAATAAACCGGAATCAGGTGCCAGATATGAGTTTCGTTGGTCGTCAAAAATGGATACAAAACGATAAAATTCCAAATCAAGACAAAAAGAAAATTATTTTTCAAAAATCTAAAAGTTATTAAGATTAAACCCAAAGCCGCCAACCAGATGTAATACCATTTTCTTATCCCCATATGAAGATAAAATAAAGGCAAGAATGTTTCGATATGAAAATAAGACGCTAGGCTTTTATTTCTCATTCCAACTCCTATAAAATGGTCTCTATAAAAAGACTCAAAGCTCGTCAACTGGACATAATACCATGGGACAAGCAATATTAAAAAAGCCAAAACAGCCATTGTCGAGTAAGTTAAATTTTTCTTTGTTCTAAAAATTTGATTAAGGTTATTGAACAGAATTAAGACTCCCGCCGAGAAGCCGATTAAAGTCTTTGACAAGAGAAGCGCGGCAAAAGAAATCATCGTCGGGACAAACCATTTAAAATTATCTTTTGACTTCAGACTGAAAAAAATCGTCAATAAATAAAAAAAGACGAAAGTCGAATCCAAATCGCCGGATCGAGTTCTTATTAGATACCAAACGGAGGTACCAACAATCAAAGACGAAGCAAAACCCACAAGGTTGCTTTTAAATAGTTTTTTGCCAATGAAATAAATAAGAATTATTGCTCCCACTCCGAGTATCGTCGAAGGCAATCTAACGGCAAATTCGTTATTTCCAAAAACCTTAATCGACAGAGCCATTAAAATAAAACCGAGTGGCGGGTGATAATAATATGAATTGCCGTTCCAGTCCATTTTCATAAAATTACCCGTTTGGGCAATATTTCTGGCAATCGAAGCGTACCAAGCCTCGTCCCAGTTGACCAAAGTCAACCAATCAATGCGAAAAAAAATCAAGAAGCTGAAAAGGGGTATTAGAATCAACAAAGGCCAGTGCTTTTTGAGAAGATTCATTTCTCTTTATTATATAATAAATACATTGTTATGAATAATATTACTGTTATCATTTTTACGCCTAGAGACGATGCAAATATTAAAGACTGTGTTAATTCAGCTAAATTGTTGACTGAAAACGTAATCCTCGTTTATCCTACGTCAACATATGTTGAAACAGTCCGTGAATCCGGCATTAGGCAATCCAAAACAGACTGGGTTTTTATTCTTGATGTCGATGAAAGGATGACCAAAGAATTGGCGGAAGAAATTAACGTCATTCTGGGGAGGAACAAAGTGACGACTCCAGAATCCAAAAAAGATTCTGGACCCGCTTCGACTAGTCGAAGACGAGACGAGCAAGCCAGAATGACGTACTACAAAATTCCCCGCAAGAATATTTTTGACGCCAAAAAATGGCTCCGCCACGGCGGCTGGTGGCCGGACTATCAAATAAGATTAATTAACAAAAAATACTTTGTCGGTTGGCCGAAAAGAATCCATTCTACTCCAAAAATTAAAGAGGATGTCGGTTTTCTTAAAAACCCAATCCTCCACTACTTTCACGGGGACCTGGAAAAAATGGTTGAAAAAACTCTTGTCTTTGAAGACATCGAGTCTAATCTTTTATATAAAGCCGGAAAATCCGCTGATACTTCAACCTTCTTTCGTAAATACTTTGCCGAGCTTTGGCGACGGATGTTTAAAGGATTAGGTTTCTTAGACGGAACAGTCGGAATCATCGAATCTATCTACCAAGCTTTCTCAAAAACTATTACCTATCTTTTGCTTTATGAAAAACGACAAAGAAAAGGACAGAACCTCTAGAGGTTCTGTCCTTAAAAATACAAAGGTTGGTCTTTATAATCCTTACTTAGATGTTTTAGGAGGTGGAGAAAAACATATTCTCTCCATCATCCAAGTCTTTGCCGAACAAGGGGCTGAAATATCTATTTTTTGGAATAAAAATTTGACCAAGGCGGCTTCTCAACGATTTTCACTACACTCTATTAATACGGTGAAGTGGTTGCCTTTATCTTTAAAGACTTTACAGACTTTATGGACTTTCGACTTCTTTTTTTATGTCACAGATGGAAGCTATTTTTTTTCTACTGCTAAAAAAAACTTCGTTTTCTGTATGGTCCCTGACAAAAAACTTTATAATTTAAATCTTTTGAACCGTTTGAAACTCTGGAATTACAAATTTATAAGCAACTCCCCCTATACGACAAAGTGGTTAATAAAATGGGGAATAAATCCTATAACCATTCCTCCATATATTGATGATAAATTATTTGTTAATAACTCTTTGAAAAAAGAAAAAATTATTTTATCGGTCGGGCGTTTTTTTCCCCATCTCCACAGTAAAAATCAGGAAAAAATCATTGAAACCTTTAAACTCTTGAAACGATCAAGCGATGCGTTTAAAGACTATAAATTGATTTTAGCCGGCGGTCTCAAAAACGAGGATAAAAAATACTTTAATCAATTAAAATCTCTAGCTACAAATGATTCTTCAATAATTTTCAATCCTAATGTTTCTCTTGATGAACTTTATGAACTTTATAAACTTTCTAACTATTTCTGGCATTTCACCGGTCTTGGAGTTGACGAAGTAAATCATCCTGAACAGGTCGAGCATTTTGGAATCGCCCCTCTTGAGGCAATTGCTTCTGGATGTCTAGCTTTTTGTCATAACAGCGGAGGACCAAAAGAAATTATTAAAGACGGTCAAACTGGAATATTATTTAATAACGTAAAAGAACTAATTAAAAAAATGGAAGTTGTAGAAAAAGATAATAAATTAAAAACAAAGATTATCACGATCGGCGTAAAATATGTAAAGGAAAATTTTAATTATCAATTGTTTAGAGAAAAAATATTAAAAACTATCATATGAAATATCCTATTTCTATTGTTATTCCCGTCTATAAAAACTATGAAATGTTTTATAAATATCTGCAGATCAATAAAGAATACTTTGATGGATGCGAAGTTATCATAACAAATGATTATCCGCCCGAAAACATAACTAAACAAGTTAAAGAAATTTATCCTAAGGCAATTGTAATTAATAATATTAGTAACCTTGGTTTTGCAGGAAATGTCAATAAAGGAGTTTTAAAAGCAAAAAGGGATCACGTCTTTCTGATGAATTCAGACGTTGTTCTAAAAGATAATTCTTTTTTAAATTCTTTAGAATATTTTAAAAAAAATAAAAATCTATTTGCCGTCGGGTTTGCCCAGATAGAAAAAGACGGTAAAATCGTCGGATCCAACCGTGGCTATTTTCAAAATGGCTTAATTAATCATTCTCACTCGCCCGCCGGAGCCTTGGCGAAGGCGGGTCTAGTTTCTAATTTTTGGGCCGAAGGCGGCGCTTCGATCTTCAGGCGAAAATTATTTGCCGAACTAGGAATGCTCGATAAT
This sequence comes from Candidatus Roizmanbacteria bacterium GW2011_GWC1_37_12, assembly GCA_000991135.1. Lineage (GTDB taxonomy): Bacteria > Patescibacteriota > Microgenomatia > UBA1406 > GWC2-37-13 > GWC2-37-13. Next base: position 28,395 of record LBST01000005.1, on the reverse strand, counting down.
CTTTATAATCCTTTCTATTGGGAAGATATAGATCTTTCCTATAGAGCTTGGAAAACAGGCTACAAAATTATTTTTTCTCCAAAAATTAAAGTAGAACACCACCACGAATCAACCATCGGAAAGTATTTTGACAATTCTCGAATTTTAAAAATCGCTTTTAGAAATCAGCTAATCTTCCAATGGAAAAATTTGACTGATAAAGATCTATTGCTCAAACACCTAGTTAATCTACCAAAATATATCTTTACCCCAGGTTTCTTTGACGCCTTATTAAGACTTCCGACGATTTTAAAAGAAAGAAAAAAGGTAGTAAAATTATTTAAGAAAGCTGATAAGGAAATCCTGGAATTATTTAAATGAAAAAATATTTTTATCAAATAGTTTTATTGATAGTAAGTCTTCTATCCGTATCTTTATTCTTGTATAAACTTACCTCTTCTCCCCCCTGTCTTAATGCTGACGAGGCGACCAACGCATATGACGCCTACTCGATATTAAAAACAGGGAAAGATCAGTATGGCAATTTTTTACCATTAAGGTTCAAATCTTTCGGCGATTATAAGCTACCTTTATTAACCTATTTAGCGATCCCGTTTATTAAAGTATTTGGACTTAACGAACTAGGAATCAGGATGGTAAATTTTCCTTTTGTCTTTTTATTTCCTATTGTTGTATATCTATTAACAAAAGAATTATTTAAAAAACAATCGATCGGTTTGGTCGCCTCCTTTTTAGCTGCCTTTGCCCCCGGTCTTCAGCTTCTTGGACGCCAAGCCCACGAAGGATACATGACGGCATTTTTCTTAACTCTATCGTTTTATTTATTTTTAAGATTTATCAAGAAACAAAATGTTCTAAATTTTTCACTCTTCATTTTTAATTTTTCATTGACCTTGTTTGCTTATCATTCCTCCCGCCTTTGGGCAGGTTTTTTTCTTTTAGTTTTTATTTATTTTCTAATCAAAAAGAAAATAAAATGGGAATACCTCTTAGGATTGATTGCGGTGATTTTGATTTTTGCTCTTACTGATTTAACAAACAGTCCGTCAAGAATAAAAAATCTCCTATTCTTTAATAACATAGGTTTTACATTAAAGATTAATGAACTTCGCGCCGAAGGAGGCAGTCGATTAGTCTATAATAAACTAACGGTCGGCTTTGCTGAATTTGCATCTGAATATCTTCGGTATTTTTCTCCCGAGTTTCTTGCTACTTCGGGTGATGAAAATTATCGTTTCGGGTTTCCCGGTGTTTCGCCTATTACTGTTCTCGAATATGTCTTTATTTTTGTCGGACTATATTACTTATTTAAAAATAAAGAAAAATGGCGGTTTCTGATTTTGTTTATGTTATTATTTGCCCCTATCTCCGGCGCCTTATCCTGGGCAGGACTATCAATCACTCGATCTGTATTTATCTTTATCCCTATTCTAATAATTGCTTCTTATGGTTTTGCTAATTTAGTTAAAAAAAATTATCTTCTTGGTTTGTTTTTTGTTTCTTGTTTCTTGTTATTTAGTTTTTATTCTTGGGATTTTTACCTGAATCATTATCCAAAACGGGCTACAGTTTTAAGGAGTTGGCAATGCGGATATAAAGAATTGGTCTCTTATGTAGCCGAAAATTATAACGATTTTGACCGTTTTTATATCACTCGAAAAAATGGTCAACCATATGTTTTTTTCCTTTTCTATTTAAACTATCCTCCAGGCCTTTATCAACAAGTGGCCAAATTAAGCCCTCCTGACGAATATGGTTTTGGTCAAGTTGAAAGTTTCGATAAATTTGTTTTTGATCTGCCTAAAGGAGAAGTAAATAATTCTATAGTTGTCGGATTTCCTGATGATTTTGCCGATATTGAAAAACCTTATTTAAAGAAAATCAAATCGAGTAATGAAACAATATTCTTAATCAAGGAGATTAAATAAAGGTTAATCCGATAATAATATTATAGAAGGCATGAATAAAAATAGGAATCGTTAGACTCTTCTTTTGCAGAAAAATCAATCCATTTACCATGCTCAAAAGCATATCTGTTGCCATAAACATTAAAAGCATATTGCCGGTGATTTTAATATTTGCAAAAAGAATCGGCACGTGAAGAAAGAAAAAAAGGAGACTGGCAAAAAATGTCGACGAAAGAACATTTTTGGATTCTTCATAAAGTTTTTTCAAAACAAAACCCCTAGATAATATTTCTTCGGTAATCCCCGTTGCCAAGGAAATAGCAAGAATTGTTAAAAATTGGTTTGTACTTGGCAACTTTCCAATAAGGAATAATTTACCAGTTCTAAAATATGAAACGGCAACTGCAGTCGTCAAGAAAACCAAACCGATCCCTAAACCATAAAAAAAATCAAAAAAGATTTCTTTTAATTTTGGTTTAAGATTTAAATAATTTAAGACGGACTTCTTGTCAAACTTTTTTATGTAGTAAAAGACTGGCAAGACAAAGACGATCGGCTTGGCAATAAATTCGTCAAACCATTCCGGCATTTTAAAATAGCTTCGATAAAATGCCCAAACGATTAGAATTACCGCCCATAAATTCAAAGCCTTTTGCGTCGGCGTCACTTTTTCTTTCATAGTCACGTCCTCGTGTCATTCCGAGCGGAGCGACCGCAGGGAGCGAAATCGAGGAATCTTTATAAATTTACACGTTTTAACGATAAAATTCAATAGCTTAGATTTCTCCACTCCACTCACTGTCGTTCGCTTCAGTAGAAATGACACTGATAGCCTTCCCTTGTCATTCCTACTAATCCCTCCTTTGGCGGGGCATATAGAAATATTACCAAGAATCACTTAAATCTTTAAAATCAGGATTAAGTTTTATAATTAACCGGTCTTTCTTTTTCCGATTCCAGTTCTTTAGTTGTTTTTCTCTGGCGATTGCTTGATTTATATCTTTATATTCTTCAAAATAAACTAATTTCTTACATTTATATTTCTTTGAGAATCCTTCGACTAATTCTTGTTTGTGTTCGTAAACGCGTCTTTTGAGGTTATTAGTAACGCCAATGTATAAAACGCCGGAGAAACTGGACATTATGTAGATAAAATAGGAATGATTAATCATTTTGTATGAGTATAAAAAAATTCTTTACCTATCCCTGATGGCCGTCGTCAATAGGTAAAATAAAGGTATTCGATATTTTTAAAGACCGTTTCGATGAAGACATTTTTCATACCTAACTTTTGCATATTTATTAAGCCGGTCAATTGAGTCTGTTAGTATGAGACCGTCTTTATCGATATCTTTACGATCAAATTCTCGCTTGTAATATTCGTCCGATTCTATCTGGCAGTTAGCTTTAATTTGAGCAGGTCTTATTTGAAACCAATAAAAAGTGAATAAAAGAATGCTTAGTGAGATAAAAACAATAATTATTTTTTTATTTATTTTTCTTTGAAATACAGTACAAATAAATCGTAGCGGTTTTTGAAAAAGAAAAAGAGAAATTTTAATAAATATTGCCAGGAAAGACATTACGCCAATAACAAAAACTATTACTAAAACAACAGACCAAAAATCACTTATAGATCCATTAGAAAAAAGCAGTATAGAGAAGAAAATTAGCATACATAATATCCAAACATAGAAAGATTTAAGAAAAGTAATCTCTTGATAAAAAAAACTTTTGAAATTAGTCATTTTTAACATAAGGATATTTTTTATAAAACATATCTTTTATAGTTTATATATTACTCTGTTTCTCAAAAGATGACAAGAAGTCTCTGAAATGATATAAGTGTAATATGAAAAAATCCGAACAAACGCATTACGAGTGGTTTTTTTATGCCATGAGTTTTCTTGGCTTGGCGAAAATTGGTTGCAGGGAATTGATTAATCAAAAGTACAGAGATAAGGATTTTCTTACGGAAGATTTACTTTATGGTGCCGAAGAATCTAATTCAAGATTCTTGTTAATTCCTATTTTTTTTAACGTTAAACATTCTCTTGAACTATTTATTAAGACAGTCGGAGTAAATATCGATGGTGAATATCGGGATAAGCATGATTTAGATTACCTACTGAAAGATTTGAAGTCTAGGGTTAAAAATCTATTTAAAAATAGAAACAAGAATGAAATTTTTCAAAAAATCGAAGATCTAAAATCAATAGTAAAGAAATACTTTCTTTACAATTTTTTAGAAAATATGAATCCTATAAGAGATTATAACAATGAGCTTTTTAGGTATCCAAGTAGTAAAAGAGGAATAAATATATCTCAGGAGTTAGAAAAATTTGATTCAACCAAAGTGGGAGAAATTTTAAATGATATTAAGAAAATACATATATTATTTATCTCAATAAGAGGCTTAACAAACTCTACTAAACTGGGTCATCCAAATCCTGGTAGTTGGTCATGAAACTATAAGAATATTTTAATGAAAGTTTTTTAAAGTTTTTACTTTTAGATCCCTCGACTCGGTCGTTTCACTCCCTCGCTCGGGATGACACGGTGGCCAATTATTCCAGAAAATCCTTTAATTTGCGAGCTCGGGTTGGGTGTTTTAATTTCCTAATCGCCTTGGCTTCAATCTGACGGATTCTTTCTCTCGTCACTCTAAACTCTCTCCCAACTTCCTCCAAGGTCTTTGATTTACCATCTTCCAATCCAAACCTCATCATTAAAACTTTTTTTTCTCGAGGAGACAAGGTATCTAAAACTTTTCCCAGAGCATCTTTAAGAAGTTCACGAGAAACCTTGTCATAAAGAGTCGGCTGGTTGACGTCGGCGACAAACTGCTCAAGAGTCGCTTCTTTATCATCGCCGACAGGAGTCGAAAGAGACCGCGGCTGCTGGGAAATTTTCATCAGATTTTCAATTTCGTCCGTAGACATCTGCATCTCACGGGCAGTCTCTTTGACCGTCGGCTCCCTCCCTAATTTTTGAATAAGTCTTCTTTGAGTTTTATAAAAACGGTTGATATGATCGACCATATGAACTGGAATTCTAATCGTTCTTGACTGGTCGGCAATCGCGCGGGTGATCGCCTGTCTGATCCACCAAGTAGCATAAGTAGAAAATTTAAAGCCTCGTCTCCAGTCATATTTTTCGACTCCTCGGATCAATCCTTTATTGCCTTCTTGAATCAAATCCAAAAATGACAGTCTTCTCCCCAGATATTTTTTAGCTATAGAGACAACCAATCTCAAATTGGCTTTGGTTAACTTGTCTTTTGCTTTTTTATCTCCTTTTTCGTATTTTTTTGCCAGGGCAATTTCTTCGTCAAAAGAAAGAAGCGGAGTTTTGCCAATCTCTTTCAGATACATCTTAATAGGATCTAATGACTCACCATGCTTTAAAACAACCAGTTGCTCTAGTTCTTTTTCTATCTCTTCAACAGATCTTCTCGCCTCAGCCTCTTCTCTTGTTGATACTGTCTCGAAAATATCGACGCCTTTTTTTAAAGCTTCGTTAAAAAATCCGTCTATTTCTTCTATGTGTTTTTCCGGATCAGGATAAACCAACAAAATATCATCCTGGACTAAAAAGCCGTCTTCTTTACCTTGATTGAGGAGTTCTTTTAGGCTCTTAGGCAAGCGGTGTTTAATCATAGATGACATTCTACTAAGTCAGGAGCTTTTTTTCTACCTCTTTTAGATTCTTGCTCAAAGACAGTAGCTCATTTTTCTTGTCTCCTTCGACTTCATCTGTCAAAATTTTCTTAATCTCTCTTTTTAAATAAAAGCTTTTAATCTCTAAGGCCAACTTCAAAATATTTTCTGAACTAAGATTTTGTTCTAATGATGCAGATAGATAAAGTTCGTCAAAGATCTGTCTCAATTCTGGCGCCAATTTTGAAACAAAACTATTTAGATTAAATTTGTTTTGTTTATCTTTTTGACTTTCTAAAAAAATTTTGCCGATTTTTTGGTGCGGCAACAAATAGAAATTATCCCAATTTATAATAGAAAAGATTTCATTAGACGTTTCATTCGGGTTATTTGATTGAAAAACATAACTCAACAAATATTTTTCTATAACCACTTCTCTTTCTTCTTTTTGTCTCGATTGAAAATTGGGTTTAAAAGAATCCAGCTGTTTCTTTTTTCTTTTGATTCTTGACATGATAGCTTCAATACTGGACTCGCTTACTCCAAGAAGTGCCGCGATCTTTTTTACATAATGAGATCTCACGATGGGATTAGTGATTCTTTCGATAAACGGAATCACCTCATCTCCTATTCTTTTTTTGTCAAATGAAGTATTTTCGGGATATTTCTTTTTGGCCATTTCTATTAGGAAATCATAAATAGGAATCGGTTTGCTGATAGCTTTTTTAAAAGCTTTCATGTCTGTCCTAACTGCCTCATCGGGGTCTTTACCGATTGGTAATTCTACTATTCTTACCTCAAGATCTAATTTTTCAGCTTCTTCAATTCCCCGCCTAGTCGACTCTTCTCCTGCCACATCAGCATCAAGAGCCAAAGTAATTTTATCTGTATATCTTTTAAGAAGCATCAGTTGCTCGTTCGTTAGGGCTGTTCCTTTGATGGCAACAAAACTGGTAAATCCATTCTGATAAGGAATAATCATGTCAAATTCGCCCTCAACTATATAGGCATTTTTGTCTTTTTTTATGGTTTCTTTGGCGAGATTAATGCCAAAAAGCGTCTCTCTTTTATGATAGATCGGAGTTTCCGGAGTATTAATATATTTGGCTTGTTTGTCTTTTTCATCCAGGCTTCGACCGGAAAAACCAATAATAAAATTGCGACTGTCTTTTATGGGGAACATTAATCTGCCCCGAAACCGATCGTAATAACTCCCACCCTCGCTTTTTACCAAAAGTCCGTTTTCATAGATTTCTTCTTCTTCGAACTTTTTCTTTTTTAAGAATAATCTTAACGAATCCCAGCTTGAGGGCGCATAGCCTAGTTGAAATTTTTTAACCGTAGCTAGTTTGATACTTCGATTTTTAAGATAGTCTATTCCTTTTTCTCCAAATTTAGTCTTGTTGAGTAAATATTCAAAAAACTCCGCCGTGAGGTTATTCATATTAAAATAGCGCTCTCTTTTTCTCCAAACCTTGTCTTCAAAGCTTATCTTTTTTAAGATAACACCGGTTTTTTGAGCTAGTTCTTTTAGAGCCTCAATAAAAGTTATGTTTTCCCATTTCATCAAAAATTTAACGACGTCACCTCCTTCTCCACAGGCGCCAAAACAATGCCAGATCTGGCGTTCGGGAGAAACAACAAAAGAAGGTGTTTTTTCGCTATGAAAAGGGCAAACGGCTTTGAAATTCCTGCCAGCTTTTTTTAAAGGAATAAAGCTTCCTATATATTCAACTATATCGAGTCTTTTTTTTATCTCTTCAACGGGATTGTCCATGGCTCTATTTTAACACACGGCCGGTTCAGGGTTGATATTTAATTATTGATATCCTATATTTAAACTATGCTTTACCTTTTCATCGACACTCATACTATAAAGTTCCTCGCCCTAAAAAAGACTCTCCTCGGTCAGGAAGAAACTTCTTTTTTTGAAAAAACCTATGAGACACAGCTCTTAGATAAAGGCCAACCAATCAATGTCGACCTGTTGGCTTCGGCAATAAAAGAAGTAACAACATCGTCAAAAACCTCCGGAGATAATCAGATTTATCTTATCTTGCCTCAAGAAGCTTTCTTTTATTTTCGAACTGAAGTCCCTTCAGATATCGCTCCCACGGCTTTAAACTCATTTATTAACGACAAATCCAGATCTTTACTTCCTGTAATCCCTGAGGATTTAATCGGGAACTCGTTTATAAAAGAAAACGACGGCCAAAAAGTAGTAACCTTCTTTGGCTTTGGAAAAGAAAGTTATGAAAACTATAGACAGACTCTGTCCTTGATCGACTTAAAAATAGTTTCAATTTTACCTGATAGCATGGCTTATTTTAAGCTCTTCGAAAAGACCCTAAGGCCGGAAAAAAAAGAGGTAATTCTCTATACGATTATTGATGAGAATTCGCTTTCAGGTTATTTGTTTGATAATTTTGGACTACTCGAAGAAAAAAAATTCTCGGTTGACTTGAATGAAGAAAATAAAGTGGAAACTATTCTCAAAGAAAAAGCTGAAGCTCTAAAAGAAAACAAAAAGAAATTAAATCGAATTATTATCTCGGGAGTTGGAAGCGATAAAATCAGGCAAGATACCTTCACTAAATCTGTCGGTGTCTGGACCAATCCATTAAAGCGAATTGTCCCGACTTTTTATGAATCGTATTTGAAAATGTTAGTTGTTGATAATAACAAATCTTTTCCCCTGTTAAATCTTGACGTCTGCTTTGGTGCTTTTATATTTAGCCGGGAAGAAAGATTCTCTTTAATAAAAAATGGTTATAAAGTAAAAGAAAAAAAATCATTTTCTCTACCAGTTCTTTCTTTGCCTAAAAAAGAAATTTTTCTTTTTATCGGGTCATTTGTCCTTTCTTTCGGCCTCTTTTTATTGATCTCTAATTTTAAATCGTTAAGTTTTCCTTCTTTTAAAAATCAATTATTGGTCAACAACAAACCGACGCCAACGACAGCGCCCTCACCTACTCCTACGCCATCTTTTAAAAAAGAAGAGTTAAGGGTTCAGGTGCTTAATGGATCGGGAACGGCTGGAAAGGCTTCAGAATTTAAAGACATTTTAAAAGAAAAAGGTTACCAGGAAATCATCACCGGAAATGCCGAGAATTATGACTATGAATTAACGGAAATTCAGGTAAAAAAATCAAAATCGCAAGCGGCCGCCATGATCAAAGAGGATCTAAAAGATTATTTAAACGCTTTCAAAGAAACCGTCCTTGACGAAGCAGAAACTCCGGACGTCGTCATTATTTTCGGCACTGATTTTAAGTAAGCTTGACTTCTTTATTAACATATGTTAACCTAATCAGTATTAGTTAACATAGTAAAATGAATACAAAAGATTTCTATTCTATTCCGGAAATGGCAAAAATACTAAGAATAAGCAGAATTGCTGTTTATAAAAAAGTTAAAAACGGACAAATAAAGGCTACTAAAATCGGCCGTAACTTTGCTATTTCAAAAGACGAATTAGAAGTCATTCTTGGCGAATCTTTAAATCCAAACCAAAAAAGGACCATAGATGAAGGAGTAAAGAAAACTGTTAAAGAATATGGCGATGTTCTTCAAATGTTAGGAAACGTATAATATGAAGTTTATCACTCTGGTTGAAGTCGAATATATCTCTTTTCGTCTTGCTAAAGAGCGATTGGAATTTAATGAACCCATTCCTGATTTTTCCAGTCGCTTTCCCAATATTTTGGAGAGTTGCCTTATTGCCCCTTTCCAAAAATTCTCTCAAAAAGATGTTTATTCAAGTTTCGTAAAAAAAGCCTCGGTTCTTTTTTACCTAATGATAAAAAATCATCCGTTTAAAAATGGCAATAAAAGAATTGCCATGACAACTCTTTTTGTCTTCTTATATAAAAACGGTAAATGGCTAAAGGTTAATGGTCAGGAACTTTACAATTTTTCTGTTTGGGTGGCAGGAAGTCCGGCTAAATTAAAAGACGCAGTGGTTTCGGGAATTGAAAAATTTCTTGAATCGTATTTAATCAATGTATAAATTGATTAACAATTAGGTAATATTTTCAATCTTAGGATTAATAAACTTTTTATAATCTTCCGACTTCATGGCAATTGAGTAACAGCGGTCGCCGGCATTAAAAACAATTTTCTCATTTTCGAATATTTTCGGATCTGCTATAACTTCGATATTAAACAAGTCACCAAAAGGCGGCACTCCTCCTATTTGAACGCCACCAGTCACTTCTCCGATTTCATCAGGAGTGGCAAAACGAACATCTTTCTTCTGGAGAACTTTCTTTACTTTATCGTTGTCAAAACGCAGATCGCCGGGTAAGACCAACATAACAAACTTCTTGTCAGTTTCGTTGTTTTTCGCCCTGATGATCATCGCCTTTGCCCCTTGTTTTAGAGAATAACCGGGTCTGATTTTTGACGCTTCTTCACTGGTTTTCACCGGCTCGTGCTCAAACGTCTCAAACCAGAAATTATTTTTTGTCAGCAGATCTTTAATCTTATTTACAACCGGATGATAGTCCATATCAAGATTTAATTTTATATAATAAAAACATATTTACAAGATTATCAAAAACTTGATACTGAAATTTTCGTTTTTTATAGACGAGGCGGGAACAATTTTTTCACTTTCGAGAGGGGCCCCGCCTTTAGGCGAGGGAGAGACTCTCGTGTGATAAAAATTGATACCTCCGAGTCAAATTAAAGAATATGGAAAAAGAAGAGTTGAAGAAAAAATTAGAGAGCATCCTTGCTAAGGCTGATTTAAAAGTCAAAAAACAAGAGATCATTAATTTGGAAAAACAGTCTATAGCGCCAGATTTTTGGTCTGACCCAAAAAAGGCAAGTCAAATCATGAAAAAGATTACCGCTTTGAAAAAAGAGGTCGACGATATCGAAATGATGCAGCTTTTGTTTGAAGAAAACCAACTCGCCGAAGCAAAAAAACTGATAGACCAATACGAGATACTACTTTTTTTGTCAGGCCCCTATGATAAAGGCGACGCCATCTTTTCTATCCAGGCGGGACAAGGCGGGACCGAAGCTATGGACTGGTCAAACATGCTCTTTCGAATGTATACTAGATATTTTGAAAGAAAAAATTGGTCTTATGAGGAAATTGATCGAATCGACGGAGATGAGGCCGGCATCAAGTCAACTACTATAAGCATCCATGGTCTATTCGCTTATGGATATCTCAAATGCGAGGCGGGAGTCCATCGTTTAGTCCGTCAATCACCCTTTAATGCCGATCGCCTTCGCCAAACTTCTTTTGCCTCGGTTGAAGTCTTGCCGCAGATCGAAGATAAAGAAATTAATATTAGAGAAGAAGAAATCGAATGGCAGTTCTATCGATCAGGGGGAAAAGGCGGACAGAACGTGAACAAAGTCGCGACAGCCGTCCGGCTGATTCACAAGCCAACAGGAATTGTTGTCTCTTCACAAACTGAAAGATACCAAGGAGCAAACCGCGAAAGCGCCTTAAAAATTCTTCGCGCCAAACTCTGGGCAATTGAGGAAGAAAGACGGGAAAAAACCGTCTCCGGGTTCAAGACCGGGATGATCGCCTCCTGGGGAAGACAAATTAGGAGTTATGTTCTTCATCCTTACAAGTTAATTAAGGATCTAAGAACAAACTACGAAGAAAATAATGTTGATAAAGTTCTTGATGGAGAGTTGGATGGATTCATTGAAGCCTATTTGAAAACGCAATAATTGTTAAATTGCCAAATGGTTAAATTGCTCAACAAACAATTTAGCAGTTTAACAATTTAGCAATTGTATTTTTTATCGTAAATTGTTATCCTTTTTAAATATGGATAATAATTTGATTCATAACCTAGATCAAAAACCGCCTTCTGACGGATTCACTTATCCTAAATTTTTTCTTTTTGTTGCCTTTACTGTTCTTTTGGGTACAGCCTTGGGGTTTGGCTTGACTAAACTACCAAAAAAAGGGGAATCAACCAATCTTAGTTCGGCTCAAGCCGAAAAAACCGTCGGCATCGCTGACAAAAAAACTTTTAAAGATAAGGCCGAAGGCAAGCTAAAGGAAGGTGGAATTGATGGTGAAGGCAACTTCCATCTGGAAAGACCCGGAGGCATCTCCCAAAATGTCTACCTTACTTCAACGACAGTCGACCTTTCCCAGTATATCGGCAAAAAAATCAGGGTTTGGGGAGAGACATTTGCGGCTGAAAAAGCCGGTTGGCTTATGGACGTTGGGTTAGTTGAGATACTCAAATGATAGTCTTCGACAAAGTTTCTAAAAAATATCCATTAGGTAATTTTGCCTTGCAGGAGGTTTCTTTTGAGATAGATGAGGCGGAATTTGTTTTTTTGGTTGGACCATCAGGCGCAGGAAAAACCAGCATTATTAAATTAATTCTAAAAGAACTCTCTCCTACCTCGGGAAGCATACTTATCGATGACGAAGATATTTCCTCGTCATCTTTCAAAAAAGTCACTCAATTAAGACAGAAAATCGGCGTCGTCTTCCAAGACTTCAAAATTCTTGCCGATAAAAACGTTTTTGAAAATGTCGCCGTCAGTTGTCGTATCCAAAATTTATCGCATCTTGAGACTAAGAATCAGGTGAAGGAAACCCTGGCCCTTGTCAATCTGGACAAAAAGGAAAGAGTTTTCCCCATCCAACTGTCAGCCGGCGAGCTACAAAGAGTCGCCATCGCCCGGGCTATAGTCGGTGAAAGAAAATATTTGTTGGCTGACGAACCAACCGGTAACCTCGATCCAAAAACTTCCTGGGAAATTATGAAAATATTTCAAAAACTTACTGGTAAAAGAACTATTATCATCGCCACTCATAATAGCGACGTCGTCAACAGCTTACAAAAAAGGGTCTTGGTCCTGAAGGAAGGCGAACTTATTAAGGACAAAAGAAAAGGAGGTTATGACCTATGAGAGAAATATTTACTTCTCTAAGAAGAACTCCCTATCAGTCCTTAGCCGCGTTTTCGGTGTTATTTTTTACTCTGTTTCTTTCGCTTGTGCTTTTTATTTCCTTAAGTTTTGTCAATGGATTCCTAAGTTACTTAGAGACCCGTCCCCAAGTGACTGTCTATTTCCAAACGAAAACTCCTGAAAATAACATCTTTAAGGTTCGAGATGAATTGGCGGCATCGGGAAAAACACTGGCGATTAAATATATCAACCAGCGCCAAGCTTTCCAAATCTATAAAGATTTAAATAAAGACAACCCTCTTCTTTTGGAGATGGTTTCTGCCGATATTCTCCCACCATCTCTTGAAATTTACGCCAAAAAGCCTATCTATTTGCCGGAAATTGCCGAATATCTCAAAAAACAAGGTGACGTCGATGAAGTTCAATACCAAAAAGACATCGTCGACAAACTACTTAGCCTGACTAATTTTTTAAGAAAAAGCAGCCTGGTATTTTTTATCTACCTTATTTTTATGTCGATTGTCGTTCTGACGACTTCGACTCTATTTAAAATTGCTCTAAAAAAAGACGAAATCGAGCTTTTGAGACTCTTGGGCGCCTCCAATAACTACATCAGAAAACCATACCTCGCCGAGGGATTGTTTTTAGGAAGCGCTGCTTCTTTTATTTCTTTTTTGATCGTTATCGGGACTTTTCTATACTTTAATACCTTTTTAAAAAGCTACCTCGCCGGCGTTCCTGCCCTCACCCTTGACCTCTACGCGACACGCCTTACAGTTTGGCCGATGAATCCGATCTTTTTTACAGCGATGTTCTCCTTATCTCTAGTCTTCGGCTGCGCCATCGCCATTGTCTCTTCCTATCTTGCCACTAATAAATACTTGAAAGTATAAGGGTATAATAAAACTATGAAGAAGGTATTGATTTTGTTCATTCTAATAATGACTTTTTTTTCTCTAGATCAAGTCAGAGCTATTGAATGTAGTACTAATGTACAACTAAAAACCCAGCAAGAAATAGACGAATTTGATAATCAATGCGTCAAACCCTTAAGAAATCAGATTAATACTCTTTCCCAGCAAATTCAATATATGAATAATCAAATTTACTTAACTACTGTCCAGATACGACAGACAGAACAAAAAATTACCTCCACTGAAAAAGAAATCAATGTATTAGGTTCAAGAATCGAAGGTCTCGATGAATCTTTGACGAATCTGTCTGTTCTTTTAATCCAAAAAATCATTAAGGATTACAAACAGCGATCTGTTTCTTTATTCGGCTTACTTCTTGATTCACAAAATGCCTCAGATCTTTTGTCAAAAATAAAATATGTTAAAACCGCTCGAGACAAAAATCAAAAGTTCCTCGTCCAAGTCCAGGAAGCAAAATCTAATTTTGAAGAGCAAAAACTCTTAAGAGAAGAAAAAAAAACCGAATTAGACCGACTGACACAAACATTAACAGCTCAACAAGAATCACTTAACAGTCAAAAGACCCAAAAACAGAAACTATTGACAGATACTCAAAACGACGAATCTACTTATCAAAGACTTCTTCAACAAGCTCGAACCCAGTTAGCCGGATTTAAGTCTTTCGTATCTAGCGTTGGGGCAGGAATTATATCAGCCAATCAATTCGGTACAGGATCTGATGGTAGTTATTATTCTCAACGGGATGCTAGATGGGCCAATCAAACAATTGGTTATTCGTCGGAAAACATCCTTAATGTTGGCTGCCTATTAACCTCTGTAGCAATTATTGGGAAAAAGTATGGATCTGATGTTACCCCTTCCAATATTGCCTCAGATACTAATCGCTTTTGGGGTTCAACTGCTTATATGAACCTTCCTTGGACTGGAGTCGCCGGAAGGTCTTACTCCTCAATTGGCTCCGATAGCAATAGCATCACTCAAGAACTTAATAATGGTAATTATGTTATTGTTGGTGTTGGCGGCTGCGCTAGCGGCGGTAGCCACTTTGTCGTTTTAACAAAAAAAGACGGAGACGATTACATCATGCATGATCCAATCTACGGCCCTGATATAAAATTCAGCTCTCACTACTCAAATATCTGCTCTGCTGCCACATTTAAGTGATATTGCAATAATTGACTTGTTAAAAAGCTCCAAATAACTCCTTTTGTAGCGTATAGTCTATAGACAAATGAGTTCATAAAGTTTATAAAGTTCATAAAGTATGAAAAGACTATTGATAATAATTGTTATATTGTTAAATTGCTATATTGTTTTGAATTCTAGATTAGCGTTTGCACAGTCTAAGATTTTGATTAACGAATTCCTCATTGATCCCCAGCCTCAACAGGTAGAAATATTGAATACAGGGATGGAGACTACTGACATCTCCGGGTGGATCATTGACGATTCCGGCGGAGCGACTTTCTATACTATCCCCCAATCAAGTATTTTATATCCAAATTCATGTCTAGTTTTTTCAGGAGATTTTAATCTTAATAAAACTTCGGCCGACACTGTTAAATTAATCAATAATACCGAACTAATTGATTCTTTTTCATATAAATCAAGCTCCGGATCAGGAATCTCGTATTTCCGCCTGCCCGACGGAGAAAATAATTGGACTACCGGGTCAGCCAATTTAGGATTTTATAATTCTAGTAGGGAACAGGCATGCCTGTTCCCTACAATAACACCAACAGAAATACCTTCACCAACAATTACGCCCACAATAGGGTCGGATGACGCAACTATCTCCTACGAAAATATCTATATCTCCGAAGCCATGGTCAACCCGGAAACAGGAAATAACGAATGGGTGGAAATTTATAATGACAACAATTTTTCCGTAACTCTTGTTGATTGGTTCATTGACGATCTCGAAAACGCCGGCTCGACTCCAAAAATATTTTCTTTGGAAATTCCAGGTAAAGATTACCGCGTTTTTAATCTCTCTTCTTCTGTATTCAACAACGACGGAGACAGTATCAGATTGTTAGATTTTAACAAGTCTTTAAAAGACAGTTTTGAATATGGTTCTTCAACTCAAGAAAAAAGCTGGGGGAGAACCGATTTAAATAATGACAATTTTTGCCTCCAAGAACCGTCTTATGAATTATCTAATAATTCTTGTCTTAATCCAACCATAACTCCACACCAAACACCAATACCGTCTACGATTAAAACCTCAACCCCAACAAAAACAATCATTATTAGCAGCAAGCCTATCGCCAAATCAACAAATTACAATACATTAATGCATCAAAATATTATTTCTCAATCTGAAAATACATCTCAAGGCAGCATCCTAGGAATATCAACACATAACACTAAAAATAATTTCTCATTAATTCGCCTTCTTAGTTTTATTTCTTTTTCCTATTCCCTTTTGACTATCATGGCAGTTTTATTTAAAATGAAATTTATATATGGAAAAGGTGAAAAATTTTCTCCACCATTTATTTATTCCAACGGAAAACAATAACTATCGAGCTAAATCACTCCACACTGATTTTTTGATGGTTTATTTGGTGATGGCTTTTTTCATGAGTGTCGTTTTCAAAAAGATCGGATTAACCAATGTCTTAGGTTTTGCGACTGACATAAGCGTCGACAAACTCTATCAATTGATTAATCAAGAAAGACAAAATAATAACTTACCCGCCTTAACTTATAATGATAAGCTTTCCACTGCGGCTAACCTTAAAGCTCAAGACATGTTAGCTAAAAATTACTGGGCTCACTTTGCCCCTGACGGAAAAACTCCTTGGGATTTTATTCTTAATTCTGGTTACCAATATGAATACGCCGGGGAAAATCTGGCTAAAAACTTTCTATTCAGTGACGGCGTAGTTTCCGCTTGGATGAATTCCCAGACTCATCGTGATAATATCCTTAAATCTAACTATACTGAAGTCGGTTATGCCATCGTCAACGGAACCTTAAATGGCGAACAGACGACCTTAGTTGTCCAGTTGTTTGGCAAACCGTTGGCTTCTACTTTAAAACCTGAAATCGTTATCAATAAAGAGGTAGAAGCGGAAGAAGTCCCTCAACCAATAAAACCAGCTAAAACAGAAGAGCAGAAACAGCTGGTTTTGGCAAAAAATACCCAAAATAACTCTCTAAAATACTCTGGTTTTACTTTTAACATCAGTGTCATTTTCTTTAGTTTTCTACTTTTGGCTTTATTCTTAGATTTTTATTTTGCCGCCAAATTCCATATTATTAGAGTCGGCGGGAAGAATCCGGCTCATTTTATTTTTATATTTTTTATACTCATAGGTTTACTCATTGCCTCAAGAGGCGCTATTATCTAATTTATGAAATATCTAACCCATCACTTTAAAAAAGAAGTCAAAAACCATGTTTTTGATTATCTACTATTAATAACGGCAGGAATATTTTTTTTAATCTCTATCAACATCTTTAAAGGAGAAAGATTTCTTGAGTTCATTATTCTTTTGTCTTTCACTTCGTTTTACATAATTTGGGGCATATATCATCATCTTATAGAAGATAGCCTCCATCTAAAAATTGTGATAGAATATATCCTGATTGCTTTTACAATTTTATTTTTATTAAAAATTATTGTTTTTCCTTGATTTATGAAAGGCGTCATCCTTGCTGGGGGGTTGGCAACTCGACTTAGACCCTTAACTTGGGTAACCAACAAGCATTTGCTTCCTGTTTACAATAAACCGATGATTTATTATCCAATTCTCTCCCTTGTCAAGGCCGGCATCAAAGAAATTTTGATTTCAAGTTCTCCCGACCATTCTGGTCAATTCGCCAATTTACTAAAGGGGGGCAGTGAATTAGGAGCTAAGCTTTACTATTCAGTTCAAGAAAATCCTAAAGGCGGAATTGCTAATGCCATCGGCATGGCCAAAGAATTTGCCGATAACGAAAAAATTGCCGTCGTCTTGGGAGACAATATTTTTAATTATAACCTCAAGCCTGCTGTAGAAAAATTCGTTAAAAAAGAAAAGGGGGCGATTGTTTTCGGAATCAGAATGTCGATGATGGAATCAAAACATTATGGCGTAATAGAAATGGATAAAACCGGCAAGGTTGTTTCCATTGAGGAAAAGCCTGAAGAACCAAAATCAGATATCGCCCAAGCAGGCATTTATTTTTATGACAGTCGGGTATTTGATTTTATTAATAAATTAAGGCCTTCTCCTCGAGGAGAACTAGAAGTTACAGACCTAAATAATTTTTACCTCAAAGAAGGAACTTTAGAATGCAATCTTTTAGATTGGTGGATCGACGCGGGAACATCTCACGACGAACTCCTTCGGGCAAACAATCTTGTCGCCGAGAAAGTTCATAAGGGCGAACTATAAACATGGACACAACCCAATTCTTATTAACTGCTGTCCTCACGATAACCACAGTGCTTCTTATTATTATCGGCCTACAGCTAGTCTTTGTCCTCAAAGAAATAAGGTCGACTATAAAAAAAATCGGTGTCTTTGTCGAAGATTTGGAAAATGTTGATTTTAAAAAAGAAGTGCCGGCTGAAAAGAAACAGCTTATTAGAAAAAAGCATTTAGCTCTTCACAGCATACTGGACAAAATCAGAATCCTTTCCCCCAACCTATCCTTGAGAACAAAAAAATTCTTTGTCAAAGAAAAATAGACATAATCGTTTGACTTTGCCAAAGACATACTGTATGCTATAATAGTTTTTTTATCCCCTATCGTATATATAGAGGGGTTTTTGCTGTTAACAAAATATTAAGCCTCGCTCGATCCGATGAATAAAACTGATAAACCGCATATTAAACCCCAACGCCACCTCCACCTAGGCAAAGAAGACCAAAAACTTGCTGAGATTAACTTGATAGAAGTCCAAAAAAAGTCTTGGCAGTATTTTTTGGAAACGAGTCTAAAAGAAACTCTTTCCGAATTTTTTCCTATTGATGACTATACTGGGAAAAAATTTACCCTTTATTTTGACGAAATTTATTTTGGCGACCCCAGATATCCCCTTGAACTCTGTTTAAAGAAAAAACTCACCTTCGATACCCCTGTATATTTAAAATTGCGGCTCCTCAATAAAAAAACTGGCAGCGAAAAAAAACAAGATGTCTATTTTTTCAACCTACCCAAAATGACCGATCGGGGGACCTTTATCATAAATGGAATTGAACGAGCCATTATCAATCAGATTGTCCGTTCGCCGGGTGTCTACTTTACAGCTGAAATTGACAAAACTACTGGCCTGACTTTATATAACGCCGAAATCAGACCCTATATTGGAGCTTGGATAGATATCACCATTAACAAAAATAATCTGATTGAAATGAAAGTCAATAAAAAAAGAAAGTTTTTGGCGACTGTTTTCTTAAAGGTTTTTGAGGGCGAAAACAATAATCAATTATTGAGTCAACTAAGCTCTTTTGATAAAGATCTCTTAGAAAAATATATATTACCAACTTTTAAAAAAGACCAAACCAAGACTAAAGACGAAGCAATATTAGAGATATATCGAAAGGTCAGGCCAGGAGAACCATTAATCCTCGATAATGCCTATGAAACTATTAATAATTTATTTTTCAGTCAGAGACGTTATTCTTTAGCCGACGTCGGTCGATACAAAATTAATAAGAAACTTGGCCTTAAACTAGAAATTAATAAAGAAAATCACCTCCTCACCAAAACAGACTTACTCGAAACGATAAAATATTTGGTCAACCTTACAAAAAATGTTGGTCAATTCGACAATATCGATCACCTTGGCAACCGTCGTTTGAGAACGGTTGGAGAATTAATCGCCATGTACGGAATCAGGGTCGGAATGGTCAGAGTCAGTCGAGAAATAAAAGAAAGAATGAGCTTGGTCACTGGAGAAACCAATATTATTCCATCGCAAGTAGTTAATTCTAAACCTTTAATCGTTGCCGTCAATTCTTTTTATCGGACTAGTCAGTTGTCAACAATCGTCGACCAGACCAATCCCCTCTCCGAACTGGACAATTTAAGAAGAATCACCGTCGGAGGACCGGGTGGCATCGAAAAAGAAAGAGCTTCCTTTTCAATCCGAGACATATCTTCTTCTCAATACGGAAGAATTTGTCCGATCAGGTCTCCTGAAGGACCAAATATTGGTGTCGTCACTTATATGGCCATGTATGCAAAAGTAAATAAATATGGATTTCTAGAAGCGCCTTATAAAAAAGTCATTAAAGCTAAGATTTCATCGGAGATCGTTTATCTACAGGCTGACGACGAAGAAAAATACTATATTACCTCAAACAACGTCAATGTCGACAATAATGAAAAAATAACAGACAAAACAGTAGTCGCTCGCTATCAAGGAGAAATTGTTGAAATACAGGCGGAAAAAGCCGACTTTATAGACGTTTCTCATCGTCAGGTCGTTGGCATCTCTGCCGCTCTTATTCCTTTCCTTCAAAATGACGATGCCTCACGAGCCTTGATGGGTACTCACATGCAGTGCCAAGCCGTGCCGTTGCTTCATCCTTCAGCACCTATCGTTGGGACTGGACAGGAAGCGAAAATAAGCTCCGCCCTCGGAAGAACCATAATTGCTTCAGAAGATGGAACTGTCAAATATGTCGACGGTCAAAAGGTCATCCTTAAAGGAAAAAGCGGCAAAATCTGGGAATATAAATTAGAAAGATTCGTCCGCACCAATAAAGACGTTTCTTTTGACCAAAAACCAACAGTTGTTCGCAGCCAAAAAATCAAAAAGGGAGAAATAATTGTCAACGGACCATCAACTGACAAAGGCAGGTTGGCTTTGGGTCAAAATCTCGTCGTCGCCTATACTTCTTTAAATGGACTTGGCTATGAGGATGGTTTTGTCATCTCTGAAAGACTGGTTAAAGAAAACGTCTTAACGTCAATTACCATAGAAGAATTTGTGGCTGACTTGGTTGACACCAAGTTGGGTCCGGAAGAACTGACAAGAGATATCCCCAATGTCAGAGAAGAAGTCTTGGCAAATTTAGACAAAAATGGGCTCGTTGGAATAGGCAATGAAGTCAAAGGTGGCGACATTTTGATTGGTAAAGTCGCGCCAAAGGGTGAAAAAGAATTGACGGCAGAAGAAAGGCTGCTTCGGGCAATTTTTGGAGAAAAAGCTAAAGACATTAAAGACACGTCACTGCGAATGCCTTATGGAAAAAGAGGCACCGTCGTCAATATTGAAATAATCGACGGGAAAAAAGATCCCAACGAACTTGAACCGAGTGTCTTGAAAAGAATTATTGTTAATACAGCCCAGCTTAGAAAGATCTCTGTCGGTGATAAATTAGCAGGAAGGCATGGAAATAAAGGAGTTATCTCCAAAATCCTCCCCGAATGGGATATGCCTCATTTAGAAGACGGTACGCCAGTCGACGTGATTCTGTCTCCGCTCTCGATTCTTTCGAGGATGAACCTGGGACAACTTTTCGAAAACTTACTGGGAACAATTGCTTCCCGCAATAACCTAAATATTTCTGTTCCTGTTTTTGAAAAAATCAAAGAAGATTTTATTGCCAATGAGTTAAAAAAAGTTGGCCTACCAATAGACAGCAAAGTTACCCTCTTCGATGGCCAAACTGGCCTCCCCTATGAAAGAAAAGTACTGGTTGGAACAACTTACATCATGAAGCTTATCCATATGGTCGAAGACAAATTCCACGCCCGGTCGGTCGGCCCATATTCTTTGGTCACTCAACAGCCTTTGGGCGGAAAGTCACAATTAGGAGGGCAAAGATTTGGAGAGATGGAAGTTTGGGCTCTTGAATCTCATCGCGTCCCTTATACCCTTCAAGAATTATTGACGATAAAAAGTGATGACGTCCGAGGCCGCACTAAAGCTTTTGAGTCGATTATCAAAGGAGTCGACATACCACAATCATCGGTTCCAGAGTCGTTTCATGTCCTTGTAAAAGAATTAAACGCTTTAGGATTATCAATTGATTATATAAAGTAATGGAAGATCCAAATTTAATTGACTTTTCCGGTTTGAGAATTAGCCTCGCCTCTCCCGAAGACGTCATCAAATGGTCTCATGGAGAAGTTATCAAGCCAGAAACAATCAATTATCGAACGTTTCGGGCTGAAAAAGACGGTCTTTTTGACGAAAGAATTTTCGGCCCGACCAAAGACTATGAATGTTACTGCGGAAAGTATAAAAGAATGCGTTATAAAGGCATTGTCTGCGATCGTTGCGGAGTTGAAATTACCACTTCTGCAGTAAGACGAGAAAGGATGGGTCATATAAAACTAGCCTCCCCTATAGCCCACATTTGGTATTTTAAAGGGTCGTCTTCGGTTTTGAGCATAATTCTTGATATTCCACCCCAATCTCTCGAACGGATTATCTACTATGCTCTTTATTTGATAAAAGAAGTCGACAAAAATAATCAAAAAAAAGCCACTAAAACGATTGAAGAGGCTCACAAAGAAGAATTACGATTGCTTGAAGAGGCTCACCTTAAAGAAGAGGAAAAAATAAAAAAAGAGTTCGAGAAAGAATACAAGGAATTGAAAGAAAAAATCACCAATCATGAACAATGGGAAATTACAAAGGGAGAGGTTGACTTTAAACAAAGGGAACAGTTAAAACTTTCTTCCAATCTTTATCTTGAAAAAAAGGCTAAAAAAACCGCTTTTTTTGAAAGAATTCTAAAAATTGTCAGATCGGCAAAGCCGGCAGACGTCATAGAAGAGGATGATTATCTCTACCTTCGAGAAAAAAACATTGAAGAATTTCTTACCGTTGGTATGGGTTCAGAGGTGGTTTTTGAAATCCTCTCTTCCTTTGATATTCAGAAAGAATACTCTACCTCGCTGAAGAACCTATCCGAGGCTAAAGGCGAAAAAAGAAACAAGCTATTAAAGAAAGTCAGAGTCCTGGAATCATTCATTAAGGCTAAAATTGATCCTAAATGGATGGTTTTGACTGTGTTACCAGTCATTCCTCCTGACCTTCGTCCTGTCGTCCAATTACCAGGAGGTAAATTTGCAACGAGCGACCTCAATGACTTCTATAGAAGGGTAATTAATAGAAACAATCGTTTAAAACAGTTAATTGATTTGGGGGCTCCAGAGATTATCTTGAGAAACGAAAAAAGAATGCTCCAAGAAGCGGTTGATTCCTTGATTGACTTACAAAAATCTCGCGGACGCAGCCGGACACAGGGAGTCGCCTCGAAAATTCAAAAATCCCTTTCTGACATTTTAAGAGGAAAACAAGGAAGATTTAGGCAAAATTTATTGGGGAAACGGGTTGACTATTCTGGCCGCTCGACTATCATCGTCGGACCGGAATTAAAACTGGACCAAGTCGGACTACCTAAAGAGATGGCTCTTGAGCTTTTTAAACCATTTCTTTTGCATGAAATAATCATTCGCGGCCTGGCGCCAAATATAAAAAGCGCTAAAAACTTTTTAGAAAAGAAGGAATCAATCGTCTATGATATTTTGGAAGAAATTACTAAGGACCATCCTGTTCTTCTTAACCGCGCTCCCACTCTTCACAAATTGTCTATATTGGGTTTTTATCCTGTTTTAACCGACGGCTATGCGATCAAACTTCACCCGACAGTCTGCGCTGGTTATAATGCTGACTTTGACGGCGACGCAATGGGTGTCTTTCTTCCTCTTTCAAAATTGGCTATAAATGAAGTCAAAGAAAGGATGCTTCCTTACTATAATCTTCTAAAACCAGCCGATGGCTCACCAATTGTTCTTCCTAATAAAGAAATGGCTTTGGGATGTTATTATCTCACAACACTAGACGCCAATCTCTTAAAGAAAGAGGATGAAAAATTAAAATACTTTTCGACTGAAGAAGAAACTATCAATTTTTACCAATTGAGGAAAATTCAGTTAAGAGAACCCGTTTTTGTCAGCATTGGTGCAAAAATGCTTAAGACTTCTGCCGGAAGAATTATCTTCAACCAAGTTTTACCCGCCGAAATGCAATTTATAAACCAAGACGTCAAAGCCAGCGATCTTAAGGCTTTAATCGTTAGGGCAATAAAACTCTATGATGAAAAAACTGTCGGCAGTCTTATCGATAAATTAAAAGATATTGGTTTTTGGAGCGCTACCCTTTCCGGGGGCTTGTCTGTTTCCATCTTCGACTGTCAGATGATTCCTGAAAAAAACCAGGTCATTCATGAGACTGAAAATCAGATCGAAAAAGTAAGAAAAAATTTTGAGCAAGGACTATTAACTTTGGAGGAAAAAAAACGTTATTCAAATAAACTTTGGATTGACACAACAGAACAATTAGCCGATCAAACTTGGAACGCTCTCGACGAAGAAAATCCCGTCAAAATAATTATTAAATCAGGAGGAGCGAGAGCATCAAGAGAACAGTTAAAACAGCTCTCGGCAATGAAAGGATTGGTCGTCGATCCATTGGGTAAAATCATCGAGGTGCCAACAAAATCTAATTATCGAGAAGGGTTGTCAATTTTTGAATATGTTATATCCGCCCGCGGCGCCAGAAAAGGATTGACCGATTCTGCTTTAAAAACCGCCGACGCTGGTTATCTGACTCGAAGGCTGGTCGATGTCACCCACGACATGATTATTAGAGAAGAAGATTGTGGTACAACTGAAGGTCTGGAAATTTCAATTAATGGCAACCGAGGAAATAAATTTAAAGAAAGAGTTATTAATCGTTTTCTATCAGGAACCAATGAATTAATTACCGAAGAAAAAATCCAACATTTCGAAAAAAACAAAATCACTAAATTGACAGTGCGTTCCCCTCTTTTTTGCAAATCTCCATATGGTATGTGTCAAAAATGCTACGGGATAGATCTTTCAAACCATAAAATAGTTGAGATTGGTACGCCCGTTGGAGTTACCGCCGCTCAATCTATTGGCGAACCAGGAACCCAGTTAACAATGAGAGTGAGACATTTTGGCGGCATCGTTATTTCAGACGTTACTCAAGGTTTACCCAGAGTGGAAGAACTTTTTGAAACAAGGACGCCAAAAATAGTCTCGCCAATTTCTGAAATCGGGGGTAATGTTTCGATTCAGGAAGATACGGAAAAAGATGTTTATCATATAAAAATTGTTTCTAACAATAAAGAATCTTCTATCAAAGAACAAGAATTCATCATCCCCAAGTCGCAAAAATTGAAAGTAAAAGACGGTGACTTGATCGCAGGCGGGACTCCTCTTTCTGAAGGCTATTTAGACATCGACGACATTTTGGCGATTAAGGGTTTAAGGGCGGCCCAACTCTATCTTCTTGATGAGGTACAAAAAGTCTATGAATCTCAAGGAATAGCTATCCATGACAAGCACTTTGAAGTCATAATTCGTAAAATGAGTGATAAAGTAATCATTGAGGATGAAGGTGACACGGCTTTTATAAAAGACGAGGTCGTCTCAAGAATCCGCTTCGAAGAGGAAAATAAACGGGTACTCGCCAAAGGCGAAAAACCAGCAACGGGAAAGATTTCCATTTTAGGAATCACTCGGGCGGCAATCTATACTGATTCTTGGCTGTCAGCCGCTTCTTTCGAACAAACAACTAGTGTCTTAAGCTCGGCGGCGATAAAAGGCAGCGTCGATTACTTGTTGGGTTTAAAAGAAAATGTTATAATTGGCAGATTAATTCCTGTTAGTTCTCAATTAATTGAGAAATATTACGGTAAATTTTTAGGAAAATATGCCGACAATCAACCAACTGATAAAACGGAAAAGGCCAAAAAGGAATAAAAAATCAAAGTCAATTGCCTTGAAGCAAGATTTTAATTCCTTAAAAAGAAAGTATGTCAAAGTAAATAACCCTCTAAAAAGAGGTGTTTGTACTGTGGTCCGTACCATGACTCCGAAAAAACCAAACTCTGCCTTAAGGAAAGTCGCAAGGGTCAGGCTCTCCAACAAAATGGAAGTAACTGCCTATATCCAAGGCATAGGTCATAATTTGGCTGAACACTCTATCGTCTTGGTTCGCGGCGGAAGAGTCAAGGATCTGCCGGGAGTCAAATACCATATAGTCCGCGGTAAATTTGATACAGCCGGCGTCGATAATCGAACCACCTCAAGATCTAAATATGGAACAAAAATACAAAAAGCCAAGGCGTCATAACTTTAAAAACTAAATCATGCCTAGACACAAATATAAAAAAACAAGAACAAAATCAGACAAGGTCTATAACAATTACGAGACCGCAAAATTGATCAACTATCTTATGATCGATGGAGAAAAGTCAGTCTCCGAAAAGATCGTTTACGATGCGTTAGAAGAAATAAAAAAACAAGGTCAGGATCCTTTAAAGACTCTTCATCAGGCAATCAGCAATACTTCTCCCTCATTCGAAGTCAAGCCCCGTCGGCTAGGAGGCGCTTCATATTTGGTACCAATCGAGGTAAGACGAGACCGGAAGCTTTTTTTGTCCTTAAACTGGATCATCGAAGCGGCCAAGTCGCGCTCCAACAAAGAGTACCATACTTTTTCCAAAAAATTACTAGCAGAAATAATGGAGGCAGCTAAAAATCAGGGCCAAGGAGTCGCTAAAAAGCAGTCAACAGAAAAATTGGCAGAAAACAATAGAGCATTCTCCCACTTAAAATGGTAGAAGATTAAATATGGCACAACAAAGCATTATCACCAAAAATCGTAACGTTCCTTTGGACAAAATCCGCAACGTCGGTATCATTGCTCATATTGATTCTGGCAAAACTACGACGACGGAAAGATTTCTTTTTTATACCGGACGCACCTATAAAATCGGAGATATAGACGAAGGCAATACCCAGATGGATTGGATGCCGCAGGAGAGAGAACGAGGTATAACGATTGTTTCCGCAGCAACAACTACTTTTTGGAAAGGAACAAGAATTAATATTATTGACACTCCGGGCCACGTCGATTTTACCGCCGAAGTAGAAAGGTCTCTTCGTGTTTTGGATGGAGGGGTAGTCATTTTCGACGCCGAAGAAGGAGTCCAATCGCAGTCAGAAACTGTTTGGCGTCAGGCTGATAAATACAAGGTGCCAAGAATTTGTTTTATCAATAAAATGGACAAACTTGGAGCTGATTTTGAAGCCACAGTCGGCGAAATCAGAGACAGATTGGGCGCCCACCCGGCAGTCATGACCTATCCTATTGGAAAAGAACAAGAATTCAAAGGAATAGTCGATCTTATTGAAATGAAAGCAAAATACTGGGGAGAGAAAGACAAACAGGGAATTGAATTTACCGAAAGTTCTGAAATTCCTGAAGATTTAAAGAAAAAGGTGATCGAACAAAGAGCTAAATTAGTAGAAAAAATTGCCGAAACCGACGACCAGCTTCTTGATAAATATTTAAATGGTAAAGAAATAACTGTTTCTGAATTAAAAGCAACTCTTCGAAAAGCAGTCATTGCTTATAAGTTAATACCAGTTTACTGCGGAACTTCGCTTCGAAACAAAGCTGTCCAGCCAGTACTTGACGCTGTTGTTGACTATCTACCCTCTCCACTTGACCTGAAAGAAATTAGAGGCCTAAATCCGATGACCAACGCTGAAGAAAAACGACAGCTCACCCCCGATGAAAAATTTTCCGCTTTGGCTTTCAAAATTCAACTCGATCCACACGTGGGAAAGTTAACATATGCGAGAATCTATTCGGGAACCTTGGAGTCTGGATCTTATATCCATAACATCAACCGCAACAAACAAGAAAGAGTTAGCCGCGTTCTTTTAATGCACGCCAACAATAGAGAAGAAATAGATCGAGCCTATGCCGGTGAAATCGTCGCTCTTGTTGGACCCAAAGATACAAAAACTGGCGATACTCTGGCCGACCCAAATAAACCGATTATTTTAGAACAAATTACTTTCCCAGAACCGGTCATTTCTTTGGCAATTGAACCTAAGACTAAAGCCGACCAGGAAAAACTTTCCTATTCATTACAAAGACTGGCCGAAGAAGACCCAACTTTTAAAGTTAAAGTAAACCATGAGACTGGTCAAACGATTATGTCTGGTATGGGCGAACTTCACTTGGAAATCCTAGTCGATAGAATGAAACGAGAAATGGGTATGAATGTCAATGTCGGCAAACCCCAGGTTGCCTATAAAGAAACTGTCACAAAAACCATTGAAGAAGTTGAAGCAAAATATATCAAACAAACAGGTGGCCATGGTCAATACGGTCACTGCGTCATTAAGATTGAACCATTGGGACGTAGCGAAGGATTTAAATTTGTTAATAAAATTAAAGGCGGAACCATCCCCTCTGAATTTATTCCCTCTGTTGAAAAAGGCGTAATTGAGGCGATGGAAAAAGGAGTCCTTCTCGGTTATCCTATGACAGATTTTCAGGTGACGCTTTTCGACGGCAGTTATCACGACGTTGACTCGTCAGACATTGCTTTTAAGATCGCAGGAAGTATGGCCCTGCAACAAGCGGCAAAACAAGCCGGCCTAACTCTTCTTGAACCGATTATGAATCTGGAAGTGACTGTGCCGGAAAATTTCATGGGAGTCGTCATCGGCGATATTTCTTCAAAGAGAGGAAAAATACTGGGAACAGAAAAAAGAGCCCGCGCCGTTGTCATCAAAGGAACAGTTCCACTAGCCGAAATGTCAGGATACGCCACTATCTTAAGATCCTTGACTGAAGGTCGCGGTATCTTTTATATGGAGCCTAGTCACTACGAAGAAGTTCCCCAGAATATCGTTAAAGCAATGCTCCAAAAGTAAAATAAACAAATAGGCAAATCTGCAAATCTACTAATCAATATTCAAATAATCAAATAAGCAAATATACAAATTAGAATTGTTTTGCGTTTTGGACAATCGAAGAAACAATTAATAGGATTTCGTGACATTCTTTGATATAAATATTAATATCGACATCTTTTACGGCTTAAGTTTCAAAAAATGGGTCTGAATTAACTACTTTAAATTGATATAATGCTCCAAAGTTAATATTTCATAATTTTAGTATGATTAAAGTATCCT
>LBST01000004.1 GCA_000991135.1 Candidatus Roizmanbacteria bacterium GW2011_GWC1_37_12 | reverse complement strand
AGGATACTTTAATCATACTAAAATTATGAAATATTAACTTTGGAGCATTATATCAATTTAAAGTAGTTAATTCAGACCCATTTTTTGAAACTTAAGCCATAATTGTATGTAATAGTTTCTTACAAATCTCAAAGGTTAACTTTCCTGGAGTCTTAACTGCACAACCATCGCAAAAAGTATCAACTGAGTCCAAAGAAACAATTTTGCCAGCTTTAAATGATTTAATCATGCAGTTACCTCCTTTTGCTTCAACACCAACAATCCTTATATTTTTGTTTTTTTCTTTTAGATAGACACTAACTCCGGAGATTAATCCGCCGCCGCCGATCGGCACCAACACATAATCAATATCTCCTTTTAATTGATCATAAACTTCTTTTGCAACTGTTCCCTGTCCGGCAATGACTTTTTCATCGTCAAAGGCCGGGACGTAAACTGCGCCTTTTCTCTGACTATATTTTTTTGCGGCTGCTACTGCTTCATCATAGGTATCGCCTTCCAACTTGATTTCGACCTGGCCATTACCAAAATACTTCACCCTTTCGACTTTTTGATTAGGAGTTGCTCGCGGCATAAAAATTACTCCTTTGACTTTCAGCTTATTGCAACTAAAGGCGACTCCTTGACCATGATTGCCAGCCGAAGCTGTTACTACTCTCAAGGATTTTTCCTTTTCAGTTAAACTCATCATTTTATTAAGAGCGCCTCTGATTTTATACGACCTCACCTCCTGCAGATCTTCGCGTTTCAAATAAATATTTGCCTGATAAAGATCAGACAGCCTTTGGGAAAACTGCAACGGCGTCTTTTTCACCGACCCTTCCAGATTTTTTACTGCTTCTTCTATCTGTTTAAATAAATTTTTCATAAATTGATTATTTACTATTTTCTGGCCTTAATTCTCTTACCTTTACTCCTGTCCTCCACATTTCTTTATTCCTTAATTTTGTCAGTTCTTTCTCCAACTGTTCTTTATAATTCTTCTGGCTGTTTTTCTTGATAACTCTTCTCGCCTCAGTCCCGTCGGCAACACTCTTATAAAGCTTTTCAAAAACAGGTTTGACGGCTTTGTTAAATCTATCCTTCCAATCAAACGCGCCTCTCTGGGCAGTTGTTGAGCAGTTGGCCAAAAGCCAGTCTGGTCCTTTTTCCGCCATCAAAGGGATCAGGCTCTCTGTTAACTCCTCAACTGTCTCGTTGAACGCCTCGCTTGGACTATGGCCTTTTTTTCTAAAAAATTCATACTGGGCTTCCATGATCCCGATTGTGGCTCCAAGCAAAACCCCCCGCTCGCCAACAAGATCAGAATAGACCTCTTTTTTAAAAGTTGTTTCAAAAAGATAACCTGATCCGACTCCAATTCCCATTGCCTTCACTCTCTCACTAGTCTTGCCAGTCGCATCCTGATAGATAGCGTAGGAAGAGTTGATTCCTTTTCCTGCCAAAAAATGTCTTCTCACCGTTCTTCCGGCTCCTTTTGGTGCCACTAAAATCACATCAACGTCTTTCGGCGGGACAATGCCGGTTTCTTTGAAAAAAGTGATTCCAAATCCGTGGGAAAAATAAAGGGCTTTGCCTTTTGTTAAATGTTTTTTAACAACCGGCCAAGCTGCCAGCTGTCCCGCATCGGACAAAAGATAACAGATAATCGTGCCTCTTTTCACCGCCTCCTCGACCTCAAAAAGATTCTTACCGGGTTTCCAACCGTCAGCCACTGCTTTATCCCAGCTCTTTGACGGCTTCCTCTGGCCAACAATGACATTAAAGCCATTGTCCCGCAGATTCATTCCTTGGGCTGGACCTTGCACCCCATAACCAATGATGGCAACTATCTCATATGATAAAACTTGACGCGCTTTTTTCAATGGAAACTCATCGCGTGTGACTACGTTTTCCTTGACTCCTCCAAAATCTATTTTCATATTTCTCTTCTCTGTCATTCCGAGTTCCGCGAAGCGGGACGAGGAATCTAGAACTTATAATTTGGCTTTGTGATACTTAATGTCAATAACTTCAATAATCTTATCTATCTGCTTTACCACTGTATCAACAATCTTTTCCTCAATATCAGCCGTAAAAAATATCTTGGAAATCCCGTCGCCTTTGACAGCATAGGCATTGATCCTTTCGATGTTGATTTTTCTTTTTGTCAATAAACCGGCAATTCTATAAAGAACACCATGTCTATTTTCGACAATAATATCAACAGTAAATCTACTCATATTATTCAAGACGAACATCGTCAACAGACGTTCCAGTAGCCACCATGGGAAAAATATTATCTTCTTTCTCCACTTTAACTTCTAATAAATATGGGCCTTGAAAATTGATAAATCTGTCCAAAGCTATCTCAAGTTTTTTTCTTTCCATAACTTGTTCACCTTTAATTCCATAAGATTTGGCAATATTTATAAAATCGGGATTTTGCATATGGGTAAAAGAGTAACGTTTTTCGAAAAATAGCTGCTGCCATTGACGTACCATTCCCAGATATTCGTTGTTCAAAAGTAATATTTTAATCGGCATTTTTTCTTGCATGATCGTCCCCAGTTCCTGGATGGTCATTTGAAAACCACCGTCACCAATGACGGCAAAAACCAATCTTTTTGGAGCGCCAACTTTGGCTCCCATGGTTGCCGGCAAAGCAAAACCCATCGTCCCCAGCCCGCCGGAAGTGATATAACTATCAGGATTTTTATATTTGTAATAACGGGCGGAAAACATCTGATTTTGCCCGACGTCGGCGACGATTACTGCTTCGTTTTTTGTTTTTTCAGATAAAAGTGACAAAACCACATTCATAGTGATTTTATTTTTATTTTTTTGTTGTCTAATTTTTTCAAATTCCAATTCTTTTTTGTCTAGTTCTTTGAAATCTCCCAGCCATTCATCGTGATTATTTTTTTTGAGATAGGGCATAAGACTTTTTAAAACATCCTTGACATTTCCAAGTAAAGGAAAGTGGGCCCGAACATTTTTATGATGTTCGCTTTCATCAATGTCAATATGAATAACTTTTGCTTTCGGAACATACTCAGACAGTTTTCCGGTCACACGGTCATCAAAACGCATGCCAACGGCCAAGATAACATCAGCACTGTTAGTCAATTTGTTTGGTGAGTAGTTACCGTGCATTCCAATCATGCCCACATAAAGGGGATGATCAAAAGGAATCGATGAAAGGCCATGGAGGGTGGAGGCGGCTACCATTCCTGTTTTTTCAATCACTTGTAAAACTTCTTTTTCTGCTTTGGAAATCAATACTCCGTGACCGACCAACATTAAAGGTTTTTTTGCCTTGTTGATAATTTCAGCCGCTTTTTTTATATCTCCGCTGTTAAATTTATTGACTGTTTTTAATTTTTTGACATAAAAATTTTTAGGATATTTAAATTCAGCTTTTTCAAATTGGGCGTTTTTGGTGATATCGATGACAACCGGTCCAGGTCGGCCATGACTAGCGATATAAAAAGCTTTAGCGATGGCTTCAGGAATTTCTTCAGCGTGGGTTAGTTGGCAGTTCCACTTGGTGATCGGTGTTGTTATACCCACAACGTCGGCTTCTTGAAATGCGTCGCTGCCTAAAAATTCCGCAGCCACCTGGCCGGTGATGCAAACCATTGGTACAGAGTCCATCATCGCGTCGGCAATACCTGTGACAAGATTAGTCGCCCCAGGTCCCGAAGTTACCAGACAAACTCCGGGCTTTCCAGTTACCCGGGCATAACCCTCGGCTGCGTGAGCGGCCCCCTGTTCATGGCGTACCAAAATATGACGGAATTTTTTTCCATAGAAATATAGAGCATCATAGATGGGCATATTAGCTCCACCCGGATAGCCAAAAATCACTTCAACCTTTTCTTGTAAAAGTGATCTCATCAATATTTCCGCTCCAGTATATTTCATAGGCTATTTTTAATAACTTTTGCTAATCTTTTTACTGCCGTATCGATTTGTTCTTCATTAACATTAGTAAAGTTCAGTCTCATGGTGTTTTTTCCCTCACCTTGCTTGGTAAAAAAATAGGTGCCCGGAACATAGGCAATATTATTTTTAATTGCTTGCCAATAAAGTTTTACTGAATCAAAATTTTTCGGCCCGGTGACCCAAACAAACATTCCTCCTTCAGGACGAGTCCAGAAGAAACCAGATGGAAGATATTTTTCCAAAGCTTCAAACATCGCTTCTTGACGAAACCTATATATCTTTAAAATATTAGGGAGATGTCTTTTTAAATCCCCTGTTTTCAAATATTCAGCTGCCAGATATTGACCATAACTTGAAGTATGAAGATCAACTGACTGTTTGGCAACTACCATCAGATCGGCTAATTTTTTTGGAGCAGCATAAAACCCTATTCTAAGTCCTGGAGCCAAGACTTTGGAAAAAGTACAAAGATAGATAGTGTTTTCAGGCACTAAAGTCTGAATCGGATCAATTGGTTTACCACGGTAGCGAAGACTGTTATAAGGATCATCTTCCACCAAAAGTACATGATATTTTTTAATAATCTTGGCGATCTTTTTTCTTCTTCCCCAGGTAATGGTTCTTCCAGTTGGATTCTGAAACGTCGGCACCAAATAAACAAACTTCACTTTTTTGTTTTTCAGAATTTTTTCCAGGGATTCAGGGATAACACCATCATAGTCTGTTTTAATTTCTTCATAGATAGGGCCATATGAAGTAAAGGCGTCAATGGCTCCGATGTAGGTCGGCGACTCAACTGCAATCTTATCACCTTCATTAATAAATATTTTTCCTAAGGTATCAAGCCCGCCTTGGCTACCGGAAGTGATTCCAATGTTTTCAGAGGTTACTTTCATCTTCCGCTCTTCCAACCACTTAGCAATTTCTCCACGAAGGACTAGGACTCCATTAGTTGGGCCATACTGTAAAGAAACACTACGATGTTTTTTTAGAACGAGATTATTAAGAGCAGAAATGATTTTAAAAGGAAAGGCTTCTGGAGCCGGTAGTCCTCCGGCCATAGAAATAATTTCCGGCTTAGCAGTAACTCTCAAAAGCTCACTCAAGGCACTATACTCCATCACCTTGATTCGTTTTGATTTTAGTTTATTGAGATTCATAATTTTCAGCCTAAAAAAAACGCCCTTTCTCGGGCGGGGTGTTTATTAATTTTTATTATCAACAACATCCGCCCGGTTTCGGGTCAAGAATAATGCTGACGATAACCAATTTATTGATTTTCATAAATTTAGTAAATATAATAACAAATTCTTTTTTAATTTGCAAATGAAAACTTGGTAATTTAATTAATCCTTCTTATCTGCACTGTTTCTACATATTCTTTACCGGCGAGTATGTCTGAGACAATAACAACTTGGTCGTTTTTTTTGAAGAGATGTTTATTTTTCAAAACCTCAACTGCTCTTTGTATAGTATGTTCTGGGTTGTTGGAGAACTTAACTCTAAAAGAAGCGACTCCCCAATAGAGGTTTAGTCTTCTTCGTACCGAAGTCATATTGGTGAAAGCATATATGGAAGAGTTGGGTCTACATTTTGAGACAAGAGTTCCCATATAACCTCTTCTTGTAAAAACCAAAATCGCCGCACTATTAAGATTGTTTGCCAAAATGGAAGCGCTTCTGGCAACCTCTGTTTTAGGATCAGAGGTCACGGCAATATTTATTTCTTTATCCTCAAAAACTCTTTTTTCTATTCTTTCGGCGACCGTACTCATAACCGATACTGCCTTATATGGATAAAGGCCAACGGCGGTTTCTCCAGACAACATGATGGCATCTGCTTTTTGTCTCACTGCCAAAAATATGTCTGTTACTTCCGCCCTGGTTGGGGTAGGATTTTCAATCATAGACTCTAAAAGATGAGTGGCAACTATAACTGGTTTTCCAGATGCTAAGCATTGACTGACAATTTCTTCTTGAATCAAAGGAACTTCTTCAATTGGCAACTCAGCCCCGAGATCTCCTCTGGCAACCATGACTCCGTCGGAGCTTTCAATAATTTCGTCGATATAGGGAATTGATTGGGCGCTTTCTATTTTGGCGATTACATCTATTGGTGCTTTTTGCTTTTTTAGATATGTTTTTACTTCTTCAATTGTTGCCCTGTTTTTTACAAATGACAAAGCTATAAAATCAAATCCCTCTTTAATGCCAAATTTTATGTCCTCCCAGTCTTTTTTGGTGATTGTTGGTAATCTGGCGCTTTTTCCTCTTATGTTTAGATGTCTCCTAGACGTCAAGGTGCCACCATCAAGACATTCGCAAACAGCGTCATTTTTGGTTTTATTTTTAACACGGAAGCTTATCATTCCTCCATCTATCAGAATAATGTCGTCTATTTTTATATCGTCGATAAAACCGTCGTAGTTTACTTCAACTGTATTCTGTTGATATTTAGCTTGTCGACTGATCGTAAAGTTGAATATATCTCCTTTTTTTAGAATGAGTTGATGTTTAAGGTCTCCTGTTCTTACCTCTGGACCTTTTGTATCCATAAGGATCGATAAAGAATATTTTCCTTTGGAGTTAATGGATTTTATTGCCTTGATTACCTGACTATGCCAGATATGATCTCCATGAGACATATTAAGCCTGACTACATTCATGCCTAATTCTGCCAACCTTAGAAGGCTTTTATAATCTTGAGTGTTTGGTCCTATAGTACAGATAATTTTAGTTCTTCGCATATTTTAGCTTTAAAATAAAAAAACCGCCTTTCGGCGGGTCCTTGTCTTAATTGATTTTTATCAATTATTACATGACACCGCCGTAAGCGGAGTAATAAGGACAACAATTGACAAAACCTGATTTTTCATAAGATAAGCAACAATGATAGCAGAACTTTTTTTATTTTGCAAATGAAATTGTTGATATAATAATTTATTACATTTTTTAAAATAAATTGAAAAAGAAGTATTTGAAAAAAATTAAAGAGAATTTTAAAAAAAGACATTTATCTGAAATCATACTTTCAAATAGTAATAAAATAATTTATGTATATAACGACGATCTAAAAACAAAGCAAACAGAAATAGTTAGCGTTTCATTGAATATAAAAATATTGGATAATTGGGTTACGATTTTGTACTATGATAATCACCATGAAGGATTATTGCATCGTCATAATAAGATTTCATATGACAATGAGGCTAATATAGTTGACAATGAGGGTGTTAAGAAAAAAGGCGATTGGAAAAAACTTCT
The DNA here is from genome assembly GCA_000991135.1 of Candidatus Roizmanbacteria bacterium GW2011_GWC1_37_12. Lineage (GTDB taxonomy): Bacteria > Patescibacteriota > Microgenomatia > UBA1406 > GWC2-37-13 > GWC2-37-13. The sequence continues at coordinate 74,344 of LBST01000004.1, read as the reverse complement.
GCATTGGGCAATAGAAGATATTAAAAATAATTATATTTATTACAAGAAAAAATTTCTTTATAGAAATAGATTTTTACTAAAAGATATAAAAGTTGAAAAATTTTAAAAAATTTTAACAGTTGTAATTTTAGCGTAAATATATTACATTTTTATTATAAACAAGTTATAATATCAACCTATGAGTAAAGCTCAACAGTTCAAGCTAAATGTAAATTTATCTGATAGATTAGCTAATTATTTAATAACACAACCAGATATACTTAAGAAATATTCTGGGTGTTCGTATATTGTTTTTTCTTATAAAAATGAAGAGCTTAATAAATTAAATATTAAATTGATTCCGGGATTGAAACTAGAGGGAAAAACTGTGGTTAGAGCACAAGAAACAAGTAATCCAGACAATCCTTGGATTTTAACTCCTATATATAATTAGAAAATAATAACAATGAAAATAGTAATACTTCAACCGTTGGCGATTGATAAATCTCAATTAGATGTTTTTATTAAAACTCTATCTGATAAAGGCCATGAACTGACTTCTTTTGATACATTACCAAAGGATAAGAAAGAAGCAATTGAAAGAGCTAAAAATGCAGAAATATTAATGTTAGTTAATTATCCTTTTGATAAAGAATCGATAAAATCATGTCCCAATATTAAAATGATTTCAGTCGCTTTTACAGGATTTGACCATGTCGATACTGAAGAATGTAAAAAAAGAAATATTGTTGTTTGTAATGCGGCCGGTTATGCAACTAATTCTGTTGCTGAATTAACTTTTGGTTTAATAATTTCTCTATTAAGAAATATTCCAAAATGTAACGAAGTTATTAGGGTTGGTGGAACAAGACAAGGATTAATTGGCAACGATCTTTATGGAAAAACTCTGGGGATTGTTGGAACAGGAACGATTGGTTTGAGAGTGGCTGAAATTGGAAAGGCGTTTGGTTGCAAGTTGCTTGGGTATAGCCATAGTGAAAGAAAAGAAGCCACTCAATTAGGATTGAAATATACTGACTTAAAAACATTATTGTCAGGAAGTGACATAATTACAGTTCACTCTCCATTAAATAGTGAAACTAAAGATTTGATAAGTTGGGATGAATTTAAATTAGTGAAATCAACCGTATTCGTAATCCAAACGTCTAGAGGGGGAACGATTAATAAAGAGGCATTTACTGATGCATTAAATACAAAAAAAATTGCTGGTGGTGGGATTGATGTGTTTGTTCAAGAACCACCAGTTTCACTAGATAACCAGTTATTAAAAACAACTAATTCAGTCATGTCTCCCCATGTAGCCTTTGCAACCAAAGAAGCTTTAGTAAGAAGGGCGGAAATTGCATTTAATAATGTCAGCGGTTGGATTAACGGGAAAGTACAAAACAAGGTTTGTTAATATCAGTCCAAATTCATCTCCAAAGAGAAAATTTCCTGGTTAGTTCATTAACTTGGCTGATTTCTCCAAACAGACATATTCCGTAATATTCAAGCTCCGCTTCCGGAGTTTCTTTAGTTCTTTGTTGTTGTTCAACATAAGTTCCAACCGTCATAGTCGAGGTAAAATCGACAAAATGAATATTCTTTTCGATTAAAAAATTTCTTAAAACTCTAATCTTATTAGAATTGTCAGCAGCAAGAATAATAAATGGATTATCAGAAATGTTTTTATGATTTCCGCCGTCGCGGTCGAAATAACTGTCAAAACGCATTTCAGGAATATTAGGATAATTAGCTGATAAACCGGCCGCCATATGACCCAAGGCATTCATCAAATTTGGAACGGGAATCTTTTTATTCAAGACAGCAACAAACTTATGTGTGAAAGATTTAAATGTTTGATCCATAAGGTAATTTTAGTCTGGATTCCCGCCTCCGCGGGAATGACAGAAAAAGTATTAAATAAAATTAATAATAGCGTTTCCCAAGTCTGATGTCGATAGAGGATCTTTGTCAACGATGTCTTTTGTTCCTAAACCATTATTTAATGTTTTTTCGACAGCGTTATAAACCGCTTGGCTTTCTTTTTTTAGTCCGAAACTATAGTCTAACATCATAGCCGTCGATAAAATTGAACCGATTGGATTTGCGGTATTTTTTCCGGTTGCTTTCGGATATGAACCATGGATTGGTTCGTAAAGCGCTATTTTATCACCAATGGAAGTAGATGGTAGCATACCGATTGATCCGGTAATAACCGAAGCCTCATCAGGTAAAATATCTCCAAACATATTTTCGGTAAGTATTACATCAAACTGTCGAGGATTTTTAATTATCTGCATGGCGGCGTTATCAACAAACATGTATTCAATGGTTATGGGTGATGAGTTATTAGTCATTTGGTCTTGAACAGTTTCGCGCCATAATCTAGAAGTTTCTAAAACGTTAGCTTTATCAACAACAGTAATTTTACGATTCCGCTTCATTGCTAGATCAAAAGCGATTTTTGCAACCCTAATAATTTCTTTTCTTGAGTAAGTTGAAGTGTCAAAAGCTTCTTCTCCGTTTTTTCGTCTTCCTCTGGGCTTTCCAAAATAAATTCCACCGGTTAATTCCCGGACAAATATAAAATCAACGCCTTTGATAATTTCGGGTTTTAATGGTGATTGATTAATAAGAAAGGGGAAAGTTTTAATTGGGCGTAAATTAACATAAAGATCCAAAGATTTTCTCATTTTTAATAATCCTTGTTCCGGTCTTACTTTCGCTTTGGGATCATTATCATATTTTGGATCACCGATGGCTCCAAATAAAACTGCGTCAGATTTTAAACATAGTTGATGAGTTTCGTCTGGATAAGGAGTACCAGTTTTATCAATTGCAATGGCTCCGATCAAACCCTCTTTGAAAATAAACTTGTGATTAAATTTTTCCGCAATTTTTTCCAAAACTTTGACGGCTTCCATTGTCACCTCTGGTCCGACCCCATCTCCCGGTAGAACTGCAATATTTTTTTTCATAAGTATTTTCTTGGGTCAACTATTTCACCTGCAACTGCCGCGGCTGTAACCGTCACCGGCGACGCTAAGAATATCCGGGCCTCGCGCGACCCCATCCTACCGATATAATTTCTGTTTGATGAGGAGATCATTTGCGCTCCTCTTCCAACCACTCCCATATGCTTGCCAAAACATGGGCCGCAGTTTGACGATTCGATGTTGGCTCCGGCGTCGGCAAATATTTGCAAAATTCCATCTTTCATCAATCGGTTATAGACCTTTCGCGAAGCGGGAATAACGACAAAGTTGACGTTTCGGTGAACCTTCTTTCCTTTTATTATTTTTGCTGCTTCGATAAAATCCTCATAGCGACCATTAGTACAAGCACCTAAAAAAGCATCGGTAATTTTTAATGATTCTACTGGTACAAAATCCATTGATTTGCTTTTCTGGCTTTTTTTCATGTATAAATCCATTTGGGAAACAAAAGTGATATTCCCCTGCTTGTGAGGAAAAGCCACGCAAGGCTCAAGACTGGATAGATCGATATCAACGACTTTTTCGTATAGACAATCTTTATCAGGATAATAAAATTTGTAAGGGAATTTATTTTTATTTTTCAGGTATTTTTCCAGTTCTTCATCAGGCTCAAAAATGGCAGTTCTCGCACCCATCTCCACCCCCATATTGGCAATAGTAATTCTCTGCTCAAGAGAAATGTTTTTCAAACCCGGACCACCAAATTCAATGATTTTTTTTGACGCACCGTCAACCCCAAGTTTCCCAATTAGATACAAGATTAGATCTTTTCCATAAACACCTTTTTTGAATTTTCCTTTCAGATTAAATCTAATAGTTTTTGGTATTTCGAAGTCATATATAAATCCCGTAGACATGGCATAAGTTGCATCGCTCGTTCCTACACCAAAAGCCAAAGTATTTAAAGCCCCGTTTGTATCAGTATGTGAATCGGTTCCCAAAACTATTTCACCTGGGACAATATAACCGTCTTCAATCAAGACAACATGTTCGATGCCGTCACCTTCTTTATAACATTTTGTTCCCTGTTCACGGGAAAATTTCTCCATCAGATCGATTCCTTCAGAAACGGCCACCGACGAAGACGGGACTGTATGATCAGGAATAAAAAATATCCGTTTCGGATCAAAAACCTTAACCCTTTTGTTGTATTTAGCAAATACATCAGAAAATTTATTTTTAAAATCCTGAATAGCCGGTTGTCCGATCACCTCGTTAAAAAATAAAATATCGATAGGAAGATCCAGTTTTTCTCCGGGAAAGACCGGCCGGCCAACATGATCGGAAATGATTTTTTCCACAATTGTTTGATTTTTACTCGGCTTTAGACTATTCTGCCAATCTGATTCTAACCTCCGCGGTTGTTTTTGGCTCAGTAGGGCACCCAAATGTGATCTTGTTTTTCCTAATTTTCCACCCAAAGAGAAGCTTTTTATATCTTCAGGTGGATTTTTTATTTTATATTTCTTTCCGTCAAATTGAACAATTTTGTTATCAAAATCAATAATTATTTTTTGCTTAATTTTATATTCCGTAATATCATCAACAATGATTGCCGGAAGGCCATTGTTTAAGCAATTTCGGTAGAAGATATCAGGATATGATAGGGCAATAATTGCTTTAATATTATTTTCCTGTAAAGTATAGACTGCCTGTTCGCGGGAGGACCCGCAACCAAAGTTCTTTCCGGCAACGATAATATTGTTTTCATCCTTTTTACATCTAAAAACAAAATCTTTATCGTAATTATCAAAAGCATATTTTTCAAAATAACTTCTATCAGTTGATTCCTGCAAAGTCCAAGCGGGAATAATATCATCGGTGTTGATGTCTTTGGGAAAAATAGACGTGATTTTTCCTATAATTTTGTTTGTCATAAGTTATTTTGAATCATTAAAATTCTTAAATCTTGATCGTTAATCTCTTTTTTTTCATCAGCTAAATTCAAAAATTTTTTATAAATAATATTTAGATGTTCTTGCTTGATTTCATATTTAAGATTTCTCAACCGATATTTTAAGGCTGCACGTCCTGACCTAGCGGTTAAAACAATTTTTGATTTATCAATACCGACGTCTTTTGGATCAATAATTTCATAATTTTCCCTCTGTTTGATTATGCCATCCTGGTGAATACCTGATGAATGAGCAAAGGCATTAGCGCCAACAATAGCCTTGTTTTTTTGTATTGGCATGTTCATCATTTTTGATACCTTTTGACTGATGTCATAAATTTTTTTAGTATTGATACCTGTTTCCAAATCTAACTTCTTGTGTGTTTTTAAAATCATGGTGATTTCTTCTAAAGAAGTATTGCCAGCTCGTTCCCCTATACCATTGACTGTCACCTCTGCCTGTCTGGCTCCATTGATAAGACCAGAAATAGTATTGGCAGTCGCCATTCCTAAATCATTATGACAATGAACTGAAATAATTGCCTTATGAATGTTTTTTACGTTTTCGAACAAGTATTTAATTTTACCCCCAAAATCCTGCGGCAGACAGTAGCCGGTCGTATCGGGAATATTGACAACCGTTGCCCCGGCTTTTATTATTTCTTCAACCATTTTCGCTAAAAATTCTTTGTCTGCCCGGCCGGCATCTTCGGCATAAAACTCAACATCATCAACAAATTTTTTGGCGTATTTAACTGCCCAGACTGCTTGCTCCAAAACTTTTTCTCGGGTGGACTTGAATTTATATTGAATATGGGTGTCTGATGAGCCAATACCCGTATGGATTCTTTTTTTCTTGGCATATTTTAAGGATTCTACTGCTGCCTCTATGTCTTCTTTTTTTGCTCTGGTCAGAGCGCAAACTATTGGATTTTTAACAGCTTTTGATATTTCAATAACAGAATTAAAGTCTCCAGGCGATGAAATTGGAAATCCTGCCTCAATCACGTCAACCCCAAGTTTTTCTAACTCTTTGGCAATGATAACTTTTTCCTCTGTGTTCAACTGACACCCCGGAACTTGTTCTCCGTCGCGTAAAGTTGTATCAAAAATATAAACTTTATTTTCCATATTTTATTTTTTTAAACCAAAAAAAATCCCCGCCTAGGCGGGGTTATAATTTTTTTCTTCTATATTAACGTCCCCACCTGTTAAGGTTGGTAAGGTTAAGAAGAAGATTTAATGACAAATTTTTTATCATTGTAATATTATACATTACCAAAAAAAAATTTGTTTGCAAATAAATTAAATCAGCTTGTCTTTAGCAAGACTATAAAAACTATCTTTAGTAATTATCAAGTGATCAATCACTTTTATTCCTAAAATATTTCCCGCAGCGACTAAGTCTTTGGTAATTTTTAGATCATCTTCCGACGGGGTTAATTCTCCTGAAGGATGGTTGTGACAGATAATTATCTGAGCGGCGTGGCGCTTGATGGCAGCTTCAAATGTCTCCCGAGGATGAATCAAATTGCTGTTTAAAGTTCCCACCGAAACCGTATCAATACCAATGATTTTATTGCGGTTATCCAGAGAAGTGACTAACAGATGCTCCTTGTTGTAATTGACGATTTTCGAGCGAATCTGTTGATAAATATTTTCCGGTGAAATATTTTTTGTTGTTTTTAGATTCCTTTTTCCAAGGGAATGGCCCGACTGCAGACGGCGGCCCATCTCAAAACAGGCTTTAATTTGACAGGCTTTTGCCAACCCCAATCCTTTAACCGTTTTTAAATCCTCAACTGACGCCTCTGATAAATTTTCCAAAGAACCAAATTTCGATAATAATTTTTGAGAGATATTCATCACCGGCTCACCTCTTGTTCCGCGGCCAAAAATTAAAGCCAATAATTCTTGAAGAGATAAAACTTCTACACCATACTTAATGAGGCGTTCCCGCGGCCGTTCATCGGCTGGTAAATCATGAAGTGTTGGCATATTAAATTAACCTTTTATTTCTAAAAGCAAAGCCCGATGGTGTTTTGAGGTATTGTTCGAATTTAAGAGCTCTTAATTTGTTTTCAAAGGCTGCGTAAAAGATTAATTTTATTGGTCTAAAATTCTTTGTTTGTGAAACACTTCCAATAATATGATCTTTGATTCTATTTTTCAAATCAGAAGAAAATCCTATATATTTTGCTTTATTTTTAAGTTCAATTATATATGTATAATACATAAAAAAAGTTTAAGGCATAAAAATAGATTTGTCTGTAGACTATACGCTACAAAATAGAATATTTAGAGCTCCACTTCGTTCCATTTAATACGAATGGCCATACTAGGAACTACGTTAGGGACACACTTCGCATAAAGATTCTAAAATATTGATATAAATAGTGGCTGTGCCACTACGTAGCTCTTTACTGAAAGTAAAGAGCGAAGTGTGGACCTACGGGGAATTGAACCCCGCTCTTGCCCATGCCATGGGCACGTTCTACCGATGAACCATAGGCCCGGAACGAAAGTATTATAGAATATTACTAGTGATATTTAAAGACAGAAAAGAAGCGGGAGAAAAATTAGCTAAAGTTCTTCTCAAAAAAAAATTAAAATCCTCTGTCGTCATTTCGCTTCTTCGCGGAGGTATTATTGTTGGCCAGGAAGTTTCTAAAAAATTAAAAATTCCTCATCTTCCTTTAGCAGTTGCAAAAATCCCTGCACCTTCTCAATCGGAACTAGCAATTGGCGCCTTGTGTTTTGATTTTACTTATCTTGATCCAAAGTTGATTAATTCGCTTAATATCGACCGGGAAACGTCAAAAAAACAAATCTTGATTGCCAAAGAAAAATTCCGTTCTTATTTAAAAAGGTTCGGTTTAAAAAAATCAAACTATAGATTGAAAAACAAAGTGGTGATTTTGGTCGACGACGGCGTCGCCACCGGTTCAACTGTCAAAGCCGCTCTATTATTCGTCAAAAGCTTAAAACCTCATAAGATTATTTTAGCAACTCCTATTGCACCAGATGATTTTGAAAATCCCGGCTTTGATGAAGTAGTTATTATCCACCGCGACCCATCATTTTCTTCTGTGTCACAGTTTTATAAAGAATTTCCACAAATCAAAGATGATGAGGTGGGAAAAATTTTTTCACTAAAATAAGTTATACTAAAAATATGGACCAGCATCCAATCCCTAGGCAGATCACCACCTTTGAATTCAAACTTGTTGGTTTTTTAACCATCAAACAGTTTGTCTATCTTGTTATTTTTGTCGCTCTTGGCTTAGCTATCTATGGATTGACGCCAATTCCCGTCTTAAATGTTATGCTTGGCGTCTTAACGGCCTCAATCGGCGCTGCTTTTGCCTTTATACCTATAAATGATAGACCAATGGAAGTCTGGATCAAAAATCTGATAAAAAGATTAGTCTCTCCGACCCAATATAGTTTTCAAAAACAAAACAAGCCTGTTCATTTTTTGCAAGATTCTGTCCTTGCATCCAATCCTCATCAAGTGACAGCCCACATTGATTCTCGAAAAAAATTGAGCAACTACTTAGGAAAAAACGTCCAAGCAGAAACAACAAAAAAACAAAGCATTAACGACCTTTTGTCAAATCCCATTAGTTTCTTTGGTAAAAAACCTCCTGCCCAACAACCAATAACCAAACGTCAAGTAGTAATCACTTCTCCAAATCATCCTTTTCTTACCGGAACAGTCAAAAACCACAAACTCACCCCAATTGGCGCGATTTTAATTTATGTAAAAAAAACCGTCGATGCCGAACCAATAAGAATTCTTAAATCAAATGCCCATGGAGTTTTTTTGAGTTACAATCCCCTACCCCAAGGAGAATATTTTTTTGAAGTCAAAGACCCAAAAGGAACCTACATTTTTGATACAATGAAAGTAAAGATAGAAAATGAAAAAAATAATCCTATCGAAATATTATCTAAAGAACTCATATGACAACTGTCAAACCAACTTCACCGGTTAAGGCTTCTACTCAATCTTTTATCGAGATTGAGGAGATAAAAGACGATGTCGTCTTGATGAAGGATTTTTCCGCATCAGTTGTCATAGAAGTCGGCGCTGTTAATTTTTGGCTTCTTTCAACCGAAGAACAAACATCGATGATCTATTCTTATTCTGGTTTGTTAAACTCTTTGTCTTTTCCGGTCCAAATATTGATCCTTTCTAAAAAAATGGACGTCTCTTTATATCTTGATTACCTCGACGGAAAAATAGACGTTCAAACCAACGACCTTCTTAAATCTCGACTGTCGAGTTATAAAGAATTTATTAAAAACGTTGTCAAAAAAAATACCGTCCTTGAAAAAAGATTTTTTTTCGTCATTCCTTTTTCTCCCCTCGAGCTTGGCGTCTCTGGCGCTAATCCGGGATCATTAAATAAAGAATACGTCGTCAATAGGGCAAAAACTTCACTCTATCCGAAAAGGGACAATTTGCTAAGATTGCTTTCCAAAATTGGTCTTCGAGCAAGCGTCTTACAAAATCAACAGCTGACTGAATTATATTACAACTTATATAATCCGTCATCGACGGGTCGCCGATTAGCACCTGTCGAAAGTTATACGGATGTTGTTATGACATCGCAATGAATATATTTAACTTGTTTTCCAAAAAACAATCGCCAATAAACGGAGTAAAAGCTAGCGGTAATAATAGTATGGCCCAATTTCTCGCCACCGGGTCTGTTTCCACCAAAGATTTGGTCGCCCCCTCTTATATCGAGGTCGACTTTAATCACTTAAAAATCGATGAAAAATTTTATCGGACCCTGTATGTTGTCGGTTATCCTCGCTATGTATCGGCCAACTGGTTATATTCGCTCATTACTTTTGACCACCCCTTATATATTTCCATGTATATCTATCCGACCGAGTCAAAAAACGTTCTCGAAGATTTGAAAAGAAAGATCGCCGAAATGGAGGCTACAATCGAGGGTGATATTAAGGCCGGAAAAGTTGTTGACCCGACTGTTCAGGTTGCCTTAGACGACGCCCTTTCTCTTCAGGCTGAACTCGCCAAAGGCGCGGAGAGATTTTTTCAGTTCGGCCTCTATATTACTATTCCCGGTGACACACTTGAAGAACTGAATCGATTGACAAAAGAGGTCGACTCGGTTCTGTCGTCGCTTTTAATAGTCGCCCGCCAAGCAACCCTGGAAATGGAAGAGGGATTCAAATCGACGATGCCGATTTTTTATGACCGCTTGAGCGTCTGGCGCAATATGGATACAACATCGCTCGCGACCACTTTCCCTTTTGCGACCGCCTCATTAACAAAAAATGAAGGAATAATGTATGGGATGAACGAGCACGACGGATCGTTAATCATCTTTGATAGATTTACTTTGGAAAATGCCAATTCGGTAATTTTGGGAAAATCAGGAGGAGGAAAAAGTTTTTTGGTCAAACTCGAGGCCCTACGCCTCTTGATGATGGGAACAGATGTTATTATCATCGACCCGGAAAACGAATACGAAAAATTAACTAAATCAATGGGTGGAGAGTTTGTTGTTTTTTCAACTTCTTCTCAATATAAAATCAATCCTTTTGATTTGGAAACCACCAACGCCGGACCAGACGAACTTTCCAACAAAATCTTAGACTTACATTCTCTTATGAAAGTAGTTATGGGTGAATTAACTCCTTCTCAAGACGCGCTTTTGGATCGGGCCTTAGTTTTAACCTACCGAGAAAAAGGCATCACCCAGGACCCAGAAACCTTTAAGAGCGAAGCGCCGCTTTTGGAAGATTTATTCAAAGTTTTGATTGGTATGGAAACGCCTGAAGCCAAAGAACTGTCAGACCGTTTGGAAAAGTTCGTCTCTGGATCAGCCAGCGGCATATTCAACCAACGGTCAAACTTCGACATTAAAAATCCTTTTACCGTATTTGGCATTCGTGACTTAGAGGAAAATTTGAGGCCGGTTGCCATGTATATAGTCCTTGACTATATTTGGAATCGGGTTAGGCGCGATCCGAAAAAAAGGGTGCTTATAGTCGATGAGGCCTGGTATTTAATCAAACAAAAAGACTCTGGGGCCTATCTACATTCTTTTGCCAAACGGGCGAGAAAGTATAAACTTGGGTTGACGACTATAACCCAAGATGTTGAAGATTTTTTATCAACTGATGAAGGAAAAGCAATCATAACAAACTCTTCTCTCCAGATTATTTTGAAGCAGTCAACCGCGGCTGTCGAAAAAATTGCTCAAACATTTTTTTTGACCGGTGGCGAAAGACATTTCCTGCTTTCTGCCGGAGTCGGCGAAGGGCTCTTTTTTGCCGGCCACTCGCACGTCGGCTTCAAGGTGATCTCTTCGGAAGAAGAAAAAACCTTAATAGAATAGTTTATCTATACATTACCGGCTTTTCTTTTTGAGGAAGAACTAGACTCATTCGTCTTTCTTTAAGAGAGACTCTTTCGATAAAGGTTTTGATTTTCTGGCCGATTTTTAGATCTTCTTGTCCTGTGAGTTTGGAAATGTGAATCAAGCCCTCGACTCCAGGCTCAAGACGGACAAAATAGCCGTATTTTTCCTTGCGGACGACCTCTCCTTCGACCTCTTTGTCCTTTGGATACTTCTCTTCTATTTCCTTCCATGGATCGGCCAGTAATCTTTTTAAAGAAAGGTTTAATTTTAGATCTCTTTCGTTTTTCTCAACCACATAGACATCGATAGTTTCGCCTATTGTGACGAAGGAAGCGGCATTGGCGACCTTTTCCCAAGAAATTTCTGAAATGTGAATCAGGCCCTCGACTCCTTCGACTTCGCAGAAAACACCAAATTCAGAAGCTCCTAATACTTTAGCTTTGTAGGTTTTTCCTTCCTTAATAGCGTCAAATTTTTTCTTTAGGTCTTTTTGAGAAATCTTTAGGACCGAAGCTTTTTGGGAAACAACTAGCCTATTTTTTTCCTTGTCGACCTCGAGAATTTTCACTTTTATTTTTTGGCGGACTAGTTTTTCCGGAGAGCTTATAAAAGGTTCTGTTAGTTGGATTTTAGGAATTACGCCTCTTATTCCCATAAAGTCTATAAAAACACCGCCTTTTCCATAGTCTCCACACATTACCTCAATTTCTTCTTCCTTCTCTTTTTTCTCTTTAAGAATCTCCCACTTGCCTTTTTCAAAAAATTTACGAAGTGATACGACTGGAAAACCGTTTTTTGACTCTTCGGAGATCACTCTAACCTGAATTTTGTCACCTTCTTTAAGGTATGGAAGATACGTCGAGACCTCTTTTATTTCGAGTTCGCCCAAAAGCGCGTGGGCCTTGGCGCCGACGTCAAAGACGATTCCTTTTTTTGACAGAGAGACGATTTTAGCTTCGATTTCTTTGCCTTTTTTCAAGACGGCTGGCCTTTGTTTTTTGAGAAGCGCCTCCATTATGTTTATTGGGGCTTTTGTTTTTTCTTCTTTCTTTTTGGGCATCTTTCAATTCTCCTTTGCGCCGCTTTCTCGCGAGCAGATTTAATAATATACCAAAGCACAGCTAAAAACTCAACAGAAAATGGACACCTTGAATTCACTTGAACAATATGATATATTATAGGGCGTTATGGATAATGTCCTACTACCATCTTTGGTTGAGAGATTTATTAAACATCTCGAGGCCCAAGGAAAATCATCTTTCACGATCATAGCCTATAAAAAAGATTTGGAACAGTTTGTTGGTTTTTTAACAGGAAAAGAAGTCCAAGACATTAGAGAAGTAAAAAAAGACAATATCACCTCTTTTATTGATAAATTAATCGCCGACAACTATACAAAAAAATCTGCGTCAAGAAAACTCAACTCTATAAGAACTTTTTTTAGATACTTAAAACAGGAGGGTGTTGTCGACCAAAACCCATCGCTCGACGTCTCTCACCCAAAATATATCCAATCGCCGCCGAGAATTTTTACCAAACTTGAATATCGAGCCTTAAGAGACTTTGCCAAAGAAGACGCCCGCACCTATGCTTTGGTCGAGATTCTTCTCCAGACTGGCATGAAAATCGGAGAACTTTCTAATTTAAGAGTCGGAGATGTTAACAGTTCTATTATCCATATTCGAGACTATGGAAAAACCCCAGAAAGAGATATTCCTTTAAACAAAGCGGTAAAAAAAGCCGTTGACGACTATCTAAAAATCAGGCCACAGACAAAAGACGACCGTCTTTTCATCACCCGCACAGGCCACCCGCTCTTGATAAGAAACATCAGGCAAATTATCGCCCGTTGTTTTCGAGAAGTAGAGATTAAGGGCGCTACAGTCAACGATCTAAGAAATACTTTTATCGCCCACCAGTTAAGACAAGGGGCATCAGTCGAGTATATCGCCCGTTTAGTCGGACATAAAAGACTATCTTCTACCGAACGCTTCCTCAACCTTGTCAAAGAAGAAGTGCAAAAAAAAGAAGGCCTTGGAGAACTTTAACTTCCTCTTGACTTCCTTTGTGAATTTGTTTATTATTTGTGGACAAGTTATCCACAAATATAAAATATGTCTCTCTTAGGCTCTTTTTGGGATGAGTTTTTAGCAAAATTTAAAGAAATTAAGGGTGAAAAGTCCGTATTATATTCTGTTCTAAAACAAACCAGGCCGGTTGAGCTGACTGAAAGAACTCTTGTTATTGGCTGTAATAATCAGGGAATAAAAAAATTTCTCGACCCTCGCCTTAATGAAATCGAAGAACATATTTATCAAAATTTTAAAAAGCATCTTTCTGTAGAATTTATTGTCTCGCCAACGTTAAGAAAGAAGGTTGTCTCACCTCTCCTCGCCTTTGAACCAGCTGTAGAAGACCTCTTTGCCAAATCAGGCCTTAACAAAAGATACAGTTTTGAAAACTTTGCCGTGTCTTCAACTAACCAGGTCGCCTATGCGGCGGCGCAGGCCGTCGTCAATAATCTGGGATCCGCCTACAATCCCCTTTTCTTGTATGGCGGCGTTGGTGTTGGAAAAACTCACCTTGCTCAATCAGTCGCCAAGAGAATTCTCGAAGCGGATAAAAACAAAAAAGTATATTTTTGTCCTGGAGACAACTTTACCAACGAGTTAATCGAAGCAATTAGGGATAAAACCACGCCCCTCTTCCGGAGAAAGTATCGCCACCTCAACCTTCTTATTATCGACGATATTCAATTTATCGCCGGAAAAGCCCATATTCAAGAAGAATTTTTTCACACCTTCAACTCGATAATCTCTTCTGGCGGACAGATCATCTTGACCTCAGATCGACCACCGACCTCAATCAAAAATTTAGAAGACAGGTTGAGATCTCGTTTTTCCGGAGGCCTGACAGTCGACATTCAATCGCCAGACTTTGAATTAAGAACAGCCATTCTCCTTATTAAGGCAAAGGAAAAAAACATCAGCGTCGACATCGAAGCCGCCAAGGTAATTGCCGAAAGGGACTCTGATTCGCGCACCCTTGAAGGAACTCTTCTTTCTCTTTATGCAAATATTCTTGGCAAAAAAGATAAGATCGACCTGGATTCTGTGGAGGAGTTTTTTTCCAAAAAAGAAGTAAACAAGGTTAAAAGAATAGGTCCTTCTGACGTTATTAAGGCTGTTTGCACTTATTACAATGTCAAACAGTCGCATTTAAGAGGTCCTGAAAGAAACGAGGCAATTGTCCTCCCTCGGCAAGTTGCCATGTATCTCATCAGAAAGCACGTCGGCTTAAAATTGATGGAAACTGCCGAAGTTTTAAAAAGAAAAGACCACACGACCGTTCTCCACGCCCAAGAAAAAATTTCTAATTTAATGATGAGGGACCAAAATTTTAAAAAAGAGGTTGAGACAATCTTCCAATCGTTAAATATATAAACACAGTGTCCACCCCTCTTCCACAGGTAAAAAGCCGAGTTTATTTTGTCTTGAAAATCTAACCTTCTTTTTATACACTTATACACACTACCTATTACGACTATTTAAATATTACTATTATGAAAATAGAAATAAATAAGGACCTGTTTTTAGAAAAAATTAACCTTGCTTCTAAATTTGCCTCAAACAAACTTTCTTCTTCAACCTCCCTTCAAGGAGTTTTTTTGAAAGGAGAAAAAAAACAAATTCATTTTTATTCGACAAACCTTAACTATTATTATCATAGTTTTTTAAATACAGAGGAAAACCATCAGTTTGAGATTGTTATTGAGCCTAAAAAAATCAGCGAGTTTTTATCTCTCTTATCTTCGGGAAAAATTGAAGTTGAGTTTAAAGAAAAATCAGTCATTATCTCACAAGGTAAAACTAAAGGTGAATTTTCCCTTTTTTCTCCCGACGAATTTCCTCTTCCTCCACGCTCGACATCAGAAAAACAGAAAATACAGACATCTTTTCTAAAAGAGACTCTCCCCCTTTTGCTTTTTTCCGCCTCAACAGACGAGACCAGACCGGTTTTAACAGGGATAAACTTTGTTGCAAGAGAAAGTACGAATCAGATTGTTGCCACAGACGGATTTCGTCTTTCTCTCCTTAATCTAAAAAAAGAAACCCCGTTTTCTTCAATGATTGTCCCTTCAGGGTTTCTTTTTGAAATGAGTCGCTTGATCAGAGACGAAAAAGAAGTCCTGTTTAATTTTCAAGAAGAAGAAAAGCTTTTAACTTTTTACCTAGGAGACAATGAGATCTCGACAAGGCTGATAGAAGGAGACTATCCTCCCTATGAAAAAGTTATTCCGGTAGAGAAAAAAACAAGCATTGTTTTGGACAAGGGTGAATTTTTAAGAAACGTCAGGCTTGTTTCGGTTTTTGCTCGTGATTTTTCCAACATTATCATTCTTGACGTTGGTCGCGACGGGATAAAATTAAGTCCCAAGACAGGTGGGTCGGATACTAATGTCGCCTATCAAGAGTCAAAGGTCGACGGCGAAGAGATAAGAATAGCCTTTAATTTTAAATTTGTAATTGATTTTTTAAACAACGTTCCTTCAGAAAAGATAATTATAGAGTTGTTAAGACCAAACTCTCCAGCGGCGTTTAAAGGAGAAAAAAACGAAGATTTTTTACACATAATTATGCCTGTAAGAATCCAAGAATAATATGGAAACTTTTATTTTAGACACAAATCTTTTTTTTAATATGGAGGCGGGGTTGTCTTTGGGAAACAAAACAGAAGACGTCGTTGTCAATTTAACAAAAACGATTTTAGGCCTGAAGAAAAACAGGTCCGCCTCTTTTTTTATGCCGCCTAGAGCCGTCGACGAATTTTTGAGTTTTTTTGAAGAAAAAAACCAGGGTTTTATTAAAAACTTTCTTTCAGCTATCAACGTAGAATCTCCCGACCTAACCAAGGCGTCATTTTCGGCCAGTATATTTTATAAGCTGGTTGATGACGTTAGGGGAAGAAGCTATAGAGGAATGAACATCGCCGAGGAAGAGATAGAAAAAACAGCTGTTGATTTTTCAGGAAAAAAAATCGATATAAAAAAAGATTTTCAAATCGCCATTGGCGGTTTTATAAAAAAATTTAGAGAGAGATATAGAAATGCGACGAGAACTGGTTTTTTGGACAGCGTCACAGACCTTGACCTAATCGTTTTGGCAAAACAAAAAGACGGTTTTTTGGTCTCAACAGACGAAGGGGTTTTGCATTGGGGTAGGGTTTTTGGCGTCAAAGAGATACCCGCTTCAGTTTTTGTAAAACGACTTCAGTCTCTCCTTCAACCTCATCAGGAATAAGATTGGACAGGAAGTCTACGGCTTTGTCAGTCATGGTTTTTTGCGGCTTTTCTTGGAAAACAAGGTGTTGGGAAAGAATCTGTATTAGTTTGTTTTTTATGCTTTCGTTGGGGACGACCAGGTAGGCGTGATAAAAATAAGGGGCATGACTGACAACGGTCAAGGTGTAAAAGCCAAATCTTTTCCCAAAATAGAAGTGGGAAAGAGTTTCCCAGCGCATAGTGGTGCCGGCGGCGTCAATGCCGAAGGTGGTGATTTTATTATCTACTTCAGGCGGGGGGGTAATTGTCAGAACATAGAAGAGAAAAACTATCGCCCAGATAGGGATTAAAAGGATTTTGTCTCCAAAAAAGAACATAATCGCCGAAAGAAGGAGGGCAACGGCCAAATAAAAACGAAGGATTAAACCAGTTTGTTTTTTGTATGGTCGAAGCGGGGCTCTCCAAGAAAAAACTATCTGCGGATTCTGTTCCATATATTTTAATATTACAACATTTATTTGTTTATTTGCT
This sequence comes from Candidatus Roizmanbacteria bacterium GW2011_GWC1_37_12, assembly GCA_000991135.1. Classification (GTDB taxonomy): domain Bacteria; phylum Patescibacteriota; class Microgenomatia; order UBA1406; family GWC2-37-13; genus GWC2-37-13. The sequence continues at coordinate 57,256 of LBST01000004.1, read as the reverse complement.
TATTTGTAGTATTTGCTTATTAGCAGGCCCTATGATATAATAAATACTATATGGATAGTTTTAATAAGGTAATTTCATTTGTCCTCGGCCTGGTTGTCGTTTTGGTCTTTTTTGCCGTCGTTACCGGCAGGTTAAAATTGCCAGGAAAGTTTTCGTCTCCTTTTTCAAAAATAACAATAAAACCAACAGCTTCTCCTACTCCAACCCCGATTTCAACTGTAAAAATTGACGGTCAAGGTGGTAGCGTTTTAGGAAACAACTACAAGGCGGAGTTAACAAAAACGCCAACAAAACCAGGGACAATTCCAGCAACAGGTATTCCTACCTTGTTTATTCCTTCCTTATTGGCAGGAGCTGTTGGAGGGTTATTCCTAAGAAAATCAAAATAACCAAATAGTCAAATATTATTCTCCAAACCCCGGTACTTTTAGGACATTTGAAGCAATAAAGTTTACTATAAGGACACTGCTTAGTGTAAAAACTAGGCCAATAATCGCTCCCCAGACAAGCCTTTTTCCGTAGTTTAGTCTTTCCGGGTCAGCTTGAGAAGTGGTAATGATAAAGCTGCCATAAAGAAGGTAAAGAAAAGCAATCCCTCCGGCAAGAGAGAAAATAATGTTGAGAATTGACTGGACTACGGCTCCAGCCGAGCCTTCATCAGAAAAATTACCCTGCCCCCCAAAACATCCCAAAAATGTGTATTGACGACCAGGGGCGGCGGCAACAGGAGTGTTAGTTTCGGGATTGATTATAAGGCTTTCCATGACTGACGGGTCAGGATTAATGTTTGGGTAAAGACATTTTTGACAGGCTGGCCAACTTTGGGGTGGGTTATTGGGTGGGCAGTATCCGCAGAGATCGCAAGCAGCATATCGAGGCCCAGCTGGTTCTTGAATGGCGACGGTTGGAGCTGTTTGTTCTATAGTTGGCGACGGTTCTGGAGTTGGCGTTCTCCTTTGGGCTGACACGAGATTGTCATATGAAAAAAATGAAAAAACAACAAGTAAGAATATTAAAAATCGTCTCATAGAAAAAGTATAACACATCCTCTCCCCGTCATCCCGAACGAAGTGAGAGATCTTTTGAGTATAATAATTTTATGAGGAGATTTTTTCTTTTGTTTTTTTTACTAATAGTTATTGTTCCTGTTTTTTTTGTCCGCGCCGACGAGCTTGAAGACGTAACAAAAGCTCTTGAGTCTTTAAGAAAAGACCTAAACGCCAAAGAATCCAACTATCAACAATTAAATTCAAGGTTGAACGACATCAAAAAAAGAGTCAACAATCTTGAGGTAGAAATAGGCAAAAAAGAAGCTGAAGTAAAAAAGGGAGAAGAAGCCTTGGATTATCAAAAAAATCTCCTCAATGAAAGAGCCCGGTCTTATTACAAAAACATCAACAAAAACTCGCTTAATTTATTGACGGTCTTGACGTCTGATAATTTATCAGAATCTCTTCGGGGATTTTTTTATCAACAGTCTTTGGTCGACCAAGACAAAAATACGATTATCAAAGTCGTTTTATACATAAAAAACCTCGAAGATATTAAAAGAGATTTAGAAACTGAGAAATTAGGTTTGTCTAGCTTGAAACAGGAGATTGACTCCCAGTCAAAAATTCTCGCCGGACAGATCAGTCAGACGAGGACGCAGATCGCCCAACTGTCAGCCCGCCAACAAGACTTAATCGCCCAAAAGCAAGCAAGCCTAAACATCTCCCGCTCCGCCTCAACGCTTGGTCGATGTGACAGCGATCTGACTAACGGACGCGACCCAGGTTTTTCTCCCAGGTTTGCAATGTTTACTTATGGAGTTCCAAATAGGGTTGGCCTAAACCAGTATGGAGCTAAAGGAAGGGCTGAAGCAGGACAAAACTATGAAACAATATTAAGAGCTTATTATAATTTTGACGAGATGAAAAAAGCAGAAAACATACAAATAAAAGTTGATGGTCATAACACCTATAGTTTGGAAGATTATGTAAAACGCATTTACGAGGTGCCAGAATCTTGGCACATAGAAGTCCTTAAGGCCCAAGCGATCGCTGCTCGTTCCTACGCTTTGGCCTATACAAACAATGGGGCGGGATCAATTTGCGATTCGGAGAATTGCCAGGTGTTTCATGATGATCCAAAAACAGGAGCATGGGACCAGGCGGTGAGAGAAACTGAAGGATTAACAATGTATCAGGGCGGGTCGCCGATCAAAGCATGGTATTCGTCGACCCACGGCGGTTATGTTTTTTCATCGGGTGAAATCGGTTGGTCAGGAACTTCTTGGACCAAACACGCGAACGATTTTGATGGATCGATCGGAAGCTTTGCCGATTTATCTAGCCGCGCCTATGACCGTGATTCGCCTTGGTTTTACTGCGATTGGGGGTCGAGGGGAGAATACAATAAAACCGCCTGGTTAAAATCAGACGAGTTAGCCGATATCGTCAACATTATTCTTTTGGTCAAAAACGACCCGTCGACACGCGACCATTTGTATCAAGTCGACAAGTCAAATCCAGCCGGCACAGACACATGGGATTTTGAAAAAGTAAAATCAGAATTAAGGTCAAGAGGAATTAATCCTTTTTCTTCGATTTCTGACGCTTCGGTTGGAGCTGACTTTGGATCAGGCAGAAGTTCTTCTGTTAATTTTTCCGGCGACGGAGGAAACGCTTCTTTTTCTGCCTCGGAGTTTAAAGACTGGTTTAATTTGCGCGCACCTTCAAATATTCAAATCGTCGGCCCGCTGTTTAATGTTGAAAAAAGATGACAAATTAGAGTATGATGGATGAAGAATGAAAAACTATCTAAAAAGATTTTTTATAATCTTTATTTTTTTACTTACCATATTTATAGTTCCAAACTCTGTGTCGGCCATTACCTTTGATTTAATTGCTCCGTCGGGACAGCTTCAACGAGGACAGGATATTAAATTTACTATTAATGTGGATACAGAGGGGAAGTCTTCAACATCAACGAGAATTGGGATGACATATGATACAAAATACCTTGAGTATATCTCGGTATCGGCCGGAAATACGTTTGCGACTATTTCTGCCGATCCCCAAGGAGACGGCAAGTTGATTATTACCGGCAGCTCTCCATCTGGCTTTTCAGGAAGCGGCGCTTTTGCTTATGTGACTTTTAAACTAATCGCAACCGCCCCCGGGTCAACCCAACTTTGCGCCTTGTTTAATCCGGCCGAAAGCACACCAACGCCCATTGCCACTTCTCCACCTCTACCTACGGCTCTGCCTACGTCTGGAGTCAATGGTAATTTTGTCCAAATTGCTTTTGGATTAATTTTTCTTATCCTCGCCGGGACAGGGCTTATAGTCTTTAAAAACCTTTAAAATATGAAAAAATGGTTGTTTAGCATTATCTTTCTTCTTGCGATTGTTTTTTTAAACCCTTTTTCTATTTTTGCCCAACGACAACTACAACCAACATCAACCCCGCCGGCGACGACCGCTCCTCAAGGCTATGAATGCCCGCAAGAGCTCGTCCAGATCTATCAACAAAGAGGCAAGGGGGAAAAGTGCACGACCAACTATCAAGAATTTCAAAGCAATCCCGGAGTCAATCATTATTGGGTGGAAGACGAAGAGGTGACAACCCAAGGCAAATCCAATGACAGGGCGCGCCAGTTTATCTACTGGGTGATGACTCATCCTTCAATTGATAATCACCCGGTTCTGATAAAAATTTGGTCGACGGCGAGAAATTTGAGTTATTTTTTTGTCATTTTGACAGCTGCCCTTTTGGGACTGGGAATTATTATCGGCCAAAGGACAAATTTTGATACCGGCGTCAAAGTTTGGCCGTCGGTGATGAAAATTTTAACCTCAATTCTCTATATTTCATTCTCTGCTACGGTTGTTATTACTATTGTCCAGCTTTCCGATTTGATAATGAAATTTTTCGTCGAGAATCTTGGAGGAAAAGACCTTTTTAATATCTATTTTTCCGGAACGAGCACGGAGATGGGTTACATTGACTTTGTTGGTTTGAAAGACCTAAATATCAGAGTCCAGGAGTCGATAAAGACCCAACTATTTACCCTTAAGTTGACAAATGTCAGTTATTACTTGATGGGAGGGATGATACTCTTGCGAAAAATAATTCTTTGGTTTTTATTATTTGCTTCTCCTTTTTTGCCGATTCTTTTTTCCTTTTCTTTTTCAAAAAACATCGGTTGGATTTGGGTGGGTGTTTTTTTTCAATGGGTTTTTTATGGTCCGTTGTTGTCTTTGTTTTTAGGAGGATTGGCGACGATTTGGAAAGGTGGGATTCCTTTTATTTTTGACTTTTCTCGAAGTAATACTATAGTTGGATATGTCTATCCGACAGCCACAAACATTCTCTGGGGTGGCCCGGCGCAAAAACTTAACACCTTAAACAATGTAAATTATATTGATCCATACGCCGAATACATCATCACTTTGATCATGCTCTGGGCGGTGACAATTTTCCCTTGGTGGTTGCTTCGTACGTTCCGCGACTACTGTTGTGACGGCATCAACGCTATAAAGAACCTGTTGCTTTCAAATTTCGGCCCGGGCAGAAGCGGCGGGCCAAGTCCTTCTCTTTCTCCTGTTAATTTGACAACAAATCTTGGCGCGGCTTTAAAAATTCCCAGAGAAGTAGAAACTTTTGCAAAAACAAGAATAGAGACGGTCGAAGAAATCAAAAAAGCCAAAACCGAAGAGATCGTTCGTTCGCTTGACATTCAAGCCACAAAAATCACCGACGTCGCCCGTTTTGAAACCAACAAGCAGTCGACCCAGAATATAAACTATTTGAAAAATCCGACTCAAGCCACAACCGCCAGCGAAAGACAGCGCTATATGAATATTAGGGTTGAGTTGTCCAACCGCGCCGTTAAGGCCGATCCTTTGGCCGGACGGATCGTTTCATCGGTCTTTGCTCCACCACTTGAACGGGTAAAAAATCGAAGCGCCATTATTACGACGCTGCCAAAAATGGTTCCGGTGACTCAAGTGGTTTCCGTCAAAGTAAAACTGCCACGAGAGAAAATTCAACAAGTCTCTTCTTCAGTTGCCAACTATGTTTCCGGTAACGCCGGATTAATTTCTGACCTTTCCAAAAAAACCGGCGTTGAAGAAGGAAAAATTCAAGAAATAATTAGTGTGTTTCATCAATCTCTAGCAGAGTCTCCGAATACAATTGTTCAAAAAATTTCTACAGAGGTAAAATTAGACAAAACTAAGGTAGTCGCGGTCATAAAAGAATACTCTGTCATTGTGAAAACAGACATGAAGATTGCCGAATCAGTCGCGAGCGAACAGAGCCTCAAGCCCCAAGAAGTAAAAGATGTGGTCGCTGCCCAGGCGCCGTTAGTCGCCGAACCGGAAAAAAATATCGAACAGTCAGTAATGATTCCGCAAACCGTTTCCATCGACGAGTATGAACAGGTAAAAAAAATGTGGGTAGATCAGTATGAAAAAGGTGAAGTGCCAACAACCGAAAATATCAAAACTCGTGACCGCTGGGTTGACAATGACATCGTCATGATTACTAACACATTGAATAAACTGCTTTCGGAAAATGCCGAATTAAAACACGAGGGGTTGGATGAAATCGGCTATATTTTGCCGATCTTCATGGTCAACAGCCTCAATGGAGAACAGCTTGTGACCTATCTTAAGGCCAAGATTGAAGCCGCCAAGACCGTTAAGGAACTTTTTGACAAGGAAAAAGAGATTACGGAAAAGTTAAAAGCCGAAAGCGAAAAAGTAGAAGTTGCCAGACCGAAAGCGAAAGCTGTGGAAAGGACAATGAGGATGGAAGAAAAATTACAAATGACAAATGATAAATAACAATTGAATAACAAATAACTAATTTTTAGTTATTAAATATTTATAATTTAATATTCATTTGTGGATTTGTTATTTATGATTTGATGTTTATATATTCAGCAGTTGTTTGCTAAATTTAGTTAGAGTTTCCACCCCATCTTTTTTTACAAGAACAGTATCTTCAATCCTTATCCCCCATTTTTCCTCGAAATAAACCCCTGGCTCAATAGTGACAACCTGGTTTTCCAATAATCTGTCTTCAGAAATGGGCGAAATTTTTGGATATTCGTGGACCTCCAGTCCTACGCCGTGACCAGTTGAATGTTGGTAATTCGGTAATTGATTTTCAGTAACCATTTGACGGCAGTATTGATCTACTTGCTTACCCCTTCCACCTCCGAGGTTGATTGAGGCTAAATTTGTGAGATATTTGATAGTTTTTGTTTGAGCACCAAGAAGTTTATTATATGTATCTATCTGTTCGTCAGTCGGTTTACCAACAAATATCATGCGAGTGATGTCTGACACATAATCTTGATACTTAGCGCCAAAGTCAATGAGAATTATTGACCCGCTTCTTGCTTTTTTGTTGTTTCCGTTTCTTGTATCGTAATGAGGAACAGCGGAATTTTCGTCGATAGCAACAATCGGATAAAAAGCCAAGTCATAATTTTTCTCTTTGAGCCAGAATTCGATCCTAAAAGCGATTTCTTTTTCCGTTTTCTCCACTTCGATTAATCGAAGTATGTCTTTTAGGCAAAGGTCTACAATCTCACAGGCTTTTTTTATTTTTTTAATCTCATCCTCGTCTTTTATCTCTCTTTGTTTGATAATTAATTTTTCAGTAGGAACAAACATTGTCTCTCGAAAATATTTTATTAACTGCTGAAATTCTAAAAGTTTTAAATTATCCGCCTCGACTCCGCAATTTTTAATTCCCTCTTCTTGAAAAATTTCTTCGAGGTGTTTTATCAGACCTTTTTCAGGGGTGATGAGTTTATAAATTAAAAATTTATTATTTATTATTGAATTGTTATTTGTTATTTGTGATTTGTCATTTATGTAACGGTTATCGCTAAAGAGATAAGTATTTCTAGCCGTTATCAACATCCACGCTTCTCTCTCGTTTTCCGTCAGCGTTTTAAATCCGGAAAGGTAAAGGATATTGTAAAAATTACTCACTAAAATCGCGTCAATATTTTTTTCTTTTAAAGTTTGTCTTAATTTGTCAATCCGTTGTAGCATAATAAATTATTATATATAATTTAAAACTAATGAATAAAAACAAATATATCCATTCTGTTTTACCTTCATCAAAACCAAAAAAATATCCAAAACAATCCCCGTTAATCGACAAATTAAATCTCCAAAAAGAATTACAAAAAAGAGGTTTAAAAATAGAACTAAAAGAAAGTTTAAAAGGAGGGTTTATCTCCCAAGTTTATTCGGCCGTTCTTGACGGGCAGGAGGTTGTTATCAAGCACACTGAAGGTGCTTTCCCTTTTGATCCAACAGAACTCTATCTGGATAAAAAATCTCATAAAGTTGACGTCCAAGTTTTAAAAAACTTGCAAAATAATCAAGAAGTTAGAGTTCCAAAATTACTTTATGATTTTCCAGACATCACCACTTCAATAATGGAAAATCTTTATTCGAAAGGCTTCTCTTTAATGCAAGAAGATATTTTTAAAAATAGATTCTCAATTAAAGCTGCTAAAAACGTTGGAAGGTCATTAGCTCATCTTATACTTGAATCGAGAAAATGGAAAGAGTTTCCCTATATTGTCCAAAATGCCCAGATGAGTATTTATGAGAGAGGATTAGAGCTTCGCTTGTCTTACCCAAACAGTCAAAAAGAATACTCAACGCTGGAAAAAGAATATTTGACGAACAATGAATATTTTTCCTGGCCGGATTGCCACCCGAAAAACGTCTTCGTCAATGAAAAAGGAGAGGTTGCTTTTATTGACTTTGGTTATTCCCAGTGGGCTGACCAAAGATTTATGTTCCCAAGTCATTTGGCGCATATTGTTCTTTATGCGCTTGCAGGATATATAAAAAAAGATTCAGCAAGAAAATATCTAATGCGATGCATTAATTCATTTAAAGAAATTGAGCCAGTAGACGAGAAGATTTTCTGTCACTATTTAGCCATGGAAGTTTTTCACCGGGCCAATGGAAAGTGGGTTCAAGGAATAGAGACTAAAAAACAAAAATTATCGCTTATTAAATTTGGAATGACCGTCTTTGATGATAAAATTATTTCTATTAAAAATTTATTGAAGTTGTTTTAAATGAAAGAATTCATAGGTTTGGTAACGGTTATTTTGGTTTTTGTGTCAATTATTCCTTACATTATCGACATCTTTCGTAATAAAACAAAACCACACATGTTTACTTGGATGATCTGGACTTTGACAACTTCTTTAACGTTTTTTGGTCAATGGCAAAAAGGAGCTGGGGCTGGAAGTTGGACAACGGCTACAGCTGGTTTATTAGTGGTTTTTATAGCCTTAATTTCGATAAAAAAAGGTAGTAAGGATATAGCTAAATTTGACGTTATTATGCTCGTCGCTGCTTTATTGGCAATCTTTCCTTGGATGTTAACTAAAGATCCAACTTTGTCCGTAGTAATATTAACAGCCATTGATGTTTCTGGTTTTTTTCCCACAATTAGAAAAACAATCAAGAATCCAGAAAGTGAGACTTTTATAAGCTACGTAATTAATGCGATTCGTCATAGTTTATCAATATTTGCCATAGCCAACTATAATCTTGTCACATATATCTATCCAGCCTGTTTGGCAGTAATGAATATCATTGTTCTTTCAATAATTTTAAAGTCTCGTTTTAAAAAATGAATCTTTCAGAAAAACAAAAAGGAATACTTTCGTTGATTGCTTTGGCTGTTGTTTATGCTTCTCTAGGAATATTTGTTCGTTATTTGGCCTTGAGTTTTGCCATATTCCAACAGTTGTATATCAGGCTTTTATCTGCTTCTATCTTAGGATTTTTTGTATTTAGAAAGAACCTTAATTTTTCAAAATTAAAGAAAATATCTTTGAGAGAATGGGGACTGCTTATCTTCAGGTCGTTTTTTTATTATCTTATCGGAGTTGGTTTATTTACCAAAGCTGCCTTGATGATAAAGATTAGCACTCTCTCTTTTATCGGTTCGATACCAATGACGGCCATACTGGGATTTTTGATTTTAAAGGAAAAAATCACTTTCAAAAAAATACTCTATATTTTCTTAGCGTTTTTGGGAGTGATGATAATTTCTATCAAGGATTTTTCTTCAGTTTTTGTCTGGGGAACAGGAGAGATAATCGCTTTTATATCTGTTATCTTTGTATCGTTGGCAATTATTCAAAGGAGATACCAGACAAAGCTTCTAAACAACAATGAAATCACCCAGATCATGTTAATTTTTGGCTTTATTTTTGTGTTTGTCACTTCTCTTGGTTTTGGCGAAGGATTGCCCTTGGCCAATTGGAATCTGAGTTCTATTATTACTGTCATATTGGCTGGTTTTATCAATATTGCTTTGATGTTTTTGACAAACTATGGTTTTGAAAAAATCCAGACGTCTGTTGCCAGTAACATCCTAACTCTAGAAATGTTTTTTGCGATTTTATTTGGTTTTTTCTTCTTCCGAGAAATTCCTACGCTTAAAGACGCGATCGGCGGAATTCTAATTTTATTTAGCGTAATTCAGATGAATAAGTTAAAATAATGTTGTAAGAATGAAAATAATACTGATTTGTCAAAAAGAAGAATTCGATAATAAGAGACTTTTGCAATTACAAAAATATTCTAAAGTAGAATGGATCGATAGTAATAAGACCAACCCGTATTTAGTAAAAGAACTTTTTGACGATGAAGAAAAAATTCTTGCTTTGTCTCCTGCACCTCTCGGCTGGAATTTTCCTAAAGATTTATATTTAAAACTAAAGAACGTAAAATATCTTTGTCTTGTAACTACGAGTCATGAGTTTTTAGATCTTGAAAAATGCTCAAGGGCAGGGATAAAAGTGACTAATGTTCCCCACTACGCGAGTGAGGCGGTATCCGAGCAAGTCATCATGATGTTACTTGTTCTTTCTAAGCGTCTGCCAGCACAGGTAAATTATAAATACGATTTTTCTAAGAAAGTACTAGCTGATGATTTGTTAGGAAAGCAGGTTGGAATAATTGGTTTAGGAGACATTGGAAGTCGTGTTGCAGAATTAGTTAAAGGAATGGGGATGAAAGTTGTTTACTGGTCAAGAAAAAAAAGAGATTTCCGTTTTGAGAATTGTTCTTTAGAAAAGTTGTTATCAAGTTCTGATGTGGTTATTCCGCTTGTTGCAGCAACAAAGGAAACGGAAGGATTCTTAGATAGGAAAAAGCTTGAAATTATTAAAAATGACGCATATTTTGTAGGACTAATTAGTGATAAAGTCTGGGACAAACAATATCTTTTGGAGCGGGTTAAGAAAAATCAATTGGCAGGACTGGCATTTGAAAACTTTGAAGGAAAAAAGGAACGACTCGAAGGTAACGTATTTGTTACTCCTCCGCTTGCTTGGTATTCAAAGCAGTCGCTTGATAAGAACATTCAAGAATGGACGGATACGATAATTTCATGTATTAAAGGAATACCGAAAAACTTGGTTAATTTAAATATTTAGATTAATATAATTATGGGATTTAAAGTAGAGTTTAACTCAATTGTTAGGGTTGATGTTCCAAATACTATTAAAGTTGGTGGAGAATACTCATTTAATAATGAAGGCAGTCGAGTCTATTTCGATGATATCCCAATCTGGTTGGTAAAAAAAGACTGGACAGCGGTTGGAGAAATAAAAGTTACAAAACAGGAAAGAATCGATGGAAAGATAAAAGGAAACTATAAGGTTTTATATCTTTATTCTCCAGAAGAATCCGAAGCAATAACCAAAATGTTCAAGCGCATGTACGGATGGAAGTAATCCCTTGACAAACCTTAGATTAATCTATAGAATAGTCTTATGTTAATTCCAACATCAAAGAACGTCAAAACCATTACTGATATGAGAGAGGATGCTTTAGGCCTTCTTGATCTGGTGAAAAAGAACGGAATTGCCTATATTTTCCATAGAAGCGAGCCTAAAGCAGTCATGATGGATATCGAAGAATTTTCTCGAATTCAAGATCTTCTTGAAGATTATTTTGATGAGATTGAAGCGAGAAAACTAGAAAAAGAACCGATTGGCAAACTGATTCCCGAAGAAGATATAATAAAAGAATATGTATAAGCGGTTTTACTCTTTATTTTCAAAAGATGATCTAGAAAAACTAGAAGAAAGAGAAAGGAGACAGACAATCCTTAAAATCAGACAACTTACTTTTCCTTTTCCAGACTCTCTTAATATCAAGAAAATGTCAGGAAAAAGTGATCTGTATAGAATGAAAACAGGGAAAATACGGGTTTTATTCTATATTGATCATGAGTTAAAAAGAATTATCATAAGAAAGATCGGCTTTCGGAAAGATGTCTATAGAAAGTTAAAAAACTAAAATGAAAAAAAGATTAAAGTTTAAACTAACTCTCTACTTTGTTTTAACTCTTTTGGCTTTTCCGTTTTTGTTTTTTTCTTTCCAGTATTTATCCCGAGCGGCGGCAATTAAAGCCAATATTGTCGTTGACGTAGCAAAAACTTCCGGGCCGTTTCCAGACCGCTGGAAAGCCCTGGCACAAGGAGGAGAAGAATCAGGAGTCAGGATGTTTGAAAATGTCATTTCCCAAGTCTCCGAGCTCTATCCTCGCTTCATCAGGATCGATCACATCTATGATTTTTATGACGTAGTAACTCGTGACGGATCAGGCAATTTGAGTTTTAACTTTGACAAACTCGATCAGACAGTTTGTGATATCTACCACACCGGAGCAAAACCATTCTTTTCCTTAGGCTATATGCCTCCGACGATGTCTGACGACGGCTCTCTCATCGGTAAGCCGAAAAGCTGGGACGAATGGAGTCTATTGGTTCAAAAAACAGTCGAGCGCTACAGCGGTCGACAAACAACCTTGCCCTGCGGTGGTTTAGACGATTTTTGGCGGACCGATATTTACTATGAAGTTTGGAATGAGCCTGATTTAGAATCGTTTGGTAAATGGAAGTATTTGGGTGACAAAAGCTATTCAGAACTTTATTTTTATTCTGCTAAAGGAGCGGAAAAAGCCGAGGACATTTTCCCGTATAAGTTGGGCGGCCCGGTGACGACTGCCCTTTACAAAAACTGGATCCAAAAGTTTTTGGATTATGTAGCTGTCAATAATTTAAAAATAGATTTCATCAGTTGGCATCACTACTCAAAAAAGACCGACGACTATACTCAAGACATCATCAATCTTAATAAGTGGTTGGCAGAAAGTCCTCGCTACGACAGGTTTGAAAATCTTCCAAGAATTATTAGCGAATGGGGTTATGACTCGGAAAAAAACCCGATCGCCGATACCGAGGTCGGCGCAGCTCATACTCTAGCCTCAATTCGAAATTTTATCAATGCTAATATCGAGTCTGCCTTTTTATTTGAAGTCAAAGACGGCCCGGCTTTATCTTGGGGGATCTTAAACTACGATGGTAGTAAAAAACCCCGCTGGTATGCATTACAGATGTTAAATACTTTAAACGGCAATCAAATCATCGTCGACGGCGAAGGGACTTATGTGACGGCTCTAGCCAGTGTGAGCGACGATAAAATCAGTTTGATTTTGACTAACTATGATGAAACTGGGCGAAATACTGAAGCCGTACCGGTAGTTTTTAGAAACTTACTTCCTGGAAAACATAGTTTGACAAAAACTTTCCTTAACGGGCAAAAAACAGTTGATCTTAATGTTGAAGCAGTTAACGGAGAAATCAGTTTAACAGGAGACAAAGCGATTATTATGCCGGCTAATTCTATTGTGACGATCGAATTAGTCAAAACAAATTAATAATGACTAAGCAACGTAATTGCCTCGTCATTTCTTTTCGAAGTATAGTGTTACGACAGAACTGACAGTTTGTGTGCCTCCTTCAACAGTCGGTTCGCCACCGCCAATGCCTTCGACAGCATAAGCTCGGTCATAAAGGACCGGTGGAGAGTCTGGTGAAGACTCGACGATATTGGTAACTTTTCCAAGTTTTATCCCGAGATTTTTTGCTATTTTTTTTGCCTGGTCTTTGGCGTTTTTTATTGCCATGTCCCGAGCCTGTTCGCGGTAGGCTTCTGGTTTGTCGATTGAAAAATTGACTCCTTGGATCTGGTTTGCGCCAGCTTCAGTAACAGCAGTTATCACCTGGGAAACAATCTGTGTATCCCTGACTTTTACCTCGACAGTCGCGTTGCCGTTATACCCGTTAATGGAATTTACATTGTTCTCATATTTATAGTTTGGATAAACAGAGTAGTTTGAAGTCTTAATGTCGGCTTTTTCGATCCCCATATCTCTCAAAGCATTGATGATTTTGTTGTTGATAGTATTAATTGTGTCTTGGACTTCTTTGACTGTTCCTCGATTATCAACGGTAATTCCCGCATCAACATAGGCGGTATCAGGCGTTACCTCGACTTTACCCTCGCCCACAACCGCGAGCTCTGTCGTCTGGGTGGTATTGACGATTGTTAGAGGATAAGAGATATTAAATACTTTAATTAAATAAAGTGCCGCAAGAGAAACAACTATTACAGTGAAAAAGTTTTTTAGGAAATTATTAGATTTTTCCATATAACTTAATTTATACCCTTTACTTTGATTTTTCAATGATAAAATCAGTGATTACGTTTAACATCTCTTCCTTTGTGTTTCCTTCTTGGAAACGATGACCCGCGCCCTTGATGATTTTTAGTTGACAGTTTGGAATTAATTTAGCAAGTTTTATACTCTGCTCTATTGGGACTTCGGCGTCAGCGTCGCCGTGAACGATTAAGGTCGGAACTTTGATTTTACTAGCAACGTCGTAAGCAATATTGTTTTTTACATCTTCATAAAAAGCGTATTTTAGTTTTTTGTTTTCTCGATAGTTATAACCTTGTTTTTTCCACTCTTCAATTAACCCAGGATTAGCATACTTTTTAAATTCTAAATAACTTGAGACAGGGCATTTTAAAGCAAGAAGACAGATATCAAATGACTGCGAAGCAGCCATTATTGAGGCCAAGCCTCCAAAACTAGATCCTTCCAGGCCAATTTTTTCATAACCCAAACCTTTTAGAAACTTGATTGCTTGTAATACGTCGTCGACTGCTTCAGACTGGGTCAGATTTTCGAAACTTCCGTCGCTCTCTCCATGAGCAAATAAATCAATACGAAATGAAGAGATATTTATTTTGTTTAATCTCTCAAGTAAAGTTGTATTAGTAGAGCTATCTTTTCCGCTATTGAACCCATGGATAAGAATAATGACAGGTTTATTTTTATTACTAGTAGGATTTGATAAGATGCCACAAAGATTATTGCCGTTTGAGTCTTGAAAAAATATTTTTTCTTCCATGGTTTATTTCTTCATCATCGCTACGGTTGGCAAAGGAGAAGGGTTTGTGACCTCTTTTATCTGTATCAGGCCTTCCGAAACCATCTGGTTTAAAACCATAATTTTTCGGTAGAGTAAGAACTCACCGAGAAACAAAATCAAGAAGCCGGTCAAAACCGCGATCATCATCGTCATCATGTGGCCCTTGATATAGCGGTTGATTTTATGTTCCATAATTTCAGTGTATCAAGTTTTTCAAGTTCGTCAAGTTTATCTCGATATCCTATATGGCATATAGGTTTTGCTTGCGAGAGTTCTCTTTAATGAATCTTTAAGTTCCGCCTTGCCTCTTGCTGATTTGAGATACATTTCCCTCTTTCTGGCATCTTCAAGATTAATGAAATATTCATAGTGAATGAGCTTAAAAGGAATTCTGATCTTTGTCGAAGAGACAATCCCTCTCATGTGCTCTTCGATTCGCGTTTTCAAATTGTTTGTAATTCCAGTATATAAATCAAAATCCCTCAAAGAAAGAATTGTGTAAACGTAGTACTTTTCGAAAACAGCCATCACTTATATTATATTACTTTTTAATAATTATCGCGATAGTTGTATCGCACTAAAAATCATAATAGCCGCAGCCGCGAATCTTACTGCGTATACTTTCAAAGTGTGCTTTTCAAGTAGTTTTGGAGCATATGTTGACAAGATAAAAGTAAAAATCATGGAAAGAGGAACGGCCATAATGAGTGTTGTTATTCCGAGGTTTTTACTATAAGCGATATTGGCCGCGGCATTGGTGACGATTTGTAAAATTCCCATTCCTAAAACTGGTAGGATTTGTTTTCCGTCAACTCTTTTGATGTCTTTTTTGAAAAGAAAAACAGTCGGAATCACCATTAAGAGTGTAATGATACTCATCCACAAATTTGCTGTCCATAAGTCATTTTTTATTAATGCCATTTTTATAAAAGCATTGTTTAACGCCAAAGAAAGCATTGCCAGTAAACCAATAGCAATAGAAGGTTTAAAAAATGAGTTAATTTTCATTTTTTCGTCAATAGATATAAACAAACCTCCGACCAAAATTATCATGAAGAAAATAGATTGGTTAATCGTCAGTTGTTCTTGAAATAAAACAGAACCGAGAATGATCGCGAATATTAATCTAAAGTTGAAAAGAGGCGAAAGAGTTGAAACGTCAATTCTATAAACTGACTGAATATAAAGGATATTCCAACCAGCAGCAAATATGCCAGCTATAATTATTGGCCACCAATCTTTTGGAAGTCCGGCTTGGTAATATATTGCAGGAGGAATCGTAAATAGAAAAATTATTAAGGTCCAGATGAAGTTGAATAGCCAAGGATCTCTGATTGTGTGTTTACTTGTTAACTTGGTGATAATGATGGTTAACGCCGAAGACACACAGGCGATCCATGCATAAACATAAAACGGCATGAGGTAAATTATATCAATAATTGGATGGTATATAATTGCTATATATGAAAATCATCAATCGCAAGTTTAACCGAGAATATAGAGAAATCGAAACCTATGAAGTTGGAATAGTTTTGACTGGACCAGAGGTTAAGTCTATTCGTGCTGGTCGGTTTAAACTCGACGATGCTTTTGTCAGGATTATGGAAGACGGAGATGCTTATTTAATCAATGCCGAGATACCTATCTATGAGTTTGCCCGAAACCAAAACTATGACCCGAAAAGAACGAGAAAACTTCTTTTGCACAAAAAGGAACTGATAAGACTGCGGACGAAAATGACTTCAGCTGGGTTGACGTTAGCACCTAAATCATGCTATAATAAGGGTCCTTTAATCAAGCTTGAGATAGCTTTGGTTAAAGGCAGAAAAGAAATTGAGAAGAGAAAGCTGGAAAAAGCAAGAGATATAAAGAGACAGGAGAAGAGAGAAGCGAAGGAGTACCTTAAAGTTTAGAAACTCTTTGACAAAAGGGTTTACCCCGTAAATTTTTGAATTTCAAAAATTTACGGGGGATGCAAGGCATCGACGGGAAATTCGCACTTTTATAGATCGTTGGGGCGCACCTGTTGCGTTAAACGGAAACAATAACTGATAAGCAATTGTCAGATTTCCGAGAAGCGATGTTGGCTAGGTCATATGCAAATATGAACTTTGCCTACGTTAACTAATCGGGCTCTCTTTAGATTTCTTCCGATTCAATCTATATGAGGGATAAACCAATCGGAATAAGGCTCTTGAAAGTAACTGATTGTATCTTGAGTCGACAACCCTAATCAGCTGTTTGTTACGATTTGATTATTTAAGCGGGCAAACAAGAGTAAAAATAATCTAACCCCAACTAAAAATCTATATGAGTGTTTTCTCGGACGCGGGTTCAACTCCCGCCATCTCCACCAAATTATTTCTTCTTGTCTATCTTTTCTAACCTTAGTCCTTTAACAGCAAAGTAGATGATAAAGGAGAGGATGACAAAGTCGATGAGGACGCTGACAAAGTGGCCCCAAGCGATTTTCGCGCCGGCGATTTGAAAATACATTGACTCAAGACTCCTGGTTTTTGACAGAAGAAGCCCGAGGATAGGATTGACAATATCGGAAACGAACGAAGATACCACCTTTGTCACTGCTCCTCCCAAGATAAAGCCAACGGCAAAGCCAACAATTCCCCTTTCTCTGATAAACTCAATAAATCCTTTCATTTAAATAAGTTTATCAAGTTTATAAAGAAAGTATTCTTCATTTATCTCCCATTTATTAACAACATTTGACGAACCAAACGATGTGTATTCCCACATGGTTTGGATTTCTATTTTTTCGGTTTTAGGAATTAAAAAATATAGCTCTTCGGCTTCGCCGTAGTGCTCATAATCAAGAGGCTTCTCGTTTAATAATAAAAGCATGTAGCGAAGGGGCATGGCCCGGTTGTCTCCTTGGGTATGCATGGCGACGTTGTAGACTTCTTTATTATCCTCGTTAATTATCTTGGCGGCTTTTCTAAAATCAGCGACCGCCATTCCTCTCTGGAGCGGGTGTCTGGATTTTTCCAGATTTAAACGGGGAAGGTTAATAAAAAAAATCAGAAAACATAAAACAAAAACCAACAACGATTCTGGACGCTCCCGACTTAGTCGGGATTGCCAGAATGACAATGTGGACTCGACAGCTAAGGAAAACAAAAGGATCAATGATGTGTGAAAGGCAATTATGTAGTGTTTTTGCAGCGGTTTTCCATAGATCAGACTGATTAGAAAAATGCAGAGAAAAAACAATAGATAAGGTTTTGTTTCTTTATTTTTTATGTAGAAAAAGGTTTTTAAAATATAGACGACGATGGCAATAGCGATAAAATAATTACCAAACAAAAGTTCATTAATCGTTTCCGGCCAGATTTTAAAAGCAGGGATAAAAGACCAAGAAGAAGTTTTTTCGGAAAAGAAATATTTTAAAAACAGATTGATATTTAAGAACTGGTGTCTTAATTCGAACAATAAAAACGGAGACAGGCCGATTATTATTCCAGTAATTATTGTCAGGTAATACCTAAAGTTAAAAAGCTTTTTCTGGAAAATCAAAGGATATAAAAAAACAAATAAAAGAATGGAGATAGTCATGTAGTGCATCTGGAGAATAAAACCAATGAAAATTCCAAGAAGAACACCTTTTAATAAAGAAAAATTTTCCTTCAAAAGAAACAAAACATAAAGTATTAATGTTGAAAAAAAGATTGCCGGATGGGCGTTGAAGCCGGCTCGTGAGTAGTCAATCATCAGGGGTGAAATGGCAAATAGGAATGAAGCAATCAATCCAACAGTTTCATTTTTTAGTTTCTTGCCAAGAAGAAATATAAAAGGAATCGTAGCGATTTGAAGAACTGTCTGGAAAACAGTACCGCTCACCGGTCCACCTTTCAATATCCAATAAAAAGGAAGCATCAAGTAATAAACAATCGGTCCGTTGTAAAATCCTCCGACTGATGTGATCGGGCCAAGAAGAGTAAAACGTCCGCGCATCATCTCAAAAACCTTAGTTGAGTCAGATGCTTGGTCGGACAAAAAAATCGCCAGGTTTTCTATTTTATAAAAACGAAGAAAAGCAGCCAGGACAAGAACAAAAAATAAAAGAAAGAGATTTTTCCTGCTCTTCATAAGTAGATTATATACAATATATCTTATGCGCTTCACAAAAAAGCATTTGCTTCTGTTTACTTTTCTTTTGGGACTCATAGTTCGTTTGTTTTTTATTTTTGGAAATTATAGTTTTGACGTCAACAATCATATTGTCTGGGCAAAAGACCTGCACGAGCGGGGTTTTCTGGATTTTTTCAGCAGACCTTCGTCAGAGAAATTTGCCGTCCTTTATCCAAACTATCCTCCTCTTTCGCTTTTTATTTTTTATCTTTTTTATCCTTTGCCGAAAGTTATCTTTGATTTTTTTTGGTGGTTGAATATTAACATTCCGTTTTTTCCTTCAAACTTTGTCTCGTTTTTGGAGAGCATTGACAAGAGGTTATTTTTGGCAGCCATGCTGAAATTGCCAGCAGTTCTTTCTGATTTGGGATTAGCCTGGATGTTGGTTCTTTTTGCGAAAGAAATAACCCCCAAGAATAAAAACTTAGTCCTGTTAACCGCTTCTTTGATTTTATTCAATCCTGTCTTTATCTATAACAGCAGCCTTTGGGGCCAGATCGACGTCATTCCTTTGTTTTTTGTTATGATTTCCTTTTATTTTCTTTTATTTACAAAAAAAAATAATTGGAGCGGAGTCTTTTTTACCTTAAGCCTCTTAGTTAAGCCGACATCATTAGTATTTTTTCCGGTCTATGGACTGATATTTTTGAAAAAGTTTGGTTGGCGAAAATCTATCAAAACCTTGCTCATTTCCAATCTGGTTTTTTGGTTGTCTTTTTTGCCCTTCTTAAAAAGAAGTGATTTGTTGGCTCCGTATTTTATTTACTGGCAGAAAATCATCTCTGCTCAAAGCCTTCCCTTTGTAACCAACGGTGCTTTTAATTTTTGGCTGATTTTTATCGATTTAAAAAAAGCAGTTTTGGATACAGCACCCTTCATTTTTAATCTTTCCTATAGAGCATGGGGATATTTACTAACAGGATTATTTTTTCTGATTGTTTTGTCTCGTTTGATAAAATCTAAAATCAAAACAGAGACGGTTTTGTTGGGATTGTTTTTTTCTTCATTGGTTTCGGTACTTTTCTTGACAAAAATGCACGAGAGGTATTTTCTTTTACCACTGCCTTTTTTATTAGTGCTGGCAATTCATAGAAGACAATATCTGAAGCATTTTTATTTACTATCTGTTTTGGCATTTTTAAATCATTATCATAGCTGGGCAGTCCCCTACATTCCGTTTGTTTTCAAATTCATTGACAATCCATTAATATATAGAAGCCTTTCAGCTGTGAATCTATTAATTTTTTTCTATCTTTTCATATAATAACAATATGCAAATAATCGCTGATTTACAGCTTCACTCCCGTTATTCGCGGGCGGTGTCGCCCAACATGACTCTTCCGGAAATTTCCCGCTGGTCGAAGTTAAAAGGAATCCAGTTAGTAGCTACAGGAGACTGGACTCATCCTTTGTGGTTTCGGTCAATCAAAGATAGTTTAAAAGAAACCAGTTCCGGCATTTTTACGTTGAAAGATCGACCAGGAGAAACAAATTTCTTGTTGTCGACAGAAATTTCCAGTATCTATTCGCAGGGCGGTCAGGTGAGGCGCGTCCACAATCTGATTTTTTCTCCGTCAATTGAAACCTGCGAGAAAATAATCAAAGAATTAAATACCCGGGGATGCAAACTGATGGCTGACGGCCGGCCGATTGTGGGAATTTCTTCGGTCGACTTATTGAAATTGGTATTGGAGATTGACGAAAGAGTTTTGTTTATCCCCGCCCATGCCTGGACGCCTTGGTTTGCTGTCTTTGGCTCCAAGAGCGGATTTGATTCGTTGAGTGAATGTTTTGGTGATGAGGCAAGACATATTTATGCGATTGAAACAGGCTTAAGTTCTGATCCGATCATGAACTGGCAGATAAAAGAACTGAAAAACCGGTCGATTGTTTCTTTTTCCGATGCCCATTCCGGGCCGAAATTAGGCCGCGAAGCGACAGTGTTTGTTTCCAATGAGTCTAATAAGACCCATGAGACCCATTTCACCTATAATGATATCACCGGCGCCATCAAACAAGACCGGGAAGGAAAACTAAAAATAGGTTTTACCATTGAATTTTTTCCCGAAGAAGGAAAGTATCATTGGTCTGGTCACCGCGTCTGCAGCATTCGTTATAATGCCCGCGAGATAAAAGAAAAAGGCTCGATCTGTCCTGTTTGTGGCCGACCCTTAACAGTCGGCGTGGAAAACCGCGTCCTTGACCTTTCGGAAAAACTTCTCGGGCCGGAAGATCTTTTGTTGATGAAAAATAAAGTCGGATTAACGTTTGTTTATGACAAGGAAAAAACAAGGCGACCTTTCGTATCGATGATCCCGCTACTTGAGATTTTATTAGAGTTAAATGATCATTCTCTGACAAAAGCCCAAAAAGAATATGAGAGGTTGACGTTAGAGGCAGCAGAATTTGATATTCTACTTAAAAAAACCTATGAGGAGATTGAGAGGTTAGGAGGAGAAAAATTAAAGCAGGCGGTTGAGATTGTCAGAGAAAGAAAGGTATTCGTCGACCCGGGCTACGACGGGGTTTTTGGCAAGGTGAAGATTTTTAAAGAAGATGAAGAAAATAAAAATGAAAAAACAACCCAACAAAAGCTTTTTTAACATCATTTTATTCTCTTTTTTTCTCTTTCTTTTGCCAACACAACTTGGCAAGCATTTTTTTCCTCCATTTTCCTATATAAACGGCGTTAGAGTCGATTATCTTTCTCCGACTATTTATTTAACTGACATTATTATCTTTTTACTTTTTCTTTTCAATTTTAAAGCTGTTATTAATTTTTTTAAAAACAAAAATGTTCTTCTTGGATTAGGGTTATTATTGATTAATTCATTATTGGCAAAAAATCAATTGACTGCTTTTTACCAACTGATAAGAATTGTCGAGTTTCTAATAGTTTTTTCTTTAGGCCGGCAATTATTTAAGATAATCAAAGAAAAGCTGTTGTTAATAATTCTCTTATTAACCAGTAGTTTTCAATTAATTTTAGCGGCTCTTCAATTGATTTCCAAACACTCTATCCAAGGGATTTTCTATTTTTTCGGCGAGAGGCTTTTTAGTCTGTCGACACCCGGGATTGCCAAAGCGGCGTTTCAGGGAATAGAGTTTTTACGGCCCTATGGGACCTTCTCCCACCCAAATTCTCTTTCAGGGTTTTTCTTGCTTTTGTATTTTTTTGTCTTAACCAATAAGAAATTCAATAAACATTTTGTCTTAAAATACTCCCTGCTTTTTATTTTGACAGGGCTGGTATTTATTAGTTTTTCCAAAGCGGCAATTTTGATTTTTTTGATACTAAATACTTCATACTTAATACTAAATACTGGTATTAAATGCCGTATCTGCAAAATAACCAGGATAATTGTCCCGCTAGTTGTTTCGCTAATCTTTCTTCAGGTGACGACCGATCCTTTGACAATTGAAAAACGGCTCGAGCTTATCAAGAACTCGTTCAACATATTATCTAATAAGGCGTTTTTCGGAGTTGGTTTAGGAAATTATTTGATTGCTCAAGCGGAGTACATCTCCAAATATCCCCTTTTTTTTAATCAGCCGGTACACAATATTTTCCTGCTTTTTTTCAGCGAATCTGGAGTCATTATCGGAGGAATAATACTGTTGTTAATTTTTACTTTAATTAAACGTTTAATCAAAGTAAATTCTTATATTGTTTTGGCGGTTGTCTTGACAGGATTCTTCGACCACTATTGGCTGACGCTGGAGCAAAATTTTCTTCTGTTGGCTTTAGTTTATGGGAGTGTCTCGAGCAGTTTTTTTATTTCTAAATTCAATTTGAGGAGTCCGTTGATACCAGATTGATTGCCTTCGGGAAGGGTTTTCATCAGCTCTCCAATAAGCTCGGTGTGCTTGGCATTAGATAGTTTTAATGTTTCGACAAAACTCGACGGTGCCGGTCCACCTTGTTCTTTTGCCGCCCTTAATAAATCAGGGATTTTTAAGAAATATTTCTCTCCTTTGGAAAAAGCCTCGATCGCCGGTTGGCTCTTGCCTTTTTTAGCGAGGGTCATAGCCATGGCGACCCTTTTATCAGAGTAAAGAAGATAGAGTTGGGCTTTTTTGACGTTGTCCCGAGTGAGAAATTCGGTCAGGCGGTCCCTGATGATTTTTACAAAATATAAGGGGTGATCAGAAAGGATGCCGGGATAAGGTAGGTTGTAGATGACTTTTTCCTGTGGTGTATTGACAGACGCGCCTGAAGATTCCATAACAAAATAAGCCATGGCGGGGATGAGAATGAGAAAGAGGAATATCAAGATAAATCGACCTATTTTCTTCATAGAGCAAAACAAAGTATACAAAATTCGGGGTAAAAAAACAACCAGGTACCATATGGTACCTGGTAAACCCATTCAAGGTTTTTAAGTTTTTTATTTGACCATTCTTTTTAAGCTTTTACCAGCGGTAAAGCCTGGAGTTTTGGTGGCTGGGATTTGGATCTCAGCACCTGTTTGTGGATTGCGGCCTTTTCGGGCGGCTCTCCTTCTTACCATAAAGGTTCCAAAACCAGTGACGACGACCTTCTCTCCTCTTTTCAAGGCGTCGGACATTGTCGAAAATACTACCGAGACGCCATCTTTAGCGGCTTTAGCGGTAAGGTTAGCTTTTTTTGCTACTTGGGCGACTAAATCTGCTTTTGTCATTTTTTATTTCACCTCGCCTTCGTTAGACTTTAAATTTTTAATTAAAATGAATAAACAACAACAGAATAGTAGTTTTTAGGCTTTCTGTCAATCCATATTTAAAACATCTTATTATAACAATCTATATCAATTTGGGGGCTTTATGACGAGGAGAAATGATCAAAACTTTTATTTTTTATTTTTTTTCCATCGAGATAAACGTTTTTACCCGGATTGACTTTTCCTATTAAATATAAGTTTCGGTTTTCCTTTAATTTTTTTCGGCTCGTAAATAAAATTTGATAATCTTCTCCCCCAATCAATCCGTAATCAAAAGAATTTTTTTTATATTTTTTTCCGAACATTTTTAATTCTTTTGTGGTGGGAATTTTATTTGAGTTGATATCAATTCTTACGTTGCTCATATTGGCAATATGGAAAATATCTGAAGACAGTCCATCACTTATGTCCACAGAAGCGGTGGAATTCTGGCTTATTTCTGATGAATTGATGTTAATCGTTGGCTTAAGGTGTCTTTCGATCAGTTTTTTTTCAAAGACTTCATAATGATTCTTTTTCATCATCAGAAGTTCCAGTCCTGCTTTCGAGTTGCCAATCGGACCGGTCAGATATACAAAGTCTCCAGGCTTTGCATTTCTTCGGCCGACAAATTTTTTTGTTTCGCCAATCATAAAAACGTCAATTCCAAGTTTTCCAGACTGGGTAATATTTCCGCCGATGACTTGACAATGATAATATCGGCAGGCTTTGTCTATCGATCTATAAATTTTTTTGACGAGATGGGTTTTACTTTTTGGCAAGAGAAGCGAGATGAGGGCGTATTTTGGTTTTCCTCCGGAAGCAGCAATGTCGGAGACGTTGACGCTTATTGCTTTCCAGCCAAGATTGTCAATGGGAAAGTAATCTAGGAAGTGTTGCCCTTCAAGAAGAATGTCGTTGGTAACGATTAACGTTTTATTTCCTACGATTATCGGAGCCGTGTCATCCCCGATGACTCTGTTTTTTAAGATCGTTTTTATTTTGTCTATTAATTTAAATTCATTCATTAGCAAATGTTAAAGACTCGGCAACGTAATTTTTATCACACGAGAGTCTCACCACTTCGTGGTCCCCTCGAAAGTGAAAAAATCACATTGCCTCGTCTTTTAAAAAGCGGAGATACCAAATTTCTTTGCGCTTTTGGGGTGTAGGGGTCCCCACTGCGTCAAAAAATTTCGGTATCGAGCTTTTTAATTAAATCTTAGTCGTCGCCTCCGCCCTTGTTTCCCTAATTATTGTTACCTTAATCTGTCCTGGAAAGACGTCGAATTTTGACTCGAGTTCTTCCCTGATTTTTTCCGCCATAACCGTGGCTTCATCGTCGGTGATTTCGTCAGGTCGGACAACGACTCGCAGTTCCCGCCCGGCTTGCAAGGCATAGGCTTCGCGGACGCCTTTTTTAGTTTTCGCGACCTCTTCAATCGTCTTGATTCTTTTTAAGTATTCTTCAAAGTCCTCGTGTCTGGCGCCCGGCCTGCCTCCTGATACGGCGTCTGATATGTAGACGATAATCGATTCAATCGATGGAAAAGGAATGTCTTCGTGGTGAGCGGCAACACAGTCGACGACTGGCTGAGGGAAACGGTGTTTTTTCAAAAGTTCAACACCGAGGTCGACGTGTGAACCTTCTTTGTCAGTGACGACTTTGCCGATATCGTGAAGAAGACACCCTAGTTTGACGACGTTGACGTCGGTACCGAGTTCATGAGCCAAAGCAATGCCGATCTTGGTTTCCTCAAGAGTGTGGACAATCATATTTTGGCCGTAAGAATAACGGTATTTGAATCGGCCCAAGGTCTGGGTGATTTCGGCCGGCAGATTGAAGACGCCGACTCGATGAGCAAGGTCTTCTCCGGCTCTAAAAATGTCCTTATCTACGTCCTCTTTGGTTTTTTTGACAATTTCCTCGATTCTTTGCGGCTGGATGCGTCCATCTTTAATCAGCCGCTCCAGTGACAAGCGGGCAATTTCCCGGCGGGCAGCGTCAAATGAAGATAGCCTGATGACTCCTTCTTCTTCCAAATCGACGTCGACTCCTGTGGCAATTTCAAAAGCGCGGATGTTGCGGCCGTCTTTGCCGATGATCCGGCCTTTAAAATCTTCGCTTGGAAGGTTGATGACAGAGAGAGTATATTCGGCGGTGTAATCGACCGCTCCATAGCGCATGGCGTCGACCAAAATGCTTTTGGCTTTGTCGTCGGCGGTTGATTTAATTTCTTCCTCGGCGGCTTTTATTTTCTTGGCGATGTCCTCTTTGAGGCGATCTTCCCAGCCGCGAAGGAGGAGGTCCTTGGCTTCGTCTTTAGTCATCTTGGCGATTTTCTCGAGTTTGGCAAGCATCTCGGTCTTCTTTTCCTCGAGTTCTTTTTTTAGGCGTTCGAAGTGATTTTTTGTATCGGCGACCGACTGTCTTTCCCTGGCAGTCAGATTTTCTTTTTCCGTAAGCATTTCTTCCCGTTTCGACAGTCTTTTTTCCACCTCCAGAGCAGTACTCGCCGTCTCTCCAGCCTTTCTTTCCGCTTCCTCTTTGAATTTTAGAGCCTCCGCCCTAGCCTTGATAACAATTTCTTCGGCCTGTCTTTTGGCCGTGTTTAATAGATTCTCCCGATCCTGTTTAACAGACAGGAACTTCTTAAAAAATTTCTGGAGCATATGATTTTATGAAGCTTGAAGAGGAAAAATGTTGTTACACTAGACCACTTATATAATGGCGTGATTGAAAGTTAGATATGAACTTTTTAACAACATTTTTTTAATTATTAATCTTAATAATTTCTTCAAGCAATTTCTAACAATTGATATTTTACTCCAAATCTTTCAAAACTACAACAGTTATTAAGCTTGACAATATGTACAGGATTATGTAATATTTCATTATGATTCAAACATTACCGATTACCAAAGCCAGAGAAGAATTAACAACTCTTGTTGAAAATGCCAAAAGCAAACTGGACGAATATATCATTACCGTTAACGGATCCCCTGCCGCTGTGATTATATCTGCTGTCGAATACGAATCTTGGAAGGAAACTAATGAGATCCTAGCCGACCAAAAGCTTATGGATGCGATTAAAAAAGGAGAGGAAGACGTAAAAGCAGGCAGACTATACGATTGGAATGACGTAAAGAAAGAATTAGACAGTTATTTACTACACGATGTATCAGATAAAACTTACGGCTCAAGCAAGAAAAGAGCTAAAAGCGATAAAAAAAAGATATCAGGAAGGGATTAGTTTGGCGATCGAGGAAATAAAAGAAGATCCTTTTACTGGAAAACCTCTCTTAAGAGAACTCTTTGGAAAATATTCCCTTAAAGTTGGCCCTTACAGAATTATTTATATTGTAGACAAAAAAGATAAGATCGTAAAAATCCTAACTGCCGGTCATCGAAGCATCGTTTATTCATAAACTTTCGTCTATTGAATTCATTGGGTTTTATCCTTACAATAATAAAAATGGACAAAAGATCAGTCTTACTTTTAAAAATTCCTCAAAACAACAATAAAAACGAGGCGGCGGCCGACGGTTTTTTTACCCAAATAGGCGAAATTCTCAAAGGAAAAAAAGTCATTATTACAGCTGAAATCGCCATCTTTGGAAAATTTTTATGGTTTTTTCTCACCTGCCCCACTTATATTAAAGACGTCGTCCGTGGCCAGTGGCAGTCGTTTTATCCGGACTCGGAAATTGAAGAGATAAAAGACTACACCGAAAAACTGCTTTTTAACTATCAACCAAAAGCATTCGTCGGGTGTGAACTCTATCTAGGTGAGGGTGAATTAATTCCAATTCTTACCTACAAGGAGCTAGAGAAGAATCCTTTAGTGGCCTTGGCAGGCATAGCTTCTTCTTTTGCCCAAAACGAAAGCGGTTTTATCCAATTGGTACTTGAGGCTCCAAAAAAAGAAGACATATTCAATAAACTCGGTAAAAAAATGAGAGAATCTGGTAGAAATAAGACTCTTTCACAAAATCCTACGGCAAAAGACTACCTAGAATTAGAGGACAAAAAAGACGATGGCGTTAACTTTAAAACGACAATAAGGTTTTTGGCAACAGGCGCTAGTCCGGAAAAGACCCAGCTTAATTTAGCATCGATGGTCACAGTTTATAAAAAAAATCTTGAAAGATCCAAAATGCAGAAATTTAAGGAAAGCAATTTTTATAGCGGAGCAAAAATTGTTGACATTTATAAAAGTAGGTTATTGAGTCAAACTTTTAGTTTGGGAAAAAAATTTAAATTTAAATTTTCACCGACGGAAATTGCAACCTTTTTTCATCTACCTTACGATAAAGAAGAAATCTCCCAAATTGCCCAAATCAGATCTAAAAAAGCTCCTCCCCCACATAATCTTCCGACAAAATCCTCTAATGATGATAAAAACATCACTTTCTTTGGTGAGACTAATTTCCAGAACCAGAAAAATATCTTCGGAATCAAAACCGAAGACAGGCGTCGTCATTTATATGCGGTTGGAAAAAGCGGCACTGGTAAATCAAAGTTTCTGGAACTTCTTATTTCCTCTGATTTACAGGCTGATAGAGGAATTATTATTATGGACCCGCACGGCGACTTAGCCAAGGAAGTTATCAATATGATTCCGGAAAGAAGGTTAAAAGACGTAATCTATTTTGACCCTTCTGATATTGATTACCCAATCGGTTTTAATCCAATGGAAGGAGTCGGCGCTTTTGAGTTTCGCCAAAATATCGTTGCCGGCTTCATTTCAATTTTCAAAAAACTTTTCGGGCTAAATTGGAATGAGAGATTTGAACACGTATTGCGATACACGACCCTTGCCCTACTTGAATATCCCGCGGCAAGTATCCTAGGTCTTCCAAGAATGTTAACAGATAATATGTTTCGCCAAGACGTTATAAGCTATATTACCGATCCTTTGGTAAAAAAATTCTGGACGACAGAGTTTGCTGGTTGGAACGATCAATTCGCTAGTGAGGCGATTGTTCCAATAATCAATAAAGTCGGTCAATTTATTGCTAATCCGATGGTAAGAAATATCGTCGGTCAAGCGAAAACAGGATTTTCTTTGGATGACATCATGAATAAAGAAAAAATTTTAGTTTGTAATTTATCAGTTGGAAAATTAGGTGAAGAAAATAGCGCTTTATTAGGATCGATGTTGATAACGAAGATTTGGCAATCGGCAATATCACGAACGTCTATTCCTGAAGAGGAAAGAAAAGACGTGTTTCTCTACATCGACGAGTTCCAGAACTTTGCTACGACCGCTTTTTCAAATATATTATCAGAAGCCCGTAAATACCGATTGAATTTAACGGCGGCTCATCAATATATCCAACAGCTTCCTGCGGAAGTCAGAGCGGCAATTTTTGGCAACATCGGAAATATTGTTTCTTTCCGGGTCGGCGGCGAGGACGCTCAGATTTTGGTCAAGGAATACGAGCCAGTTTTTACCGTCAATGATTTTTTAAATCTTGATATTAGGAATTTCTTTATTAAGATGTCAATCGATGGAACGACGGCTCAACCTTTCTCGGCGATGACGATTACTCTGAACAAACCAATAGAGAATAAACTAGAAAAAGTAATCGAGGCTTCACGCAAACAGTGGGGTCGTCCTAGAAAAGAAGTCGAGGAAGAAATTCAGGCTTGGGAGAGCGGTAAAATTACAATAAAGAAAGAGCAAAAACCAGTTGAAACTCCTCAAGAAGAATTTTTCCCCGAGCCGATTATTTAAGTTGCTCTCGATACGAATCCATTATTTCTTTGACGATCTTTTCGTATTCTTCTTTTGAATATTTTTTATTGAGAACGCAGTATTCTTTTTTATCCAATCCGTAACAGCCAAAAAGATGGTTACTATTACGACACTCTTCACAGAAACTACTGTCGAACATCGACCCGCATTTATTCATAAAGAAACAGTTATTTGATTGGGAGGTATCGACCGACTCGTAACAGAATTGATTATGAAATGATTGGGTTAAGTCGTAGCAATTTTTATTATGATGGGCATCATAGCAATAACCGCAGTCTTCGCTATGGGCGCAATCGAAACAAAGATACATATTTTTGTTGTAGTCTACATGATTGCCATAATCGCTGTTTTCAGAATAGCCATTATTAGTAACAGTCACCGGGTATTCCATCGCTAACTTTTTCAGTTGGCGCAGATTTTCTTCCGCCGGTCGTTTTAATAATTCTGCAACCTTTTGTTTATACTCTTCTTCCGAATACTGTTTATTAAATATGCAAAATTTTTTGTTTTTTAGGTGAACGCAGCCAAAAAGATTATTGGAATCTCCGCAATCCCAGCAAAAATGAGAATTGTACGTTCTAGCACAATAATTAAGATAAGTAGAGTTATATACTTTTAGAACATCGACACATTCATAACATCTTTCACTCTCAATAACATAATCTCCGTCACAACAGTCGACCGCTCTAAAAGAATCAAAGATAAAAATTAGATCTTTTGAATACGATGTGTCAAAGACAAAGTAAGCATTTTTAACATCATAAAGAGAATATCCATAATCGGCGTTATCAATTTTGGAAGATCCGTTTGGATAAGCAGGAAATCCATGCTTAAGTTTATTAAATTTTTCTTGAAACTGCTGGAAGTTCATATCATTCGGTCTTTAAAACTTGATTTTTTTCAAACCATTGGAGATAGCAATCTTTACAAAGAATCCGTCTCTTTTCTGTTTCCGGATTATAACTGACAATGACATCTTTTTGACAATTTTGACACTTAGTTCGGTATAGTTGTCTTTCTCCACGGTCTGCCAATCTTCGGGCTTCGCGGCAACCAGGACAACTTGAAGGGTGATGAAGATTCATTTTTGCTAAGAATTCTTGTTCTTGCTTGATAACCCAAAATTCCTTTCCACAAGTCTTACAGGTCTTTTTTATATTTTCCATATAATAAATATCTTAATCTTTGTTTTCCAGTTTTTCAAACGCACTCTTACAAAGATCAAAAGAAAACCCGCGACTCATCAGGAAGCGGGTGGATTTTTCGAAGCGCTTGCGGGAGTCGAGATTTTTGAAACGGAGCCAGCGTTTTTCCAATATTTTGAAAGCGAGAGATTCTTCATCAATAATATTTTCCGAAAAATATTTTTCAATTAATTCGTCACTCACACCTTTTTGTTTGAGCTCGCGTTTCAGCAATCTTTCCCCTTTTGGTTTGAGGGTCGTCCGGCTGCGGACAAACCAAGCGACAAATTTTTCATCGTCGATCAAATCTTCTTTCCTTAATTCTCCGATGACTTTTTCGGCGTCGTCCCTCGACCAGTGTTTTGATTTTATTTTTTTATAAAGATAATCGCGGACTTCTTTTTCACTCCTAGGACGGAATTTTAAGAAAAAGTAAGCCTTATTTAATAAAGCAAGTAAATCATCATTCATTAATTATTTAATTGAATGATTACAGATTACTAATTACTAATTAATCAGAAATCAGTAATTAGAAATTAAGTAATCTCTTATTTAATTCTTTTTGTTGGTTATTTGCTTAATGAGTTGTTCTTTCAGCTTTTCGTTCTTGGCGATTACCGACTTTACTTCTTCTTTTCCTTGTCCCAAAAGTTTCTCGCCGATTTTGAAAAATGAACCGGATTTGGTGATAATCCCGGCGTTGATGGCGGCGTCGACCAAGCCCTCTTCGCGGTCGATTCCAGCCGCGGTAATCACCACTTCGGCTTCCTTAAAAGGCGGAGCGACCTTATTTTTTACTACCTTGACTCTAATTCTTGCTCCATAGACTTGATTATTCTTTTTTAGAGTCTCGATCTTTCTGACATCCATCCTGATTGAACAGTAAAATTTCAAAGCTAATCCTCCAGGAGTCGTTTCGGGGTTGCCAAACATAATGCCTATTTTTAAACGGATCTGGTTCGTAAAAATTACGGTTGTTTTTGACTTTGAAACGATTCCGGTCAGTTTTCTTAAGGCTTGGGACATTAGCCTGGCTTGAAGCCCCATCTGTGACTCGCCCATCTCGCCTTCGATTTCTGATTTTGGAACAAGAGCAGCTACAGAATCAATAACCACTAAATCAACTCCGCCAGATCTAATTAAAGTCTCAGCGATTTCCAAAGCTTGCTCACCAGTATCTGGTTGGGAAACCAAAAGGTCGTCCAATTTGACCCCGAGTTTTCTTGCCCATTCTGCATCAAGGGCGTGCTCGGCGTCGATAAAAGCCGCAGTTCCGCCAGCCTTTTGGGCCTCGGCAATGATCGATAAACAAACTGTAGTCTTTCCTGCTGCTTCCGGGCCGAAAATTTCAATAATGCGTCCCCTTGGTATTCCGCCTACTCCCAAAGCCGTATCGAGGGGCAAAATTCCAGTTGAAATAACTTCAACGGGCACGACCGGTCCTTGGCCGAATCTCATAATCGATCCCCGGCCGAACTGTTTTTGAATTTGATCAATCGCCAAAGTCACTGCCTGCTTTTTATGACTATCTTGGTTAGTTTTCATAGTAAATTATTTAATTTTTAAATTACTAATTGCTAATTACTAATTAATCAGGAATTAGAAATCAGTAATCAAACAATAAATTAATTATTTTAAAAAGTCAACGGACTATAACCTACAATTTAAGGCTGATTTTATAAAATCAAAGCAAATAAATCAGACTGATAACAATTACTCCCCATAAGCTGATAGTGACAATCAACGGAATATCAGAAGTAATCAATTTTTCAGGTCTTTCTCCTTCGTATTTTTCATATAAAAGTTGGGCGTAGCGGGTGATACCGTAAAGTACCAAAGGAATAGTAACCATCATTAATTTTCTCGCTTCCAACTGGGGGAAATATAAAGAAAAAAAATCACCAAATAAAGTTTTAATTGGCGGTGGTCTTTCAAAATAGGTATAGAATGAGTAAGAGATAATGGTTGCTGTAGCCGCCGTATAAGTTAAAAAGTCAAGAAAGTGTTCATTATACCGGTAAAGAGAGATTCTTGCTTCTGATCCTTGAGAGACCAGTTCAGCATGCCTTTTGACTGTCGCCATGAAAAGCGAGAGAAAAAATATCGTCAACATCATCCAGATTGGAATATAGTAACTGCTAGCAACCACACCGGCGTATGACCTGATGACAAAAGACAAAGAAATCGTAAAGATATCGATGACAGGATATCTTTTAAGATATAAGGAATAGAAAAAATGAAGAAGGATAAAAGTCAAGCTCAAAAAGAAAAACGGTAAGGAAAAAAATAGACTTAAGATAAGAGAAGATAAAGTCATAATAAAAACAAGAAAGCTGGCCTGCTGCAGGGAAACTTCGCCAGAGGCGATCGGACGGTATTTTTTGACTCTGTGTTTTCGGTCAAATGGGTAGTCGATGATGTCGTTTAAGACGTAGGACGTCGATGACAAAAGACAGAAAATCAAAAAAGCATAAGTAGTATTTAAGAAAATAGGAAGGTCAAAAAGCTTTCCGGAAAAAATTATTGCCGTAAAAATCACCAGATTTTTCATCCACTGGCTGACGCGCAAAGCCCGAAGAAGCACGAAAATCTTCTTTTTCATTATGATTGAATTATATAATAAACTTAAGTATTATCATAATCTATGATCGACCTCGACGATATAAAAAGAATCCTAGAACTTCAAGGAGGTGATTTAGTAATAAAATCGATCGATAATCTTCCCCGGCAGTTAGAACAGTCTTTTAAAGACTCATATAATATTTCCTTTCCTGAAGATTTTAAAACTGTTAATCGGATTGTAGTTTGCGGTCAAGGAGGTTCGAGATTCCCCAGCTTTATTATTAAAGAACTGTTTAAAGAAGAATTAGCTGTTCCTTATATAATTAATGACGATTACAGCCTGCCAGGATTCGTCGACAATAATACTTTGGTGATCTTATCTTCCTATTCTGGGACAACAGAAGAAGTCCTAATCTGCGGGGAGAAAGCAGTCAAAAAAGGAGCAAAAATATGCGGTATTACTATCGGTGGAGATCTAAAAACATTTTTGGAGAAAAACAACTATCCTCGTTATGTGATCGACCCAGTATTTAATCCATCAGGACAACCAAGGATAGGTTTTGGTTATTTTGTCGGAGGCCACTTAGGTATGTTATTCAAATTAGGGTTTATTAAATCAGCCAGACAAGAAATAGAACAGTCAATTAGCAATTTATCGAATTTAATCAAAGATTTTAAAGTGGATATAGGAAAAGATAATAATCAAATAAAACAATTGGCCACAAAGCTTTACCAGAGATATCCATATTATATTGTTTCCGAATTTTTGACCGGCATAGGTAATTCAATTGCCAATCAAACAAACGAAACCGCCAAGTCTATTTCTAGCTTTAGGATAATTCCAGAGCTAAATCATCACTTTCTGGAAGGACTAAAATTTCCCGACAAATTAAAAGAGATTTTAACTTTTGTTTTCTTTTATTCAAATCTTTATTCAACTAAAATTCAAAAGAGATTTGCGATAACAAAAGATGTTGTTGAACAGAACAAGATTTCAACGCTTTGGTACGAATTAAAAGGAAAAAATAAGATCGAGCAGACTTTTGAACTCATGGCTATAGGTAGTTACTTATCAATGTATTTATCAGTTCTCTACGAACAAAATCCGAAAATAATTCCATATGTCGATTATTTTAAAAAAAGACTAGCAGAGTAATTTTATCAATTGGCTTTGATTTTGGGAAGGCTGTGTAAATCAGCCACTGTGCCGCAACGGTGATCCCGACTAAGTCGGGAGAGTCCGAGACCACCAAAGCCTTCTTACCTCGAGCAAGGAGTATGGCTTTATCTGAATTAAAACAATTAGGGATTGACCCTAGGGCGCAAACGCTCCGTTTTTCCAGACTTTCTCTTCAAGAAAGGCAGTTTGAATTTCAAAGACACCTTGAAAGTTATGTCAACGAAGTCATCAGGGACGAACCGGTATCGAACATATTTAATTATTGGTTAGGGCAGGATAGTCGATTATATCTTCAACCGAATCCTGACAAAAAACATCTGGCGAGCGCCATGTTTAATCCCCAAGAAAGAGACGGCGTTTATATCGAAGGCTTTAAAAATCTAGAGAAACTTTTGGTTGAAAATCCAGGGAAGACTATTCTTTGGTATAGTCCGATTGGTAAAGCAGAGTTTAATAATAATGAAGAGAATCCGTTTTCACAAATAAGCTATGATTACGGACAGCTATATCTTTACTACCGCAAAGGAAATAAAGTTGACGGTTTAGCGTTAAAAACTTCAAAAGACGCCGAAGATTTTCTTTATGGAGATTTATCTTCGGAGGAAAAAATAAAACAAACAATCTTATCTTCTATGATTTCGGATTTTAATCTAAAAAGTTTTCCGGAGAATCTGCCGTTTTATACTGACCATAAAGGAAAAGAATATTTTATTAAAGAAATAATCGCCGAAATACAAGAACGAATATCAGGCAAAAAAAAACAATATGTCGAAGTTTATGACAAAACTATTGAAGAAATGATGAGGAGAGAGACAACGGAGGAAGTGGTGAGAATGACTTTCCAAAAAGCAATTTTTAATCATATGATAGGAAATAATCTTACCAAAAAATTATTGGCTGGCTCTTGTGGTGGATCGATAATGGAATTAGACGATCTGCCTTTTGCTCCGGAGAATTTTCTTTTCCAAAGATTCAATCCAGCGTCAACTGTTTTTCGAATAACGACGCAAGGGCTAAAAGAACTGATGAAGCAGGAACACCGACACAAAAATTATAATTGTCCTAGTTGCGGATCATTAAGGCAAGGAGAAATTATAGGCAGCGAGCGTTCTAACTGGACCCCTTGCCAAAATTGTGGACATCTTTATGTTTGTTAATTTCGGATTACAAACGAATTTTTATTCTTTCCAAAAGCAGAGGAAATTCTTTAAATTTTTTATACGTCGCAATATTAAAGTGTCCAGCGTTTTTTACAAGGTTGAATTTAGCACCCAAATATTTGGCAATTCTTTCTCCATCATTAACAGATATACCAGCAGAATCATTAATTGATTGAAATACTTCAAAGTACTTTGAAGTATTTTTGATTTTATTCCATTGGAATGGTTTTTTCATAAAAGAGTCTGTTTTTTTCCAGCTTTTTGGATACCAGATGAAAGTCATCCATGGGGCAACCAAAAAAACGGAAGATACAGGCTTTTTTAATGTGTTCAAAAAGTGAAAAAGAAATGCGTTTCCTCTCGAATGGGCAATTAAAATTGTTTTATCGTTTATGTATTTTTTGTATTTGGCCAAAGTCTTCAACCAGGCGGAAAGACTATGTCCGCTAGTGGCAGCGTCCCATTTTTCTCGAGGCGGTATAGGAAACTGGGGAACAAGAACTCGGTGACCCAATTTTTCCAACTCTTTTTTTAACCAAGGAAACCAATTTTCTTTTGGAGAACCGTATGACCCATGAATTATAAAAATATTTCTCATACGTTAGATTATATCATCTCGGCGACCTGTTTACCGAGTTTGACAGCATAGTTCGTTCCCCTGTCATAAGGATAGGTCATGTCGAGATTGGCAATATAAAAGTTTTTAGCTGGAGTAATAAAGCCTGGTTTGTTTTTTACAAAATCTTTATCAAAGATCGGTTGGGCAAACGGCCCACGGAAAGTATAGAAATTTGAAATTTGTTTTTTGAAATTAGTTTCATAGTTTTTGAAAATTGAAAATTGAAAATTAAAAATTTTTTCAAGGTGAGGCATAACAAAATCAAGTAATTCTTTGTCATTCATTTGCATTAGTTTATCTTCTCTTTTTAAATACCATCCCAGATAAGCAATGTGGTTGCCGCCATAATTTTTTTTATCAATAAAATTAGTGTGTTGGACAATGCCCATGATTGGAATCTGTAGTGTTGATATATTGAGCCAGTAGGTTTTTTTCAAAAGCGGTTCTTTACTTTCTAGTATTAAAGTCAAAGCATGGAGATATTTTAACTTTGAGAACTTTTCCAAGTATTTTTCAGAAAAAATGTTAGTTGTCAGTTTTGCCATGATTGGCGTTGGCAGAGTCGAAACGACAATATCGAACGCTTCGCTAGATTTCTCGCTTCGCTCGAAATGACCTGTGATTTTATACTTATTTTTTTGTTTATTAATCTGCTCTACTTCATAACTCGTTAACACGTTAACCCGCAAACCCGTTAACTCTTTAGCTAAATAGTCAATAAACGATTGAAATCCTCCTTCGATATATCCCAGATTTTTTGTCCTTTTGTTGATTCTCGCCCAGATAAAAGAGGCCAAAATAATTCCCGCATAATCACCGAACTTTTTCCGAAAAAGCTCTTGCCACAATCTAATCCAAATAGTTTTCCCCATGGTTTTTTTGATAAACTCTTCGGAAGTTTGTTTTTCATATAATGAAAGAAACGGAGACAGTTTAAGAAAAGCCAGTACTGATCCGGCCCGAAATTTATTAAAAAGATCCAAATAGGGAAGCTTGAGGAAATCTATTGGAGTATCCATGGGGTGAATGGTTAGATCATTAAATAGGGAAGCTGTCTGGGGACTCTTAAAAAAGATCTTGTTAAAGCCAATTTCTTTTGCGAATTTTATGATGTCATAGTCGTTGGCAAAAAGATGATGGTAGGCCATCTCTAAATTCCACTTCCAGTTTGGCTGTTTAAAGCCAACGGCCAGACCGCCCAAAATAGCAGATTTCTCAAAGATCGTCACCTGATGATTTTTTTTCGATAGACAATAAGCGGCTGTTAACCCGGTTATTCCACCTCCTAAGACTGCCACTTTCATAAGGTACTATTATATCATTTATTAATTTCCGCATATTTAACGCAGATTCTCCGCAGAATTTACTTTTTCTGCAATTTTTGGCTTTCGATAAGAAGCGTTTCGATAAAAATAGTCGTCGGTACGGCCAGAAGGACTCCAAGTACTCCGGCGAGTTTTCCGCCGATTATAAGAGCCATCAGGGTGATGACGGGGTGGACGCCGACGATTTTTTTCATCACTATTGGGACGATGAGATTGTTTTCTAGCTGTTGAGCGACAAAGTATAAGGCGATATTGGAAAGCCCCAAAATATATGAATGGGAAAAACCGATCAGGGCCGCTGGGATGGCAGAAATTATTGGTCCGAGAGTCGGAACGATCTCTAAAAGGCCTGCCAAAACAGCCAGGGCAACCGCATATTTCATACCAATGATAGTCAATCCGATATAGGTTAAAAAACCAACAGCGGTCATTAGTATTACTTCACCCCAGAACCAGGTGCCGGCCCTTTTTTGACCTTGAGAAACCATATGGCTGATTTTTTTCGCTTCGGCGTCTTCAAAAAAGTTTTTTAATATTTCTTCAATGAAATTTTTGTCGATAAGAAGATAAAATCCAAAAAACAAGGTCGAAGTGATAAAGATAGCGTTGGAAAAGACGCCTTTGACAAAACCTACAAGATCGTTGGCCAGGTTGGGGACATTTTGTGTGATCAAATTAAGATCGATATATGATGAGACCTGGGGGATATTTCTTACAATCGTCGGAAAGTTTTTAAAAAAATAGGACATTTCTTGTACCAATGGGGGAATAACCAAGGAAAACAGATTAAAGATTATAAAAAGAAATAGGAAATAGATTAGAACCGAAACGAGTAAGCGAGGGAGTCTTTTCTTTTCCAGATAGTCAACGGGAGGTTTTAAAGCCCCGGCAATGATAAAAGCAATAAATAAAGAGAATATTAAATCTTTGATCTGCCAAAGCAAAACCAAAGATAACAGGAAAAAAACTGTAAAGACGATCGTTTTTGAGGAAATCTCTATTTTTTGCGGCATCATATAGCTATATTATAACCTACGTTTATCCTTTGGCAATAGCTAAGACATAGACTTTGTTGGCGCCTGCTTTTTTGAGTGTTTTACCCGCCTCTTTCGCAGTTGACCCGGTGGTGATGACGTCGTCAATGAGAATTATATTAGATCCCGCCAAGGCTGAGCGGTATTCTGGCCTAACCTTAAAAGCGCCTCTTAGATTTTGGTATCTGTCTCTTTTTGTTTTTAATTCGGCTTGGGGAAAGGTTTCTTTGACTCTTACCAAAAAATCAGAGATGGAAAATTCAAGAAAAGTCTGGAAAAATTTAGCGATTAAAAAAGCTTGATTAAAGCCCCGTTCTCTAATCTTTGTTTTAAAAAGAGGAATTGGCTGAAGAAATAAATCTCGAGACAGCTTTTTATAAAAGGCAATTCTTCCAATTGACTCCGGCTTGATCATTCTAGTCAAATCCTTCCAGGCTTCGGTAACCAATCGGTATTTGACATTTTTGATAATTTTCTTCAAAAGGTTATTGTAATAGAAAATTGATACGACTCCGTCGACGTTAAACTTTTTTAAACAGATAGGGTGAGTCAGGCCATATAGGCTGGCCTTTTTACAATAGAAACAGGTATCTCGGTTGAGATAGCGGAGGAGTCTTTGGCACTTCGGACAAATATATGTCCCAAGAGTACCACAACCAAGGCAAAACTTAGGGAAAAGAAGATCTTTTAAGAACATGGCTATATGGTTATAATAACAACTTTTTTACCCTATTTTGTTCACAAATTTAAGGGAATCTTCGATTTTTAAAAATAGGTGAAAACCCTCAAGGCTAAATTTTAACTTGATATAGTTTTTATATATTTTGACCTCTTGAAATCCTACCACTAGTGTTTTAAATTTTAAATTGCGCTAATTATATGTTTTGTATATTTTGCAAAAATAACGACACCGAGGTCATTGAGACTCGGTTGTCTGAAGACGGAGGAGCGATAAGGAGAAGAAGACAGTGTCCCAAGTGTGAGAAGCGGTTTACGACCTATGAGAGGATAGAAGAATTACCAATCTTGGTAATCAAAAGAGATGGCAGGCGGGAGAGATTTGATCGAGAAAAACTAAGAAAAGGAGTAATTCTGCCCTGTGAGAAGACGACGGTTAAGAGCGAGGAGATCGAAAGTCTGATTAATGAAGTCGAAGCCGACCTGAAACAAAAAGACACGACAGAGATTGAGAGCAAAGAAATAGGCAATTTGGTCGCCAAAAAATTAAAAAAATTGGATAAAATTGCCTACATTAGGTTTGCGGCAGTTTTCAAAAGGTTTGTCGACTTGGAAGATTTTGAGACAGAGTTAAAAAAACTGGCATAAAATATGAAATTAACAGGAATATCGGAAAAGGTTTTTTTAGATAGATATTCATTAAAGGATAAAACCGGCAAGTCTCTGGAAAAAAAACCAGAGGAAATGTGGTTGAGGATAGCAAAGGCTGCCTCCGAAGTTGAAAAAAGATATAAAAAATCCGCCTTCGCTAAAAAAGCTTCGGCAGACAAGTGGGAAAAAGAATTTTATTCGGTCTTAAAAGACTTTGAATACGTGCCCGGAGGCAGAATTTTGTCTGGTGCCGGCACTGGTTTTGCCGTCTCTTTTTATAACTGTTTTGTCATCCCTTCGCCCCAGGATTCAAGAGGCGGGATTTTGGAAACCTTAAGGCAGATGATTGAGATTATGGCTCGAGGCGGCGGCGTCGGCATTAATCTATCATCTTTGCGGCCGAGGGGCGCCAGGGTAAAAAAAGTCAATGGTTTTTCTTCAGGGCCGATCAATTGGGCCGAGCTTTTCTCGGTGGCGACAAAAGACATCATCCAGCAAGGCGGGACAAGGAGGGGAGCCCTTATGCTCATGCTTTGGGACTGGCATCCTGACATCGAAGAGTTCATTACCGTCAAACAGGATTTGAATAGGATTAACGGCGCCAATCTGTCTCTTTGTGTTTCCGACACTTTTATGGAGGCGGTTGAAAAAGACGCTGATTGGCCACTTGTTTTTCCGGACTTCAAAGACCCTGAATATGATGAGAAATGGACAGGCGACTTGGAAGCTTGGAAGAAAATGGGCAAGAAAGTCATCGTCCACAAGATCGTCAAGGCGAGGAAAATTTGGGATTTGATTGCTGAGGCGGCCTGGAAGTCAGCCGAGCCCGGTGTGGTCTTTCTTGAAAGATATAATAAACTATATAATAACTACTATTGGAACAAAGTCATCTGTGTCAATCCATGTGGAGAAGAGGGGCTTCCGGCCTGGGGCGTCTGTAACCTCGGTTCGATCAATCTTTCCGCACTGGTCAAGGGCAAAAACATAGATAAAAAAGGAGAGTTTGATTTTTCCCGGCTAAAAAAAATCGTCCGCACTGCCGTCCGCTTCCAAGACAACGTCGTTGACATGGATCCTTATATATTCCCGGGAATCCGCAAGACCCAGTTTGAAGGCGAAAGACGAATCGGCCTCGGGACAATGGGGCTTGGCGACACTTTAATCAAGCTTCATTTGCGTTACGGCTCGCCTGAATCTTTGGAATTTATCGACAAGGTCTACAAAATTATCAGGGACGAGGCTTATCTGGCGTCGTCGATTTTTGCCAAAGAAAAGGGAAATTTCCCGAAATATGATCGAAAACTGTTTTTGGAGGGAAAATTCGTCAGTCAGTTGACAGACAACGTCAAAAAATCAATCAAGAAAAACGGCATCAGAAACTCACTCCTTCTCATGCAGGCGCCGACTGGTTCAACCTCCTTGATGGCAGAGACAACAAGCGGCATCGAGCCGGTCTACGAGTTTGAATTCAATCGCCACGACAGGCTGGGCGACCATGTCATCCGCCATTACCTCTATGACGCCTGGTTTAAAAAACACGAAAAAGAAGTCAAGGCCGGAAAAATAAAGAGACCTGATTGGTTTGTCTCGGCCAACGACCTGACTCCAGAAGACCACGTTACAGTCCAGGCCGTCATCCAAAAGTATGTCGACGCGTCAATTTCAAAGACAGTGAACGCGCCCCGCAGCCACACGGTTGAGGACGTCAAAAAACTCTACACTTTGGCTTATAAACTCGGCTGTAAGGGGATTGCTTATATGAGAGATGGTTCCAGACCGGGTGTTTTGGAGCGCAAGGACGATAAAAAAGAAGAAGCAAAAACCGTTGTCACAGCTCCTTATACTGTCAAACCAAGGCCGATGGTTGTTAGGGGAGCGACTTACAAAATCCAGACGCCAGTTGGCATGGCCTTCATCACCCTTAACACCAATGGCGGCGATCCGCCCGAGCCTTTGGAAATGTTTATTACGATAGGTAAAGCTGGAAGCGATATTTATGCGATGGCAGAGGGACTAGGAAGAATGGTTTCTGTAGCTTTGCGGTTTTCCTCTCACCTGCCTGTTGCCGAGCGAGTCCATGAAATCATCAGCCAGCTTCAAGGGATAGGCGGCGCCAGATCAAGCGGATTCGGCAAAGACAAGATTAGGAGTCTGCCCGACGCCGTCGCCAAAGTGCTTTCCATGCACTACGGATTAAACGGCGACGCCAAGAAATTACAGGGCAATGGCGCGATGCACGAAGAGGTCAAAGAAACTCCAAAATTGGTGACAACCGTCACCCAACCAAGCTTGATACAATCCCAAGTGGCGCCTTCGACCTCATTTGACATCTGTCCGACCTGCGGCGAGGCGACCTTGGTCCACGAAGAGGGCTGTAAAAAGTGCTATGGCTGCGGTTACTCTGAATGCTAATATGCCAATCTACACCAAAACCGGCGATAAAGGAACTACTTCTCTTTTTGGCGGCAAGCGAGTTTCCAAGTCTGATCTTCAAATCGAAGCCAACGGCGCCGTTGACGAACTAACGAGCTTTGTAGGTCTTGTAACTACTAAAGTAAAAGACAAGAAGACCAGACAATTTCTTGTATCTATACAAAAAGATCTTTATAAAATAATGTCTTGTTTGTCTGGAATGAAAATTAATTTACAATATTTAGACATAAGCATTAAGGGCTTTGAAGATAAGATCGACCAACTGGATAAAAAGCTGCCAAGGCTTAATAAATTTATTTTGCCTGGGGGGACAGAAGCTTCAGCCTGGTTTCAAATACTTCGCGTTGTTTGCCGTCGCGCCGAGAGAAAAGTTGTAGCAATAAAACAATATAATAATATAATTATTTATCTTAACCGGCTTTCAGACCTTTTCTTTACCCTGGCCCGGTTTTACAATCGCGGCCGCGAAGTTGTTGTATAATAATCAAGCTATGAAAAAAATTATTCTGTTTTTAGGGTTGTTAATCCTGCTTGGTTCTGGTTGGTATTTTTTTTATCAGTATAAACCCAATAAAAAATCAGTTGTTCAGGAAAAAATTACAGTTTATTTAAAGGTTACCGGCCAAAAAGTTTTTAACAAACAAGAAATCGCCAAGGGCAAAACCGCTCTGGATTTAACCAAAGAAAAAGAAGATATTGTGACAAAGGGCGACGGCGCTAATGCTTATATTATCGGGATTAATGGAATAGAAGCGAAAAGTGCTGATAAAGAATATTGGGCTTTTTATGTCAATGCCAAGATGGCAACTGTCGGCGCTGGCAGTTATAAATTGAAGCCGGGCGACAAAATTGAATGGAAAATAGAAAAATATTAAAAGTCGCTTCATATTTGGCAATAATTTTATTAGCGGTTTTTGCCAGATTAATTCCTCATCCTCCAAATTTTGCTCCGATCGGAGGACTGGCTTTATTTTCCGGCTTTCATTTCAAAAATAAAATTGCTTTGTTGATTCCAATATTAGCGATGTTGATTTCCGATGTCTTCCTGGGATTTCACAACACGATTGTTTATGTTTACTTAAGTTTTATACTGACGGTTTTGGTCGGAAGATTGATTAAAAATAATCGATGGCAATCGTTGGTATTGGCTAGTCTATTTTCCTCGGTTTTGTTTTTCGCCGTCACCAACTTTGGCGTCTGGGCCTCTCCCGGCTCTATGTACCCGAAAACCCTCGATGGTTTATGGCAGAGTTATATCATGGGTCTACCGTTTTTCCGCAACACTTTACTGTCTGATTTTTTCTACACCTTTTCCTTTTTTTACGGTTATCGTTTCTTATCGAATTTCCTTTTAAAAATCTCATTAGCCCGCTAACTCTTTAACCTATTTTGTCGCCTCTTGACAACCTGATCATAATCTATTAAAATCTTTCAATGACTTTATGGTTTCCAAGAAGGGGCGGAAAAGAAACGCTTTCAAGATTACCTGGAACAAAATCAATATCCACATTTTCCAATAGTCAAAACAATTGTTCAAAAGAACAAAAGATTCTTGAAAAAGGTTTCAAAGGCATTCTTCTAATTGTCTCCGCCTTACTTCTTCTGTCCCAAGTATTAAAATCCTATCAGCCATAATTCAATCCTTATTTATAGGTTAATATTTTCACCTCTGAGGTGTAAAATGGGCTACCTCAAAAATGTAATTTTCAAAATTTGACTTCTTTTATTCTGAGGAACGATGATTTAAGATGATATAATAATCAAATTATGATTGAGACACATGGGAGTTTTTATGTTTCCGAAGAAATCGAAAAGATAAAAAATCCATCTTTAAGAGATTTACTTCTTGAGGCTTTTGCAGAAAAAGGCGATAATCCAATTTTTATTGTTGATGGTCAAAAAATAGTTTTTCCAGAAAGTAAATATTCTTCACGACGATTGGCCGATTACAAAAATAAATTAATTAGGTGGGCAGAAGATCCGCATTTTCCGTCAGATAATATTGAAGCTCTAGGTCTTGAAGTTTTAATCAAATTAATGTTGAGGGAAACTTTAAAAGACGATCGAGATATAGTTGTTGCACTGACTCCTTCAACTGTGGATTTTATTGAGAAAAAAGCTTTTCAAGAATGGGGCCCGACAGGCGATATTGTGATCGGGAAAAAACTTCCTGATGGTATTAAGCCGATTGCTTTAATAAGTGCAACGCTAACCTCACACCACGGAAAAAAAATTAACCAAAAATTAAAAGTGCCGATTATTAATGTTTCTGGAATTAGATTATTTGGTGGAAAAGAACAATTCTACATAAATTTATTTGCTTCAAGTCCATTACCTTCAAATTTTGCTACTTCTCTAGCTGACAGATCTTCTTTTGCACCTAAATTGCAGTCAATTGTTAATAATTTTAAATTAAAATAATAATATTTTTTTCCTAATCCTGTAATCTTCAAAATTTGACCACATCTTTTATTTTTGTCACTATTTCGGTACAATACGGAACAAATAATGATAGAAGGCAATAATTCTAAAAGTTTTTTAAGTACGAGCGAAATAGGAGATAGAGTTTCTGCAGCAGAAAATTTGATCGTGGGGGGGGCGAGATTAAAAGACGGACTGATGATTAAAATAGGAATAAATCTTCTAAAATCAGTTGGTTATCCTTTTCATTTTATTATTACTATCGCCCGTTATTTAGTAAGAGTAGAGGCTAAAAAATAAAAGATCCCTTTACCTATGGATGGTATAATCATTTTATGACCAAGAATTTTACCGCAATCGACGATTTGTTGAAAA
This sequence comes from Candidatus Roizmanbacteria bacterium GW2011_GWC1_37_12, assembly GCA_000991135.1. Taxonomy (GTDB): domain Bacteria; phylum Patescibacteriota; class Microgenomatia; order UBA1406; family GWC2-37-13; genus GWC2-37-13. The sequence continues at coordinate 12,709 of LBST01000004.1, read as the reverse complement.
AATATAAAAAAGACAACCGCGTCAGCCTGCCCAAAGAAGCCGAGCCGATGGCGGCGGAAAAATTTGAGATAAAAGAAGTCGTCGAGCACAAAATGGAGGGTGAAGTCAGGCCGTTTATCTCTCCCCGAGAGGATTCGATAGAGCTTCCGCCTGATTTAAAAAAAATGGGTCTGAAGACGACTTCGTCGAACCAATTTTCCTCTTATCAAAATATCAAACTGCCCTTAAGCGACGAAAAAGTCGTCGTCGGCTTGCACGCTCCAATAACCTCATCAATAAGATGGTTAGCAACCTTGGCGGTCTATCTTTTGGCGAGAGTCCACTTAGGGCTTAAAGTAGTCCATGGAAAAGTTATTCGGGTTTTACGGTCTTGATTTCCTGCAAAAAGCCTTCTTTGCCCATGGCGCCGACAAATTGATGGGCAGCCTGACCGTCTTTAAAAATCATGAAAGTCGGGATGGAAAAAACCTGGTAAGAAGAAGCCAATTCTTGATTTTCATCGACATTGACCTTGACGAATTTGACGCCAGTTAACTCTTTGGCTAGTTCTTCGATAATCGGTTCAGTCATCTTACATGGCCCGCACCAGTCGGCGTAAAAATCAACAAAAACCAGGCCTTTATGGTCTAAGACTTCTTTTTGAAAAGCACCTTTGTCAATATGCATTACTGCCATAGCAGAGAAAATATTAGAATAAATTTTTCGCATTTTCAACCGCATTTGATATCGAGAAAATTAAACCGCCATGACAATCTAGAAGTATGGTTTTGTAGCGTATAGTCTATAGACAAATGGAGAGAAAACTGTTAAACCTTAAACTGTTTTATTTATATGTTGGCTAAAGTATTATCTGGAACAACAATTGGTTTAGACGGCGTTTTGATTACCGTCGAGGTTGACGTCGCCGAGCGGGGTTTTCCCGGATTTACCATCGTCGGTCTGCCTGACAAATCAGTCGACGAGGCCAAAGAAAGGGTGAGGGCAGCGATTGTCAATACGTCTTTTGAGATGCCCGACACTAGATTGACGATCAATTTAGCGCCGGCTGATATTCACAAAATTGGTTCTGCCTTTGACCTGCCGATTGCGATCGGCATCTTGGCTGCGGCCGGCATGGTAAAAAAGGACCAGCTGAAAAAAAGTCTTTTCGTCGGCGAGCTATCACTTGAAGGGGAGGTAAGAAAAGTGCCGGGAGTTCTGTCGATTTCCCTTCTGGCGAGGTCAAAAAAAATCAATCAGATTTTTGTTCCTTGGGCCAACGTTACTGAAGCCGCCCTAGTTGACGGGATAGAAATTTTTCCTGTCAATGCCTTGGCCGAGTTGATTTTGCACCTCAACGCCGAGATCCTTCTCACTCAATACCCTCATCAAGAACAAAAAAACCATGTCAGCTATGAAGATAATTATTTGTTTGAAAACATCAAAGGCCAGGCGACGGCCAAACGAGCTTGCGAGATCGCTGCCGCCGGATTTCATAACATCATCTTTAAAGGCCCGCCAGGAACAGGAAAGACGCTTCTTTCCCGGGCTTTTCCTTCGATCCTTCCGGATTTGGACAAAGAAGAAATCTTAGAGATTACCAAGATTTATTCGGTGACAGGCCTCATAAAAGATTCACAGTATATTTCTCAAAGGCCTTTCCGGTCGCCCCACCATACTATCTCCCGCATCGGACTGGTCGGCGGCGGGAGCCATCCGGCTCCGGGCGAAGTCTCCTTAGCTCATCGCGGAGTGCTTTTTCTGGACGAGTTTTCCGAATTTCCGCGAACTGTCCTTGAGGCCCTTCGTCAGCCATTGGAGGATGGGATAATCACAATTTCCCGCGCCCAGGGAAGCCTGACTTTTCCCTGTAGGTTTTTATTACTGGCTGCTTCCAATCCTTGCCCATGCGGATATCTAGGTCATCCGAAAAAATCCTGCCGCTGCCTACCCGGTGCGATTTTAAAATACAAAAAAAGATTGTCAGGGCCGCTTTTGGACCGAATCGACTTACACGTTGATGTCCCGCCGGTCCTCGAAGGCGACCTGATGACAGACACGCTTTCTGAATCGAGTGAAATCATCAGGGGACGCGTCTTAAGAGCGAGAAACAAACAGAAGCAAAGATTCAAAAATTCAAAAATCTACACCAATGCCGAGATGGGGACTTCGGAAATTAAAAAATTTTGCCGATTGAGCAGTCAAGCTCTCAACCTTTTGAAACAGGCGATTTCACGTCTTTCTCTTTCTGCCCGAAGTTATTTCAAGACCATTAAAATTGCTCAAACTATTACTGATCTTGATGGAAAAGAAATCATTGAATCAGAGGCGGTTGCCGAGGCTTTGCAGTTTCGCTCTCACGACGATTGAGTTGACAAGACAAAAAATTTTCTTTATACTTTTTTTCATATGCTAGCGTTATTTACTTTTTTAGCTCAACAAAGCCAACCTCTTCCTAATATTACTTCGGCCGCGGTTAACTTAGGATTCACGATTCCTCCTTTTGACCAGGTTTTGACTTTTATTGTTAGAATGTTTTTTGTCGTCGCCGGGCTGATTGCCATGATTTACCTACTTTTAGGCGCTTTATCTTGGATTACTTCAGGCGGAAACAAAGAAAACGTTGACAAAGCGAGAGAAAAAATACAAGCGGCGCTCGTTGGAGTGATTCTTATTTTTGTTGTTTTGGCTATTGTTGGCGTTGTCGAAACTATTTTCTTTCCCGAAGGCTGTGGTCTGGGTATAACAAGGAGCATTTGTTTTCCAGAATTAGTTAAATAAAATTCTTCGCTGTGATAAATTTACTACCTGCTTTTCCAGTTTATGCGCAAGCGCTTGATGAATGGGGCGAATGCGTGGTTGACGGCGTTCCTACTTTAAAGTGTCTTGAAATTGTCTTCGGAAATATTTTGACAATGGCTTCGGCGTTTATCATCTTGGTTCTTTTTGTCATGTTTGTCATGGGGAGTTTCCGCTATCTGACTTCATTTGGCAATGCGGAAAAAGTAAAAAAAGCCCAGGGGACTTTGAGGTACGCCTTGATTGGATTTATTTTATTTGTCTCGGCTTATTTAATATTGAATATCATTGATATTATTTTCTTGGGAGGCGGCGGTAACATTTTCAAGTTTAACCTTGAAACAGGACCATAAGTTTACTTTGCTGGCGTGACGAAGATTACTTTCACTCCCTCTTCTTCAGGGATAGGCGAAGCCATTTTTGTTTTTTCTTTGACAAAATTAAAGACGACAAATGTCAAAAGGCCAAGACCAATTGCAATTAAGACTACCCCGACTTTTTTCATAGATTGACCTTTTCTTTAATTAAGTACTTAGGACGGTTTTGAATCTCTTGATATATTTTACCAATATATTCGCCGATGATTCCGATTGTCACCAGCTGGATTCCTCCCAAAAACATGACGGCGATAAAGATACCGATCCAGCCAATGACAAAAGATTCCGGATAAAAGATTTTTTTTAAGATTTCATAGATGATCCCCAAGAATCCCAAGCCCGCGGACAAAAATCCGAAATAAGTCGCCAACCTTAATGGTTTTGTGGAAAAAGACATGATCCCATCAAGGGCAAAGTTGACCATTTTGAAAAAACCATAATGAGTCTCTCCAGAGAATCTTTTATTTCTTTTAAAATAGACATATTCGGTTGAAAATCCAGGCCAAGCAACCAGTCCTCGCAAAAAACTCGGTTTTTCTTTTAAGTTGTTGAGGTATAAAACTACTTTTTTGTCCAAAAGTCTGAAATCACCGACCTCAGTCGGAATAGGGGTGTCAGAAAGAAAGTTAATTAATTTATAAAAAAGTGAGGCGGTTTTTAATTTGAAATAACTCTCGCCATACCTTTCGTTTCTTTTGGCATAGACAATACTCGCCCCTCTTTGCCACTTTTTTATCATGCTGTCGATCACTTCTGGCGGATCCTGAAGATCAGCATCAATGGATACGACAGCGTCACCTCGGGCAATTTCATATCCGGCCGATAAGGCCATCTGGTGGCCGAAGTTGCGGTAAAAGGAAATTAACCTAATGTTTTGATTTTTTTTTATTTGCTGTTTTATCAGCAGGGCGGTTTTATCAGTCGCTCCGTCGTCGACAAAAATGATCTCGTAGTTATGTTTTTTGACAACAGGGATAAGGCGGTCAAGAAGGGGTTTAATATTGTTTTCTTCGTTATAAACAGGGATGATGACGGACAGCAGGAAATTATCCATGGATTAAGTATATCATTGCCCTCCACATCTTGCTTCAACACTGAACTCATCGCTATCCGCTCGGCGTGTTGAAGAGCGATATTTGGAGGGCATAAGAATTCGTAATTCTAAAACTTCGTTTTAAAAACGAATTCTAATGTTACGGGGCCGGGAGTCGAACCACGGTCTAGGAGATTATGAGCCTCCTGTGCGGCCGTACACTACCCCGTAATATTAAAGAACACACTAATTATACCTAAAAAATTTATAAATCGTTATTTGTATTGTTTCTTATACTTGAGTTTTCTGTCATTTCGAGCCGTAGGCGAGAAATCTAGCGAAGCGTAGACAAATCATTAAGGCTTGGGTTTAGCCTCGTCACCCGTAGGGTGACGAATATAGTAAAATAAAAACATGTTGCGAGTAGGAGAGATTGTTACTGATGATAAAAATCCTTTGATGAACGTTTCCAAAGAGTACGAGAAGGTTATAAGAAAATTAGTTAAACTTAGTTATTCTTCTCAAGAGATTAAATTATTAGCTTGTCTTATCGTTTCCCAAACAGAATATCAATATAAAAAATATTTAATTAATGTTTTACAGAGACTAAACAATCTTCCTATAAAACAATTAATAGACGACTGGCAAAAATAAAATATCTTTTTTCAGAAAAAGAATTTTTATTTCTTAAAGATAAAGATTTAGAAGAAGATTTACAGAAGTATGAAAAAACATTCCCGGATCTATTTAATGATAAGTTAGCTACAGAGTTTTATCCTACTAAAAAGAAAGGAATGTTGTATCTTAGGCGGTTGGCGACTAATTACTTTAGAGATTATAAAAAACTAAACAGCTTCCAAAAACTGGTTCTTCATTTCACCGTTGCCCAGATGTTAATCAGTTGGGAGAGTTCGTGTATTTATTTAGGTGGAATGATCTTAGACGGTCGAAAAATTAAAGAAACGAGCGACTGGTTTTGCCAGGTCTGGCCGATTTACAAAAGTCAAACTACTTAAAAAACACCTGCCACCACATCTGCCAGTTGGCAAGGACAGGAGTCGGCGTCACTTTAGGAAACAGGGAGGGTGAGGGGACGATGAGGGCGATTTCGTTTTTCTTCAACAGATTGAGCTTATTTCTGATGGTTTTTTCCACTTCGTCTGCGCTTTTTTTCTTGACAATCTCGGTTTTCAGTTCGATGGAGCGTTTTTCTTCTTCCTCCAAGTCTTTTTTTGTTTGCTGGTAAAATGTCAGCTTATTTCGATAATTAAAGACATTGGGCGCGAGAGAAGAAAATAGAAAAATAATTAACAGAGCAAAAAAAAGTTTTTTAATGATTTCCATAAGTAGACAGTGCTTTCATGATTCGGGACGGTCTGCCTTTGCTTTAAGTTGTTTCATGCAAATACCAATAATCGCCTTGGGGTTTTGATCGTAGATAGCCTTATTATCAGCAATTATCTTTTCAATTTCTTTTTTTAATTCTTCCTCGGTTATTTCCGCTGGCAAGTATTGAGAAACAACCACAAGCTGTTTTTTATTTTCCTTAACCAGATCAGGTCTATTCCCCTTTTCAAAGGCTTCAATCGATTCTTTTAGTTCTTTGGCAATCTTTTTTAAGACCACTAATGTTTCTTCGTCATTGAGTTCTCCGCCAGCTGGCGGATTTTTGTCAATTTCCTTGTTTTTGATTTGCGCTATAATAAAGCGAAGGACAGAGAGCTTTTCTTTGTCGCCGGTTTTTAGGGCGGCCAGAGAATCGTCTTGTAATTTTTGCCTCAACATATAATAATTATAGCCTATGAAGAAAAGAACAGACAAGGACATTTTAGACTTAATCAGCGATTTTAAAAAATCTTTAGACAAGAAGCCGCCGTTTACGGAAATGTACGAGGAAGTTCAGATGATGAAGTTTAAAGTCAGGCCAATCCAGGGGGATCTGTCAGCCGTCAACCTCAATAATGAGCAATTTGTGAAAACACTGTGGAGCCTAGGAAAACTGGATGAGTTTTTCCAGAAAGAATTTTACCGGTTGACAGCCAAGAATAAGGACTTATTCATGAAGGTATTTGACGACATCTATGCAAAATACCAGCAAGACTTGAATAGGATTAACCTGCATTGGGAAAGAATTCCCCGCCAGAGTCTGCTTGAGGTCGAGATCTTTAAAGAGGCAAAAAAAAAGAAAACCAATTAATATGAAAAAATTTCCGGTCGTTCTCGATCTTGAGACCAAATACAGCTTTCGTGATTATGATGATCCAAAAAAACTGGGCATAACAGTTGTTGCCATTTACGATTACAAAGAGTCGCAGGGCAAAGTATTTGAAGAAAAAGAACTCAATCAGCTGTTTCCGATTCTTGAGGCCGCCTCATATATCATCGGTTATAACGTCGCCAACTTTGACATCCTTGTTCTTCAGTCTTATTATCCCGGCCGCGTCGACGTCTTTACTCCTTTTGACATCCTCGACGACATCAAAGAAAAAATCGGACGGAGGATTTCTTTAAACGAAGTCATCGGAGCGACTTTGGGCAAGAAAAAAACCGGCCACGGTTTTCAGGCTATAAATTTGTATAACGAAGGCAGGATCGACGAGTTGAAAAAATACTGCCTGGACGACGTCATGTTTACAAGGGAGCTTTTTGAATACGGGGTAAAAACAGGGGAGATTTTTTATTTGACTCCGGGTGGGAAAATGTCAATCAAAGTTGACTGGAAAAAGTATCTAGAAAATCAGGAGACGAAAGATATTCCGTTGACCCTGCCGTTTTGATATAATAATCGCATCCTATGAAACTTATTCTTTCTCTTTTTTTGTTTTTTGGTCTTTTGATTGGCGGAGCGTTTTTTTATTTTTCCCAAGCAAAAAATCTTGGTATTACTTATACCCAAGCTGATCTAAAGTCGATGTATTCCAAACTTGATGTCAAATTTGAAGCCCTCCCTACAAATTCAGGGACAGGTAGAACTTTGATCGTTTCCGGAGCTCACCCGGTCGACCAATATTTTAACAGCTCGGAGTTGACAGCCGCTGCTGATAACCGTCGTAAGCAATATATTTATTTTCCTTTTCGCAATGTCCAGATTAGAGTTAATCGTGACGGTTCGGTTGAAGGAACAGCGATTGTTAACTATAACGACGCCGTTAACTATTTAGTGGTCTTAGGAGTTTCTTACCAGGACGTCGTCAAAGCGGCGGCAAAATTTAAGATTCCCAATATCAACATTCCTGTTTATCTTAAAGCGTCGGGTTCAATCATCAACAACCTTGGACATGTCAATATTCAATCAGCCAACATCGCGAACATTCCTGTTCCGCAAAACCTAGTTAATCAATACGGCCCCGGAATTAATGATTTAGTCGAATCGGTGATCAAGGAAAGGCAGCCCAGCTATAATATCGAGAAATTGGAAGTCCAAAACGGCAAAGTCCACTTCAAAGGCACCTCGCCTGATGTTGAACAAGCAGTAAGGAGTTTGTAAAAAACATGAAGGCAACAAAAGAAGATATCTTTAAAATTAGAAAACCCCAACCCCGCTATTCTGTCATCAAGGAGATTGAAGAGCGATTCAGCCCGAGGCATTTTTCTAGTCAACCAATTCCGGAAAAAGACATAAGCTCAATTTTCGAAGCCGCCCGCTGGACACCCTCGGGGTGGAATTTTCAGCCTTGGTATTTTTACTGGGCAAAAAAAGGCGAGCAGTCTTTTGAAAAAATCGTTTCTTGTCTGGGAGAATACAATCGTTATGCCGAAAAAGCACCGATTTTAGTCGTTGCTTGTTTTATCGAAAAAGTAAAAGGCAGAAAAGCTTACTTTCGTCATGACCTTGGAGCAGCAGTGATGTCGTTGACGCTTCAGGCCCAGCATTTGGGTTACTATACCCGCCAGATGGGCGAGTTTGACGAAAAAAAGTTGATAAAATTGTTAAATATTGAAAAAGCCCATAACCCGTTTGTTATTATCGCTTTAGGAAAGTTGGGCGACTACGCAGTTATCGATCAATCTTTGCTCAAAAGAGAATTGGATCCGCGCCCAAGAAAAGAAGATTTTGCGAAAAAAATCTAGCGGGATTTTTTGTGGCGGTTGAAGCCTTGTTTTCGCCTTAACTGGGCAGCTTCGTATTTGTCTTTTTGGTTTTTATTGCCCTTGACGACGATTTTTTGACATTCTTTATCCGGACAGGCAGTCTCTGTAGTCGTAATTGTTGAATATCCTATTTTTTCTTTCCATGTTTTGACGAATATTCTTTCTTTTCCGCAGCGTGGGCACGGATTACTGTATTTTTTATCTGCCATTTGGATAGATCAAGTATACCATCAATCGCCGAGAATATCCACAGGTGGCCAATTCATCAGAATAGAATCAGTATGGCAAGAAGAGTATAATGTGGAAATGAGATCTTTAGGTTACGTATCGGCTGTAATCTTTAGCATTTCTCTTCTCTTTCTTATTCCTCTGATGTCAATTACCCAGGGAATACAATACAACATTCCGAAAACGATTCAACTCCAAACCCAACCTAGTCAGATACCTCGGGGAATTGGCCTTGTGGCCCCGGCTTATTACGTGCGAGTTATTTCTCCCAATGGCGGCGAAAGTATTGCCCTTGACGGAGCCTTTCAGAAAATCCCTTTTTCAATTTATCTCGACAAAAGCAAGGACGGGAAGTACGAGTTCCAGCTGGAGCTTTGGCGAAACGGCAAAAAGGTTGGAAATATAAACGCAAGTCCCCAAGCATTCAGTTTTAAAAATATTGAGACTGGTTTTGGTATGCCCCAATATCAGGCTGGAGCTTACTATGTTGGCGGAGGGACACCATCAAATTACTTTGTTGCCACAGCCGGGTCCGGATACCGTGTACGTGTGGTGGCTTTACTCGACGGGAAATTAGTTGCAGTTGACGAAAGCGACAGCGATTTTACTTTTACCGCCGGCCCTCCGAGCGGAAAGCCTCATGTTACCCTCATCACTCCAAACGGAGGGGAGACCTTTGAGCTCGGCAAGGGAGCAAATGTTCAGTTTTCTTATAGCGATCTAGATCCTTATAAGCTAATTCAATATGAATCCGCCCTTCAACTTTGGCAAGACGGCAAACTCTTGGGGGAAACTATCGGGCGAGAATCATTAAATGTAAATGGCGATAAAGTTTCGATAAGCGTTAATATCGACAGCTATCAAGATCCAAAAACACTTAATGCTCTAAAGGCGAAAGAGGGCGGTGGCTATATGCTTAGGGTTATCATTTATGAAAGCGATAACCCTGTTGCCGATGATGACAGCGATGCATCATTTTCATTTACGAAATCTGGAACTATTGGCCCCATCACCACTTTCATTAAAGGCACCCTGTCACCTCTACAAAAATTTTGGGAGGGCATAAAAAATCTTTTCGCCACTTTTAATTAGTTCAACAAATAAGGCAAGAAATGGAGAAAATCAGGTTATATAATTCTATGTAATATAATTAACCATAATGGACCTGTTTATTATAAAAGTAATTATATTTATTATTATCTTTCTAATAATTACTAACTGGTTTCAGATATATAGTTTTTCAAAACTGATTGTTGGTAAAAAAATTAAAACCTCTTCTATTAAAGATTCTTGGATTAATAAAACAGTCAAGAAAAAAACCGGATTATCACTCTTGAATATAACTTTATTTCACGATAAAAAGATGTACGGTCTGATGGCCGGTTTGCCCTTTTGGCCGAAGATGATATTGTCCGAAGGCCTGTATAAAAATCTAAACAGAGACGAACTCGAGTGGGTGATTCTTCATGAAGCTGGGCACTGCGTCCTCTGGCACAATCTCGAAGCTTTTATCATTGAGCTTGTTTTTATCTTTTCCGGACTTTATTTAATTAAAGTATTTGAACTAAATTTACTTGGCTCTTTTTTAGTTTCAATATTTTTTAGTCTAATCTGCATCCAAATAATCAGATGGTCTATTGAATATTTTGCTGATAAATATTCTATTAATAGAGTGGATAATCCGAGAGGAGTGATTACAGCTCAAGACAAGTTTAGAAAAAACTATTTTAAAAATCCTTTTAATAAAGAAGGAAGTATATTGAGATTTCTTCTTCATTGGAATATTACTTACTCGAAAAGAATAGAAATGGCTAAAAGACGATTATCTTAAAGGTTCCCTTTAAAGTTTATGTTATAGTGAATTTAATGAAAAAAGTCTTGCTTATTATTCTACTTGGGTTTGTTCTTTTCATAATTGCCGGGATAATCAGGACTCCGGAAAAAGTTCTTCCTCCACCTCTTGTCAAAAAACTCACTCAATCAAAAACAGTCTGCCCGTCGCCGTTTATTTTCAAAATGCCTGTCGATCTGAGTCGCGCCACGTCCATCCTTTATCCCGGACAGGATCGGGGCGGAGAATATAAACCACACGGGGGTTTCAGGTTTGACAATTCACGACCTGACGAAATCAAAGTCATCGCTCCCTATGATTCCGAAGTAACTGCCGGTGCCCGTTATCCGGTAAACGGAGAAATCCAATATACGTTTGATTTTTCCCACCCCTGCGGAATCAAATATCGTTTCGGACATCTGCTTACCCTTACCCCTAAGTTTCAAAAAATTGCGGAAAAGTTTCCCCTTCCCAAGGGACTGGATTCCCGGACGACAGAAGTTTATCCCCCCATAAAAGTAAAACAAAGCGAAGTTATTGCCACTGCCGTAGGATTAACCCGAGGCGGACCAATTGAGTTAAAAGGTTTTAACACATTTGTCGACTGGGGGGTATACGACTATAGGCAAAAAAATGAGTCGTCAAAGAATCCGGTTTGGGCGGATAAACATACTTACGAAATCGAAAGTTATGCTGTCTGTTGGTTTGACTGGATATCACCCAAAGATAGATCAACTATTTTGTCTCTCCCGTCCTCCGACTACCAAAGCGGAAAAACCAGTGATTACTGCAAATAACACAAATCTCAATCGGTTAATTATTTTATAACCTTTGATTTCTGTATTGATGAGGAGATAAACGGTATTGCTGATAGAATTTTTTCATCGGTCCTCTTCTAATCCATATATTGTCAAATCCCAAAATATCTATCAGAATTCCTGCCAAAATAACAGCTAATACAAATCCTCCCGCAACCAACCAAAAGTTTTTTTTGTAGGAAAAATCGTATTTTTTCAAGAGAGTTATTCCTGAAATCAGTCCCAAAATTGAAACAACTACCGCCCACCAAGGAAAGTTACTGACGATTTGCTGATATCTAACTATGGCCATCGGACCCCCGCGGTTTCTTAATGAAAAAGTGATCAGACTGATTAAAAAAACTGTAACAATCATTAAACTGACAATCGCGGCAAATAAAACGGCCGATCCCAGCCAAAAATACCACTTCGGCCTCATTGTAATTTTTTCGTTTTTGATTTTTTTCATTACTTTTTCAGTAATGTTTATTTTTTTGTTTCGCATATTTTTTTCATATAAATTTTAGCACGATTTATTCTCACGGCCACTGTCCCCATGGGAATTCTTAAAATATCGCTTATCTCCTCATAGGACTTTTCGTCAAGGAAAAAAAGAGCTAAAGATTCAGAATAGATAATTGGAATTTGTTCTAAACAGTTGTGTACCATTTTTATCATCTCCTTTTTTTTCAAAATCTATTTCAACATTTTTTCCGCCGGACAGGTCAATCGCTTCAATCAGTGGAACTTCTTTTTTATTTTTTTTAATAAAATTAACCGCCTGATTGTGGACGATCCTATATATCCAACTGGAAAACTTTTTCTTAACTTCAAATCCGTTAAGATTGATATAGGCCTTAATAAAAGCCTCCTGAACAATATCGGCCGCCTTATCTTTATCGTTGATTAAATAGTTGGCGTATCTTAAAAGTTTTGCTTCATACCTTCTGATGATTTCCGCATACAGTTCTTTGTCTTTTGTCCTTATTTTTGTAATCAATTCTTCATCTGACATATATTATTTTACTATTTTTCCCATGCCGAAACCCCGACGTAGCGTCGGGGCCGGCAATGAACAATAGTTCATTTATTTCCCATTCTATAACTCGTTCCATTTCTTAAACCTAGTCCTAATTCCGCTTTTATTTTATTCGCTTCAGCAGTCTTTCCCTGCTCGACTAATTTATGAATTTGGGCAAATTTAGAAAAATTGTCTTTGTTGACAACTTGGGGAACTCTTCCTTTGCCGTTCATCAGATTTTTCCAGGCATTGTAGTCGTTTGACTCAAAAGCTTTCTCCATAGCTGCGTGTCTTTCTTCAGAATAATAAGGACCTTTGATGGCCGGATCGCCTCTGTAGGCATCAACATCTTTTGGAGCAAGAAATAGCCCGCTAAGAACTAGCCCCATTAAACTTAAAGTTAAAATTTTGTTTTTCATATTTTTCACCTCCCTTCTATTAATTAATACAAAGTAGGCTTAAGTTTCAAAAAATGGGTCTGAATTAACTACTTTAAATTGATATAATGCTCCAAAGTTAATATTTCATAATTTTAGTATGATTAAAGTATCC
>LBST01000003.1 GCA_000991135.1 Candidatus Roizmanbacteria bacterium GW2011_GWC1_37_12 | reverse complement strand
TGCCGATCCCCCAAATTGGAAAATGGAGAGAGTCGAAAACCGCCGGAGCGAAGCGGAGGCGGACCTGTCCTCCGTAGCGAAAAGCGGAGGAGGAAAAGAATCCCGAGCGACTGAGCGAGGGATGGACTTGTTGGAGTTGAGCCGGGCGAGCTACTATAATAGTACCTTTGTTTCCGCCGACCAGTTGTCAATCAAGGAGGCGGAGGTGCCCGAGCGATTAGCGAGGGCGTGTTTGTGTTTGAAAGTTCAGCTGGCTGACAGAATGGCCAGTCGGTTGGTTTACCCTGAGCGGACTTGTCCGGAGTTTCATTGAAGGAGTCGAAGGGTTGGGAGTTTGACTGACTGGCTTGTTGGTTGGCTGGTTGGTTGAAAGCTTGAAGTTCCCCAGTGTCCCCAAGTCCTTAATCCATCGGCCCTGATCGTTAGCCCTCCCACAGTCCCCAGCCCCCATATTTGAAGCTCGTCATGTCGCAAAAAACAAAGCGAAGTGTCGCAATCTCTAAAAGAAAAGTGCCGATTGTTTGGTCTATGAATTTTTGATAAAATGAGTTCGAGCTATTTTGTATAATGGCTCCAGATTGCGACTTGTCGGGCGGCGCAGCAGCGCCGCCCACTGATCCGGAAGGTCACAATCCACTATTCTTCATTCGTCTTTTTTAGTTTTTTTCAAAAAGATTTATATTGTCCTACCCTTTTTTTACTAAAACATTCTCCCGCTTAGGGCGGGAGGATGCGATTTTATATCTTTACCACCGCCAAGCGGTTGGTTTGACCAAAAGCAATAAAAAAAGGAAGTTTTATTTAAAAAAATGTCTAATAACGAGCTATCCGTTACTTAGTCCGTACTTAGTACTTACTTTTGTATCAGTGAGATAAATATTGATATTGAAAAATATTTATAGAGGCGTATTATTATTTTGCAATTAGACATTTTTTTAATCTAATAACATGAAAAGTCCTGCTCCAGCTTCAAAATATTTTCTCTATGCCAGAAAGTCGACTGACGACGCCGAGCATCAACTGCTATCTATCCCTGCCCAGATTGATGAGCTTCGTACCTTTGCAGAGAAAGAGGGGTTAAATATAGTTGATACTATCATTGAGAGTAAAACAGCTAAAGTTCCAGGTCGGGAATTATTTAATCAGATGTTGGATAGAATTGAAAAGGGCGAAGCTCAAGGCATTCTGGCTTGGCACCCTGATAGATTAGCTAGAAACGCAGTTGACTCTGGTCGTATTGTCTATTTACTTGATCGTAATATTCTATCTGACTTGAAGTTCCCGACTTTCTGGTTTCAGAATACCCCGCAGGGACTTTTCATGTTATCAATTGCTTTTGGTCAAAGTAAATACTATGTGGATTCCTTGAGCGAAAATACTAAAAGGGGTTTGAGACAAAAAGTTAGACGGGGTGAGTGTGCTGGCCTCGCTCCATTGGGATATTTAAATGACAGGTTAAACAAGAAAGCTATTATAGATCCCAAAGTCGCTCCAATTATCAAAGAACTTTTTGAAATCTATTCAAAAGGTAATTCGACTTTTGAGAGCCTAAGTCTCTTTTTAGAATCTAAAGGTGTTATCTCTCGGGGAGATATTCCAATTCATAAAAGTCGAATTACCTTTATCCTCTCAAACCCCTTTTATTGTGGTTTTTTTCGCTTTAATAAGGAAATCTATCAAGGAATCCACCAGCCACTTATTACAAAGAAACTTTTTGATGAAGTACAGGCGGTTATCAAAAGAAAGACTCATATTTATCCTCAAAAATCTCTTGACTTCCCGTTCACCGGCCTTATCAAATGTGGAGAATGTGGGATGATGGTTACAGCGGAACATCATATCAGACGTTACGAGACCGTTAACCATACAGTTGATTTTATCTATTATAGGTGTACCCGTAAAAGTAAGCTTTCTTCCTGCTCCCAACCTTTCATCCGTCAAGAGATTTTAACCGCCCAACTCAACCAACATATTCAAAAAGTTTCTTTGTCCACTTCTGACCACGATTGGCTTATAAAAAGGCTTGAAGAGGACAGGCGCCAACAGCGGTCAGAAGTGTTGGTGATTGTTCAAGAGTTCAAAAAAGATTTGGTAAGTATTAATGAAAAGTTGAGTAAACTTCTTGATTCCTACTTGGACAATGTAGTTAGTCGGGAAGATTACCTTATAAAGAAAGAAAATCTTTTTTCTTCAAAGAAGACAATTGAGCAAAGAATCAATACTCTTGAACAATCACCAAATAAGTGGCTCGAACCTATGAGGGAATTCTTCAACACAGCATTGACTGCGGATAAAATCGCATCGGACAATATAAATCTTTTTCAAAAAAGAGAGTTCCTAAAAAAGACCGGCTCGAACCTCATCCTAAAAAACAGAATAGTCGATTGTGACCTTCCGGATCAGTGGGCGGCGCTGCTGCGCCGCCCGACAAGTCGCAATCTGGAGGCGCGTGCCGGAATCGAACCGGCGCAGTAGGTGTTTTGCAGACACCTGCGTTTCCTCTTCGCCAACGCGCCATGAATTTAATCTTATTATAATATAAGGATGACTAAAATACTTTTACTAACTATCTTTTTAGCGGTAAAAAGCCTTTATATCCCATTAAACAAAAGAAAATCCAAATACTATTGGAGGCTTAAAATAGACGATAGAATTCCTTTTTTACCAATTTTTATAATTCCTTATTTAGGTTATTTCGTCTGGATTTTAGTGGCAATAATTTACTTGTGGAAAACCCAATATATTAATAAGTTTTTTGTGTTATACATTATTTCTTATATCTTGGCAGGTTTATTCTGGTATTTTTTCCCCAATGGCGTCAGAAGACCGATAATAAAAAGTAAAAATATTTTTAGCAAAATTACTTCATTTATTTATAGCATAGATGATGATACAAACGGTTTTCCAAGCGCTCATATCTTTGGCACTCTAATATGTTCATATTTTCTTATACTTGCTTTTTCCGCTTATTCATTACAAATATTCACAGTTGGTTTTGTTATTAGCATCTCAACTTTATTTACAAAACAACATTATCTTATAGATATTTTGGGAGGAATATTAATATTTGTATTAAGCATCATGATAAGCTCAATTTTAGTATGAGCTTTGGTAAAATAAATAACTAGGAGGGTTCGCATAGCGGCCAATTGCACGGGTTTCGAAAACCCGAGGGGTTCTCCCCTACAGAGGTTCAAATCCTCTACCCTCCGCACTATTTTGTGATAAAATCTAAGAATCAGTTTATATGTTCTATCATAGTCCCACTTACGGTCAGGTCGATTTAGAAAAACTCAAAAACATTGTTTCCGACTTCATGAAGGTCGACAAAAAAGGCAAATACGAGATCATCGTCGGCACCGACTCGCAAAAAATAGAAAATAATAAATATGATTTTGTTTCGGCTCTGATTATCCACCGTGTCGGCTGGGGGGGAATTTATTTTTGGAAAAGAATCGTTCAAGACAAGAAGATTTCCCTCAAGGAGCGGATTTATCAGGAAGCAACCATGTCCCTTGAAACTTCGGAAAACTTCGTCAACTTTTTCAAGACCAACGGAATTTCCAAGTATGACATTCAGATCCACGTAGATATCGGTCACAACGGCGAAACGAGAGATTTGATCACAGAAGTCGTCGGCATGATTCGGGGAAGCGGATATGAAGTAAAAATCAAGCCCGATTCCTATGGAGCTTCAAAAGTAGCTGATAGATATACCTAAAGCAATTTTTCAATTTTCAGTTTTCAATTTACATTGAATTTTCAATGACTCAATTTTCCAATTGATAATTGGAACATTGTAAATTTATTGAAAATTGTAAATTGGTAATTGAAAATTATGGGAGGTATTCTTTTGCATTATTTTCATTAATTACAAAGCTCTGTCCTTGGCCGGAGACGATTTTTAAGGCAACTTTACGGACAATGCCTTCTACAGTCCGTTCCAAGCTTCTTATCCCAGCGTCAAATCCCAAAGGCCGGGTGATTTTGAGCCAAAGACTGTCTTCTATTTTTATATTTTCTGTTGTCAATCCTGTCTCCTTGAGATAGCGGGGGAGGACGAAATTTTTGGCAATATTGATTTTTTCTTCGTCAGTGTAGGAGGGCATAGTAATGGCCTCAAGTCTGTCCATAACTGCTGTTGAAATATTATTGGTGTTGTTGGCGGTCGCAATAAACAGCACCTGGGAGAGATCAAAAGGATAGTCGATAAAATAGTCGTTAAAAGCATTATTTTGCTCCGGGTCTAAAAGTTCAATTAATACTCCCATGATGGCGGCGCGCGATTCAGGAGTGATGCGGTCTAATTCATCAAGCAAGACGACAGGGTTCCGAACACCAGCTCGTCTTATAGCCCTCATTAACATTCCTGGTTCGGCTTCCGATGAGGTTTTTGATTGTCCGCGTAAGTCCAAAGCCGAAGAAAGACCTCCAAAAGGAATCCGGACAAATTTTTTACCCAAGGCTTCGGCAATAGACTTGGCCAGAGTGGTTTTGCCCGTTCCCACCAAGCCGACGAAAAAAAGAATCGGCGCATGATAGGCCTCGGTTGACATTTTTTGCTTCTGAATTAATAAGATCGATAGATATTCAAGAATTCTTTCTTTGATTTTTTGTAATCCGTAGTGATTTTTATCTAAAATCTGCTTGGCGTGGTTTATATCTAAGACATCCTCGCTTTTCTTATTCCAGGGAAGATGGGTGATCCAGTCGATGTATTTAGTAGTAATATCCAATTGAGAAAGATTGCCGCCGTATTTTAGAGCCAAACTGATTCTTTCGATTTGCTCGCCAGCCTTTTCATGAAGATTAGCAGGTAAGTCAGAAGACTGCAAAGCAGTTTTAAGTTTTTCTATTTCTGACAAGCTTTTTTGATCATCCATATCGTTAGCAGACTAAACTTCCTATTGACAAAATGAAAAAAATTTATTATAAATACTTCACTTATCAATTATAAATTTATTTTAGCATGAAAATCAAACCTCTTTTTGATTATGTATTAGTTAAGCCATTAGAAGGCGAGACCCGGACTCCATCAGGAATCGTTCTTCCAGATTCAGCCAAAGAAAAACCCCAAGTTGGTGAAATCATGGCGGTCGGGCCGGGAAAAAATTGCTGCGGAGATGGCTGTTGCGGTGACGATGAAAAAGGCGAAGAAATAGTCGTCAAAGTCGGCCAAAAGGTCCTTTACAAAAAATGGGGAGGAAACGAAGTCAAAGTCGGAAACGAAGAATGGCTTTTGATTGAGCAGAAAGACATTATGGCAATTGTAAGTTAATCCTGTAGGGACAGGACACTGTCCTGTCCGTACAATTATAAATTGTAAATTAAAATTATGGCAAAACAAATTAAATACGGCAGCGATGCTCGAAAAAAACTTCTCGATGGTGTTAACAAGTTAGCAGACGCAGTCGCGACTACTTTAGGGCCAAAAGGCCGAAACGTCGCCCTTGACAAAAAATGGGGAGCGCCAAATGTCGTCCACGACGGCGTCACCGTTGCCAAAGAGATCGAGCTTGAAGACACTTTTGAAAATATGGGGGCTCAACTAGTTAAAGAAGCTGCTTCCAAGACGGCTGACGTTGCCGGCGACGGAACGACAACGGCGACGGTCTTAGCCCAATCATTGGTCCAAGAAGGACTAAAGATGATTACTGCCGGAGCCAACCCGATGATAATGCAAAGAGGGTTAAGAAAAGCCGGTGATTTTGTCGTTGAAGAGTTGAGAAAATCTAGAAAACAGATTACTTTGGCCGACGCTTCAAGCGTTGCCACTATCTCTGCCGGCGATCCAGACCTGGGTAAGTTAATTGCCGATGCCTTAAAAGCAGTTGGAGGAAAAGACGGTGTTGTCACAGTTGAAGAAGGAAAAGGATTAGAAACAACTGTCGACCACAAAGAAGGTATGCAGTTTGACCGGGGATTCGCTTCAGCTTATTTTGCTACAGATACGGACAAAATGGTAGCTGAAGTCGAAGATGCCTATATTTTAATCACTGACAAAAAAATTACCGCAGTTTCTGACTTGCTTCCGTTTTTGGAAAAGTTTGTTAAGGTTTCCAAAAACTTGGTTATCATCGCCGATGAAGTTGAAGGTGAAGCTTTGGCAACATTGGTCGTCAATAAGCTCCGTGGAACATTTAACGCGCTTGTTGTCAAAGCGCCCGGATTTGGCGACAGACGAAAAGAAATACTTGAAGACATTGCTATTTTGACCGGGGGAATAGTAGTTTCTGAAGATCTGGGTAAAAAATTAGAAAGCGTTGAGGTTGAGGACTGTGGAAGAGCTGATAAAGTTAAGTCAGACAAAGAAAACACTTCGATTATCGGCGGAAAAGGAAAAAAAGCCAGTATCGAGGCAAGAATTACTCAAATCAAAAGAGAACTGTCAGAGACGACAAGTGAGTTTGACCGAGAAAAACTGCAGGAAAGACTAGCAAAACTATCAGGTGGAGTCGCTGTCATCAATGTCGGCGCTGCTACTGAAATTGAAATGAAAGATAAGAAGGAAAGAGCTGTTGATGCAGTGGCTGCGACCAAGGCAGCTCTTGAAGAAGGAATTGTCCCAGGTGGGGCCGTGGCCCTTTTGAATATTAGTCAAAAGATGAATAGCGATAAGCTTGGAAAAGTTTCAGCAGATGAAAAAATCGCTTATGACCTAGTTAAGCGGGCTCTTAAATCTCCTTTTATGAAGTTGATGGAGAATGCCGGAGTCGATCCGGGTCAGCTTTTAGCTAAGGCAAGCGAGGTATCTGGCGAGGGAATGGGTTTTGACGTTCTTGTCCTCGGGTCGGTTGAAGAGGCAAAACCAATTGACATGGTTAAAGCCGGCATTATCGACCCTCTAAAAGTAGTGAGAACAGCGGTTCAGAATGCTATCTCGGTCGCGTCGATGATTTTGACAACCGAGGCGCTCGTCACCGATTTACCGGAGAAAAATCCTCCAGCCGCTCCTATGGGTGGTGGTATGCCTGGAATGGGTGGAATGGGATATTAAAACCTGTTAAAATAAAGATAGATAGGCGGTGAGAGATTATGGCCGATAAAAAAATAGGCAAGGTTTCCCACTACTACAATCATTTGGGTGTCGCGATCATTGAAGTGACCGCTCCTTTTGCCGTCGGCGATACTTTGAAATTTGTCAGACATGGAGACGGCGAAGAATTATTCCAACAGGCAATTTCCTCGATTCAAGAAGAGCACAAACAGATAGAAAATGCTAAAAAGGGTCAAAGCGTTGGCGTCAAGGTCGACAAAATAGTTCATGAAAACGTTGAGGTCTTTAAAGTTTAGTCGGAGAAGATTTTCTTGTAAGCCCCGAGGATTTTATATTGGGTTTTCTTCAGATTGTAGATAAGATGTTTTATTTGATTGAAGTCTCTTCCATAACCAAAGTTCTTGATCGGCCTTGTTATATCCATCTGTCCGGCATTATGAACAATGGCGATTTTTTCACCGGTTGGCTTATAAAAAATTCCTTTTTTGACTAAAAAACCTTTTTCTTCGGTTGCCATCATGAAGTTGTATTTATTATTGATCAATTTAAAATTTTTATTTTTGTATAAATAATAGTTTAAGATAATCTGGTCAGGTCCAAAACTATTTTTATTTTTGATAAGTTTTTTCATCAGGTCTGTTAAGATAATAAATTTATCGCTTGGTCCAAAAATTACTCCGGCATTAATTACAGGTTTGTTTTTTACCACTTGCCAGATTTTATTTTTGATGCCCTCTTCAAAATTATTTAGCAAAAACCATTGGAAAAATAAGACCTCCATTCCCAAAGGAACAACGCGGAATATCTTTTTATCTTGGTTAAATAAGTGGGAGATGTCTTCTTGGAATATGGTGTCGCCGCCGTCGATAAATAAGACCTGGTCGTAACTGTTTTCAGACAGATATCTACCAAGATCAAAGAATCTTTTGTTGACGATGTGGTATTTTTTTATTCCTTCAAAAATAATTACTTTTTCTTTTTTCAGTTTGTTTTTTTGGGAGTTTGTTAAGCCGTAGTCGATGACAACTATGTCGATATTTTTGAGGTTGACGTTGTCTTTGAGTGATTTTAACCAGTGGTCGACGACGAAGTCACCGATTTTACCATTGGCGCAGGTGACAATGACATTCTTTTTCACTTCATAATTATATCATTTGATGTAAAATATTAAATTATGATTATCGTTATTCCGTCAATCCGAAATATTAATCTAGAATATCTTAAGCCTCTATTAAATCGCGGTAATAAAATTATTGTTGTTGACGATACTGATGAGGAGCGAATTACAGTTAATGCTGACGAGGTTACTGTCCTTCACTATTCTGATAAAAAACGAATTTTGGGAGATCTTGAATCCTGCATACCAAAAAAGAATGGCGTCTGTCGAGATTTGGGATTATTGATGGCGTATCATCTTGCAGAAGATAATGAGACAATCGTCTGTCTCGATGATGACTGTCAGGTGTTTGACAATTATCAAAATAAGGCGGAGACTAGTCTTGGGATAAAAGAATTACCGCTGGTTACTACTTCGCACCGTTTTTATAATCCTCTTGATTTATATGATCAAGATATTGAGATTTTTCCACGAGGTTTTCCGTATGAGGAAAGAGGAAGACCCAAAGATTATAAATATAATAAAACGATTAAAAGAAATATTGTTTTTAATCTCGGCCTCTGGAAAGGTGTTTTCGATATTAATGCCGTTGACAAGCTCTACCTAGAAAAATTTTCATTTAACGAAATTAAGTTGAACTATCGCCAAGTTATCGTTGATAAAGGCCCGTTTGTTTCTCTCTGTTCTATGAATATAATTATGAAAAAGGAAATCATACCGGCTATCTATCAACTGCCGATGAACGAACCCATAATTCCCAACTGGCAAATTGACCGATATGGTGATATTTGGGGCGGCTACATCTGTAAAAAACTTATCGATATTAAGGGCGATGCTCTGTCTGTAGGAGAATCGTTGATTTATCATCATAAAGACTCTTCTCTTGAAAAAAACATCAGACAAGAGCATTACGCTCACATAGTGAATATCAGATTTTGCGATCTAATAGACAAAGCGTGTGAAGCTATAAAAAAAGATTCATATCTATCGATGTATGATCAGTTCGTCTGCAATCTTGACTCGTTGAAGAAAGATTATCCTGAAAGTCTAAAAAATTATCTTTTGCCTACGGTTAATAAAATGAAAACTTGGATAACTGCTTTAAAACTAAAAGATATTAAAATCTAAAAATGAAATCGACCCCACTTATCTCAATTATTATCGCTCATTATAATCTAGCAGACTATATCTATGAAGCTATCGCAAGCTGTCTTAACCAAACCTATAAAAATATTGAGGTCATAGTCGTCGATGATTACTCGAGTGATCAAGCAGCCTTGAAGAAAATTTACGGATTAAGAAAAAAATATCCCAAAGTGAAGCTAATCAAGAACACAGTCAATAAAGGTTCAGCGAAAACCTATAATATTGGAGTTGAGGAAGCTAAAGGTGAGTATATTTGTTGTCTTGACGCCGATGATAAATTCCAAAAAACATTCATAGAAAAAGCTCTTAAGTGTTTTCTCTGCGACCCGAGCCTCGGCTTTATTACTTCATGGATGCGTATTTTTGGAGACAGTAGTTCTATCGAAAAAACGCCTTCCCATGATGTTTCAGCCCTACTGATAAGAAATTTATTCTCTTCTGCCTCCATGTTCAGCAAAAAAGCCTGGACGAAAATAGGTGGTTTTGACCCAGAAATGAAGACATATCGCGACTGGGATTTCTGGATAAGCCTGGTCGAAAAAGGCTACCGTTGGGAAGTTCTTGTGGAACCACTTATTTTATACCGCGATCGGAAAAGCTCTGCGAGCAAGTTATCAGTTGAAAAAAATATTTAGTCAATTTTTCGAATTCTTCTCTTATTTTAACATCTTGAATCTCATTGCTCCTGTTTCCTTGTTTAGGGCGAATATTGATCATTGAATTACAGTCAATCTTAATTTCGTCTTTTGTATATGGAATATTTTTAGTGATTGTCACAAGTAAATTATATCAAGGTGTTTTTCTTTTAGTAAACTTTTATCTAGATTTACTTTTTTTTCGAAACATGAAGAAGAGAAAAAGGGTGGAGGATGTTAGAATTTTTTTATCCAAAAGTAAATGCATATAATTCTAAATTGGAATCCAAAAACTCTAACCGAAGCAGATGATTACCGGAAGACTTTAGTTTGATGATATCATAAAGACGATAGTTATCTACTTCTATCTGATTTATAAGCTTTCCATCCAAATAGATTTTTATAATCCCTGTTTTCCCATTGTTTGATCCCATCACCAAAAAAACATTTTTTGCACTATAACTATATTCCAAGGCCGACCCTTTTTTCGGTAGTGCTCTTTCTGCTTCGACAGTCCAATCACCAAAATATTTTAAATCACTATTTTCTGTCCGGCGCAAAGCGCCAAGATAAGTCTCCGGAGTCCTGGCATCAATTGAATAATCTAGATTATCTATGGGCATGTCTGACTTTATAGTTCCCGCTTCCTTAAGGAGATCTTGGATTATTGCTTCTGATTCGTCATAGTCGCCTTCGCCAAAATGAGTCGATCGGATCCGGCCATTCTTGTCGATAAAATATTTTGCAGGCCAATAGCGATTGTTGTATGCGTTCCAAGTTGCATAATCATTATCTTGAATTATTGGATATTTTAAATCAAAGTCTTTGATTGCTTTGGCGACGTTGTCAGGATTCTTCTCAAATTCAAATTCCGGAGTATGAACGCCAATTATTACTAAATCCTTGTCTTTGTACTTTTCATGCCAGGACTTAAGATAAGGAAGAGTTCGAATACAGTTGATGCAAGTATAGGTCCAAAAATCGATAAGAACAACCTTACCCCGAAGTTGTGATAATTTAAGTGGTTTGCTATTGAACCATTCGCCTCCTTGAATTAACTCAGGCGAAGCTGGATAGAACGTCGTTCTTAAATCGTTAATTGAGTCTTCTTTTTTTTCAGACAGTTTTTTGAGATCATTTTTAACTTCTTGATTATCTTCAAATTTTGTTAAACCTACGCCGTAATTTGGGAATTTATCCAAGATATAGGCCTGGAATTTTCGGTCAAAGTTAAAATAAATGGCAAAAGCCGTGATAACCATCAGCAAACCAAACAGTTTCTGAATCCTTGACGTATTTGACAAAAGCCAAGGCATCTTGTTAATCAAACCCCTTCCTCCAATCATAATCGCCAACATCGGTATCGCTGTTCCTATTGAATAGGCTAAGGTTATGAGTATGGTTGAACTAGTGATCGTATTGGCTGCCGCCAGAGTTATGATCGACGCCAGAATCGGTCCAACGCATGGAGTCCAGACCAATCCTAAGCTTAATCCTATTAGTATGCCGCCAAAAAACCCTCCCCCTTTAACTTTAACCGCTGCCTTACCAGACAGTCTGGAAAAGATTTTTTCCACCAGATCTTGAAGTTTTGGAATCAATAAACTCAAACCAAATCCAAAAAGAACGAAGACAGAGATATTCCTCAAAATGTCTGCAGATATTCCCGTAATTTTGATTATCAATGAGAGAAAAAGAGTAAAAAAAGTAAAACTAAAAACAAAACCAAGAATAATTCCAAACGGTTTTCTTTTTCCTTCTCCTACTGCCCCTGACAAAACAACCGGAAGTATCGGCAAAATGCATGGCGAAAGAATGGTGACGATTCCGCCTAAAAACGAAAAAAATATTAAAAGTATCATTGGGTATTTTCTTCCAACTCTGCAATGTCTCCGCCGTTCCACTTTCTAATTTCATTGCCATTTTCGTCCACTAATACGAATGTATGTTGATAAGTAATGCCGTATTTCGTTTTTAACTCTTTTTCGTTATCATAATCTGTTTTGTACAAGACGACATCATCGGGGATTTTATTGCCATTTTGGGTAAATTCTGCATCTGCCGCTTTACAGGTAGGGCACCATTTTGCATGAAAGAAATAAACTCGCTTTTTACCCAAATTTTTTTCAAATAGATCTTTTGAGTAAGGAATATAACGACTGACGATTTGTGAACCATTTTGCTGGACAGTCGGCTTTATCTTTGTCATTGATTTTTGTTGGTTGTTGCCAAAGATAACAAATAATGATGCTCCAACGAGTATAATAAAACCACCAACAATTATTAAATTTCTCATATCTGAAAATCATAGCATAACTAATACTTTAATTGTAGTAGAATAAGCATTTGAGTTCAACTTCCAGACTCGTGGAAAATGACCAACAAAATTTTATTTTAGATTCCAAGAGCCGACGATCTGCCTCTTTTCCAATACGGCATTGCAGGTCAAAAGAGTCACAGAATCAACTTCATATG
Source organism: Candidatus Roizmanbacteria bacterium GW2011_GWC1_37_12 (assembly GCA_000991135.1). Classification (GTDB taxonomy): domain Bacteria; phylum Patescibacteriota; class Microgenomatia; order UBA1406; family GWC2-37-13; genus GWC2-37-13. The sequence continues at coordinate 62,011 of LBST01000003.1, read as the reverse complement.
GATCAAGTTCCAAGCTTTCAGAAATCCCTTGAATTTTATCCAAATATTGTTTTGTCAGAGACCCGGTAAACCTGACAAGAGTCATGTTGGCAAAGAAAAACCTTGGGTTAAAATATTTTTTATCATCAGGAACTCCTATTGATTTTAATTTTTCATCTAGATCTAAATGGATAAAATCCAGTTCCGGATCAGTCGTACCAATTAAAGACAAATTTGCCGGAAACAAAAGCAGTTTGTAAAAATAAACTTTAAACTTTTTATATTTTGACATCGACTTTTCAAATACTTTTTTTACCTTATGACGTCTTCTTCATTGAAAGTCGGCGGATCGTTTATTAAGCGAATATTTTTAATTGTCAGATGAAGCGAATCCGACGGATAATAATAATGGTCTGGTGATATCTGTTTTAGCGGTTTTAATATTTTGTCAAAAATCGCCTCTTTAAAAAAATTTTTGGGAAAATGAACACTTGTCAAAGCGATCCTCGGATCGTTAGCATAGTTCTCAACCGGCAAAACAGTGCTAAACTGCATTATATTTGCACTGGCTTGTTTTTCTATTTCATTTATTACCTCTGTTTGAGCCTTTTTGGAGAGATTTATCAAATATTTTCACAAAAAAATTATATCAAAGTCGTGATATAATTTATATGTTACCAAACACATTGAAGAAGAAGCACATTGACAAAATAATAACAGTCTTATACACTGTTACTAATGAATAGTAAACAAAAAGGATCGATTGCCGTAGCTCAATGCATTGCTAAATTATATAAATTAGGGTACGAAGTGTTATTACCTGTAGGCGATAGAAATCCATATGATTTAGTGTTTGATAATGGCAAGAGACTTTATAAAGTTCAAGTAAAATTTGCTGGAAAAAGTTCTAGAGGAGATTATAAAGCTGGTTTAAGAATTGCTGGTGGGAATAGAAGTTTTAATTATGTAAAAAAATACAAAAAAAATGATTTTGATTTTCTTTTTATCTTTACAGAAGATAATCGAAGTTATTTAATAAAATGGAATGAAATTACTATTCGAAATGAAATAACTATTGATGATAAAAAATATCAAAAATATCTAGTTTAATTTACCAGAGGTGGCAGAGCGGACAATTGCACGAGACTGTAAATCTCGCGCCGTAAGGCTACGGAGGTTCGAATCCTCCCCTCTGGACCAGGCACCATTCGGCGCCTGGTTCCGCGCCAAACAATGTAGGATAACAATCCTAACATTATTATCTACGAAGAGAGCCGCAGGGAGGTGGCGAATGCTACCTCCCCAAAAAGATATATAATCATTTTATGATCTTCTACTACGTTTATGTTCTCCGAAGTTTAAATTCTGATTTTATTTACATTGGATTTACTGACAATCTCAAACGTCGATTTAAAGAACATAATTCAAAATTAAATATTTCAACAAAACATTATGCACCTTTTGAAATTATCCACTACGAAGCTTATCGAAATGAAAAGGACGCCAAACGACGGGAAGAATATCTTAAATGTAATCGGGGAAAAACAACGTTAAAAACAATGCTAAAAGAATATTTTTTAAAACACTCCAGCATTTAAGCCTTCTAATTCCAGTTTACCGCTTTTGATATACTTTTTATATGCAATATTCAGAAGATTTCATTAGTAAATCTGGAAAGAAAATATCCATAATAGTTTTTGAAACTTCTCTTAAACCAAGATTTACTCTTATTGAGTCACATGGAGGATATATTGGAACAAAAGAAAAAGTAGCTGAAGATAATAAGAAACTTATTGAGTTTGCTTCAAAAAATAACATCAACTATATATCGATTGACCTCTCTAATAACGGAACTCAAAAAGACCAACCGATAAGTGAACTCCGGTATAGTAATCGTGTAAAAGATGTTGAGACAGTTATTGACTATGTAAATAAAAAATATAAGTCATCAATAATACTTATTGGCTCAAGCCTTGGAGGATTAATCACTTTAAACTCGGCAATATATTCTCCAAATATAAAAGGACTTATTCTCAATTGTGCAGCAGTAAAAGCTCATATATGCGTTGAATCAACTATAGATCAAAACGAATTGAAAAATTGGAAAACAAATGGAGTTACAAATGTTTGGGGTGTTCATATGAATTATGACTTCTATGAAGATCTAGTGAATTTGAATGCAATAAAAGTAATTCCTAATCTCAAAATACCTATTTTATGGTTTCATGGTTCCGACGATATGACGGTTCCTATCAGTCAAGCCTATGAAGCAAAATCAAAAAACTCAAATATTGAATTAGTGTTAGTTTCTGGAGGTGGTCATCGGTTTGGAGACAAAATGCAACCGGGTGAATGGGAAGAGAAAGTTGAAAATTTTATTCTTAAACTAATTTGATTTATTAAATTCGTGAGTAAAAAATTCTAACATTCTTCACCAGTCTGGACATATAGTTTTAGGCTATCATAACAATCTAATTATTCTTTTAATTTATTAAAAATAAGTAGATATAAAGGAACACTTACTACTAAAAGTCCTATATAAGCCAAAATGCTTCCAAAGATTAGTCCAACTAACGGAAAAAGATAATAACTAAAAATAGCAAAAAGACTAATAGTTGTTGTGGTGCTAATTAATACATTTTTTGCAATTAATCTTGTAAATTCTGTTCCGCCCGATTTAACTGTAATTAAAATGGTTGATATTGTTAATGCTGGAAATGTTGCAAAAATTCCTCCCCACTTTGGACCTGCTAATTTACTAATTATTACAATTGAGGCAATTACTGTTCCAGTTAAAAGTGCTTTTAACCAAATAGGGCTACTAATAATTTTTTTTGGTATAAGACTGTGATTTATATGTATATTTTTTACTGCCCAATAAATAGTTAATGTAATTAGAGTAAATCCAATAATAACTGAATTAAATAAATTTTTAGGTGAAATAAAAAATGCAAAAAAAGCAAAAAATAACCAAACGAGTAAGGAAAAAGTAAAACCAGTTCTAAAATCCTTTTTAGTTGTTAGTAGGTAAACAATAAAAAAGAAACAATATAAACCACTACTGTACGGAACTATTGCCGCTGCCGTTTTTGCAGCAGATATTCCTTGCGTCAAACCGACAAATAAAATACTAATAACAGCTGTTGAGGGTAGACCTACAATTATTCCACCAAGTTTTCCACTTACTCTTTCAGCTAAATAAGTTGAAATAGCAACAAAAATTATTCCAGTAATTAAAGAAAGAAATACTTTAATAATAAAAGGATCCATAAATCAAATTATACTAAAATAGGTTCTAACATCCTTCACCCTCCTTCGCCAAGGCTTCGGAAGGGTAAAGCGAGTCTGGAATAATAATTAAATTATTGGTAAAATGTTATATGATTGTTAATAGTATCATCAAAAACAAACCTTATCTTGCCTGGTATGTAAAAGATCCAGGAAAACTTTCAGAAGAATCAATTTTAGAACACGTACTAAATTACGGCAATTGGGACGACGTCCAATTATTCATAAAAGTTAAGGGTTTAAATGAAACAGCAAAATTATTTAACAAATCTTTAAAAAACAGAAGAACAAATTATCAACCAGCTATTAAATCATATTTTTATCGATATTTTAATAATCATGTTTAAAAACATTTTAAATATTGATCAAGTAAAATTACTTCCATTAATAAAGTCCTTTTCACCGGATTATTATCTCGTTGGAGGAACTGCAATTGCACTTCACTTGGGTCATAGAAGATCAATTGATTTTGATTTATTTACTGATAAAACTTTTGATCCGATGCATGTGCGAACAAAAATATTAAGTACTCATAAAATCGATCAGACTTTTTCCCAAGGAGAAGGAGAATTGACAATTCTTATTAATAAGGTTAAGGTAACTTTTTTTCATTATCCTTTTGTTATTGAACGACCAGTAAATTTTGAAAGTGTAATTAATTTGCCAGACCTTCTAACACTTGGTGCCATGAAAGCATTTGCTCTCGGAAAAAGAGCTAAATGGAAAGATTACGTAGATCTTCATTTTATTTTTCAGAAATATTCGTTTAAAGACTTGATTGATAAAACGAATTCAATTTTTAAATCAGAGTTTAATGAAAAACTATTTCGTACTCAACTTAGTTATTTTGAAGACATTGATCATTCCGAAGAAATTGAATATATGGTGGGATTAGAAAAAAAAGATAAAGATATAAAACAGTTTCTTGAAAAAATCAGCCTTTCTTAAATCTAAATTTGAGCATAAAAACTTCTAAATCTGACTGATATAATAATTCCATATGAAGCGGGATAGGACTATTGATACTTTGCGCGGGTTGGCGATGTTTGCCATGATGGTTATTCACGCCTGCTCATATTATCTGAAAGATAAAACGACGCTGTTTATCTGGGACAATCTTCAATGGGCAGTCCCGGTATTTGTATTTTGTTCGTTCTATCTTTTTTTCGGAAGAAAAGACAAGTTTTCCGCTTCTGATTGGCTTCCTTATTTAAAAAAAAGGTTGACGAAACTGCTTACCCCTTATTATTATTTTTTAGCCGTTTTTTTTCCACTTCTGTTCTTTTTTGAAAAAAATAAATTTAATTTAAAATATTTTTTTGCCAATGTCTTTCTTTACAAAGGCCTCGATTTCAATTGGCTAGTTTTACTTTTTCTTTATTTGACATTCATCATGCCTTTGGTATTAATTATCAAAAAAAATAAAGTTCTATTTTATGGATTTTTTATCATATCTTTTATTTCTTCAATCTACTTTATTTTCAAACCCATAAATTATCGGGCGATCATGTGGTTGCCTTGGACTGCCTACATCTATTTCACGATATTTTTCCTAAAAAACAAGACGAAAGCAAAAGTACTATTGCTGACGGGGTCGCTGTCTCTGATTGTCTTTATTTATTTGCGGATCATAGAAACCAACATCGGTCATAATCTGACCCAATTTACCAACAAATATCCGCCGACCCTCTACCATTTGAGCTTTGGCATTTTCTGGATAATAATTCTTTATTGGCTATCTGAAAAAAACGTTTTTAATTTTTTAAAATCGGATAGATTTTTTAACTTCTTGAGCATCAACTCTTACTCTCTCTATTTTATCCACATCATCGTCATGTTTATGATAAGTTGGCTCGGCATTCTTCCTCCTGTTTGGCCGCTCTTTTTTTTGGAAATAATATCGATATCGCTTTTGATTCAGATGGGCCTAAACAAGTTGGAAAATTTAATCTCTTGACATTCCTTTTTTTAACTTATACTATTTGAGTATTGATCTATGAATCCTATTTTGGTTATCCTTTTAGCGGTTGTTTTATTTTTCATCTTTAACTTCTTGGTGGGAATTTTTGGTTTTCAGGTAGTGGTGATCGCTCTTCTTTCTCTTATCCTGGCAGGGATGATTCTCGGCCACTAATTTATGGGAAATAAAACTAAAGTGTCGGTCGTCGGCTGCGGCAGGGTTGGGATTACGGCTGCTTATACGATGTATCTGAAAAATAACATCGGCGAAATCTTTCTTTATGATCGGGATAAAGAAAAAATCGCCGCCGAACGCTTAGATTTTTTGCACAGCCTATCTTTTTTGGGAACGACCAAAGTAAAGGTCGCCGACTCCCCAGAGGATTTAAAAGACAGCGATGTCATTGTTCATGCGGCGGGAGCGGCTCAAGCACCCGGCGAAACCCGGCTGGATTTGGTAAAAAAAAATACGGAGATCTTGAAATCAACTCTCCCGGAAATATTGAGTCATTCTCCAAATAGCACGATTATCATCGTTGCCAATCCAGTTGATATCTTAACCTATAAAGCCTATAAATTAGCAAAAGTAAAAAGAGGAAAAATATTTGGATCGGGGACGACCCTTGATACGGCCCGTTTTCGTTATTATTTATCAGAGTCTTTGAAAGTCAGCCCGATCAATATTCACGGTTATATACTGGGCGAACATGGAGACAGCTCCTTTCCGACTGTGTCAACAGCCAACGTCGGAGGAGAATTAATTGAGGCACTCAAAGGTTATTCAAAAGATATGGTAATGGAAGCTTATAAAAAAGCCAGAGATGCCGCCTATGAAATCATCGCCGGTAAGGGCGCGACTTATTATTCTATTGCAGTTGTCGTTGATCAATTGGTGCAGACCTGTCTTAACGACAGTAAAAGAATCTTTCCTGTTTCCGTACCCCTTGAAGGCGAGTATGGATTTAATGAAGTTTCTTTAAGCGTTCCGTGTGTCCTGGGGAAAGATGGCGTCGAAAAAATCATCGAACTCGGCCTATCTGATGAAGAGAAAAAAATGATGAAAAAATCGGTTGAGACTTTAAAGAAGTTTATTTAACAATAATAGTTATTTCTCCCTTATATTGTTTGTTCATTAAATCTTCTGCCTTTCCTCGGATGACTTCTTCGAATTTTTTGGTGATTTCGCGGCAGATCACTACATCAGGATTCCACCCCATTTTATTAATATAATGTAGTGTTTCATTAATTCGTTTGGGAGATTCATAAAAGACAAAAGACATCTCTGGAAAAATTTCTTTGATTGAGAGAAGTTTCTTGAAAAGTTTAAGTTTTTCATTCTCTCGTTTTGGCAAAAATCCAAGAAACATAAATTTCGATGGGTCAAATCCAGAAAGGACCATTGAACTGATTACTGCTGATGGACCAGGGATGACAGTAAAGGGAATATTTTTTTTGATGCAGGTTTTGACTAATAGATATCCCGGGTCAGAGATAAGAGGAGTGCCTGACTCGCAGATAAGAGAGACGTTCTTTCCTTCTTTTAGATATTCAATCACTTCTGGAAGTTTTTCAAACTCTTTTTCTTTGTAATATGATATTAATTTGAAATTTGTAATTTGAAATTTAAAATTTGCTGCGCAAGCTTTTAACAATATTGCAGCAGATCTCGTGTCTTCAGCAAGAATAATGTCGGATGATATAAGAGTCTTTGCTTGACGAATTGATAGATCGTCGAGGTTTCCGATAGGGGTAGAGACTATATATAACATTATTAAGTCAAAATTCAAAAATCAAAAGTCAAAAATACAAATAAAAATTAAAAAGTATTAAAACTTTTAACTTTTTACTTTAACTTTTGAATCTTGACTTTTGCCTTTTAACTTTTTTCTAATTATTTCGACAGCAATTGGTATTAGAGAGATTATTATTATTCCTATAATAACTAGAGAAAAGTTTTCCCTGATAAATTTTAAGTTACCGAAAAAATAACCGGCAAAAACCCCGATCGCCACCCAAAGTAAACCGCCGATGACATTATAAAAAAGGAATCGATCATATTTCATACGACTGATGCCTGCTACAAATGGAGCAAAGGTACGGATGAAAGGCATAAACCTTGCCAATATAATCGTTTTACCTCCGTGAGTATGGAAAAATTTTTGAGTTTCCATGATGTGAGTTTCGTCAATCGGAATTTTAGGATGGGCAACAATTTTTTTTCCAAAAAAGTGACCGATCCAGTAATTAACCGTATCTCCGAGTATGGCCGCGGTTGATAATAGAAGAAAAACCAACCAAACATTTAAATAATTTAAAGCGGCAAAGGCGCCGGTTGCAAAAAGAAGAGAGTCACCTGGCAAAAAAGGGGTAAAAACCAAACCGGTTTCCATAAAGATGATAAGAAATAAGATTAAGTAAGTAAGCAGTCCGTAGGTTGAGATTAATTGGCCGAGATGAACATCGATATGAATGATAAAATCAACAAGGTAGTTCAAGACTTCCATCTTACTATTATAGTTGTTAATTGGGTATAAAGTGAGGTAAAATTAAAGGTTACTTTTATGTTTAAATTAACTTCATCATTTTTACCAACAGGTGATCAGCCGCAGGCGATTGAGAAATTAGTTAAGAGTATTGAAAAAAAACTGAAGAATCAAGTGCTTTTGGGAGTGACAGGGTCGGGGAAGACGTTTACCATGGCCAATGTCATCCAAAAAACCCAACTACCAACTTTGATTATCTCCCACAACAAAACTTTAGCTGGTCAGCTTTACCAAGAATTTCGCGATTTTTTTCCAGAAAACGCCGTATCTTATTTTATTTCTTACTATGACTACTATCAGCCGGAAGCCTATATCCCGACGACCGACACCTACATTGAAAAAGAAGCCCAGATAAATGAGTTAATCGATAAGCTCCGGTTACAATCGACGACCAATATTTTGACAAGGAAAGACGTAATTGTCGTTGCTTCGGTTTCTTGTATTTATAATATCGGTTCGCCAGCTGAATATGGAAAGTTCATCCTTGAATTGGAAGTCGGCCAGGAAGTTGATCAAAAAAGTATTCTTAAGAGATTGACAGAACTCCAGTATGAAAGAAGCGAGTTTGAGTTTAAAAGGGGAACATTCAGAGTTAGAGGAGAGAGAATTGACATCTATCCGGCTTATGAAGACTTTGGCTACAGTGTATTAATAGACAGTAGTAAAGTTAAAAAGTTTGAAAAGTTCGATCCGTTAACCGGTGGACGAATAACTAATGTACAAAAATTAATAATCTATCCCGCCAAGCATTATATGATGGATCCGGATGTTTTTGGATCCGTCGAGCAACAGATTCGTGGCGATTTAAAAAAAGAGTCGGAACAGCTGAAAAAACAAAATAAGCTGATTGAAATGCAGAGATTGATTCAAAGGGTAAATTATGATCTGGAGATGATCAAAGAAGTCGGCTACGTCAACGGTATAGAAAACTATTCGCGTTATTTTGACGGAAGATCGATCGGTGATCCACCTTATTCTTTGGTTGATTATTTTAAAGAGACCTATAAAGACAACTGGCTCTTGTTCATTGACGAATCCCATATGACGGTTCCGCAACTTCGAGGAATGTATAATGGCGATCATTCAAGAAAAAAAACTTTAATAGAATTTGGTTTTCGGTTAAAGGCATCTTTAGACAACCGGCCGCTGAAGTTCGAAGAATTTTATCCAATGGCGTCAAAAATGATTTATGTTTCTGCCACGCCTGACGAATGGGAGCTAAAAAGATCGCAAGTGGCGGAGCAATTAATCAGACCAACGGGAATAATCGACCCTCAAATAATCATAAGGAAAGCAACTGGAGAAATTCCCGACCTCGTAAAAGAAATTGAAATCAGGGCGAAAAAAGGAGACAAAGTTTTAGTAACCACGCTCACTAAAAAAACTGCCGAAGATCTTTCTAGCTATTTGAAAGAAAAAAATATTCGAGCCTCATATTTACATTCAGACATTAAAACATTAGAAAGATCTGATATTTTAGATAATCTAAGAAAAGGCGAATTCGACGTATTGATTGGTGTAAATTTGCTCCGCGAGGGATTGGATCTTCCTGAAGTATCGTTGGTGGCAATTTTGGACGCTGATAAAGAAGGGTTTTTAAGATCAAAAACTTCTCTTGTTCAGACCATGGGGAGGGCGGCGAGAAATATTACTAGTCAAGTGATCCTTTATGCCGATACAATTACCAAGTCAATTAAACAAGCAGTTAGTGAGATCGAACGAAGAAGGCGGTATCAAACGGACTATAACAAAAAACATAATATCACCCCAAGGACTATTTATAAACCAATAAGAGAAAGGATTATCGATAAGGAGCAAGAGGCTTTATTATTTGATCGGCCGTTTGACCACGATTATCTAAAAAATCTTAAACCAGAGTCTTTGACTCCATATGACAAGAAAAAAACCATTAAGAAATTAGAACAAGAAATGAAAAGACAGGCGGAGGAATTGAATTTTGAATTGGCAATTAAGATAAGAGAAAAAGTTAAACAGTTAAACGGTTAAAACCTAAAAAAACTTATTAAACATTAAAACTTTAAACATAGAACAAAATGTTTTGTTTGATACTTAACCGTTTAATAGTTTTTTTTAACTGTTTAAGTTTTAATATTTAACTGTTTTATTATGGATTACATTCGTATAAAGGGTGCTCGTCAGCACAATCTTAAAAATATTGATCTAGATATCCCAAAGAATAAATTAGTAATAATTACCGGCATATCGGGTTCGGGGAAATCGTCTTTGGCTTTTGACACGATCTACGCCGAGGGACAAAGGCGCTACGTTGAATCGCTTTCGGCTTATGCCCGTCAATTTTTAGGGATTATGGATAAACCAGACGTCGATCTTATTGAGGGTCTGTCGCCGTCGATTTCTATCGACCAAAAAACCGTTTCTCACAACCCCCGATCAACTGTCGGGACAATCACGGAAATATATGACTATTTTCGTCTTCTTTTTGCTCGCGTCGGCCATCCTCACTGTCCTAAATGCGGTCGAGAAATTAGTAAAATGTCAGTCGACGAAATTATTGATCAGATCCTAAAACAAGTTCAGGACAAGGTTCAGGGAGACAAGGTTAAACCTCACCAATTCGTTATTCTTTCACCTGTGGTACGGTCAAAAAAGGGAGAGTTTAAAGATCTTTTTGACAATCTTTCAGCCAAAGGTTTTTCTAAGATTAGAGTTGATGGAAAAGAAAAAAATACCAGTGAAGAAATCAATCTAATAAAGACGAATAAACACGACATTGAGGTTATTGTCGACAGTTTTTCTTTTAACTTAAAACAATCAAGGGATAAAGTCTTCATGTCCAATTTTAGATCGAGGTTGACAACAACAATTGAACAATCGCTAAATCTTTCTGATGGTTTAGTAGTCGTTGATTTTGGAAAAGAAAGTCATCTTTATTCGGAAAAATTTTCTTGTCCGATAGATAATATTTCTTTATCAGAATTGGAGCCGAGGATGTTTTCTTTCAATTCGCCTCTTGGCGCTTGTGAACAGTGCAAGGGCATTGGGACGATTTTCGCCGTCGATAAAAATCTGATTTTAAATAAAAATTTAAGCATTCTAGAAGGGGGTATTTTACCATTCAATAGATTCTTTTTTCATGAAACTTGGTATATGAGATTGATCAAACAAATGGCAGAAGAAGAAGGGATAGACTTAAATCTACAAATAAACAAATATTCAAATAGACAAATAAACATTTTACTTTACGGAACTGATAAGGTCTATCGAGTCCCAGGGACTAATAGATTTGGAAAATCGACTGTTATTTACGAAAAATTTTCCGGAATTATTTCTGAATTGGAACGAAGATACTTTGAATCAACAGGCGACTATAGTAGTTTTGAGATTCAAAAGTATATGAAAGAAGAAACTTGCCCTAAGTGTAGGGGAGACAAATTAAAACCAGAGATACTTTCTGTTACGATTGACAAAAAAAATATCGCTCAATTATCCACTTATTCCATTGATTTTTTGACCAATTATTTTCAAACAGTTTTGCCGCCGACTCTATCTTTATACGAAAAACAAATAGCCAAACCAATTGTTAAAGAAATAATCTCTCGTCTTAATTTTTTAAACAATGTCGGATTGTCTTATCTGTCAGTCGGTCGAACCGCCAAGACTTTATCTGGAGGAGAGTTGCAGAGAATTCGTTTGGCTTCCCAGATTGGGACTGGTTTGACCGGGGTTTTGTACGTTTTGGATGAGCCGTCGATCGGCCTTCACCCTAAAGATGTTTTTTCTTTAATAACCACTTTGAAAAAGTTAAGAGATTTGGGTAATAGCTTGATTGTCGTTGAACACGATTGGGAGACAATCGAGTCAGGAGACTACTTGATAGAATTGGGTCCTAATGCCGGCAAACATGGAGGAAAAGTAGTTTTCAGCGGAACGTTGTCGGAAATTAAAAAAAATTCTTCGTCTTTAACGGGACAATTTTTGTCGGGCAGAAAAAAGATAGAATTGAGGCAAAAAAAATTAAATAAAAATAACGGAGAAATAATCATAAGAGGCGCCAAGGAACACAATCTAAAGGATATCACCATCAGGTTGCCCTTGGGCAATTTAATCGCGGTTACCGGCGTTTCCGGATCTGGCAAATCGACCTTGATAACAGAAACGATCTATCCAGCCTTAAAGTATTATCTCGATGGATATTACAATCAAAAAATCGGCGAATTCGAAAAACTTGAAGGCCATCAATACATTGATAAAGTTTACTTAGTTGATCAGTCACCGATCGGCCGTACTCCTCGATCAAATCCATCGACCTATGTCGGTTTTTTTGACGAAATCAGGGAAATTTTTGCGACCACTGTTGACGCGCGAATGTCCGGATTTAAAAAAGGACGGTTTTCTTTTAATATTAAGGGTGGCCGCTGTGAAAAATGCCAAGGAGCTGGCCTCTTAAAAATCGAGATGCAGTTTTTGTCAGACGTCTACGTGACCTGTGATGTCTGCGAAGGCAGGCGTTATAACAAAGAGACGCTAGAAATTGAATATAAAGGCAAAAGCATTTATGAGATCCTGAAAATGACGGTTGATGAAGCAGCCGATTTTTTTACAAACCATTTTAAAATTTTTTCCAAATTGGATTTCTTGAAAAAAACAGGACTCGGTTATCTGGAATTGGGTCAGCCGGCGCCGACTCTATCAGGGGGAGAAGCCCAGAGATTAAAATTGGTCAACGAATTATCTCGTCGGGAAACCGGCAGGGCAGTCTATATTCTCGACGAGCCGACGACTGGCCTTCATTTTTATGACATTGAAAAATTATTGCATACGCTTCAGGAATTGGTCAATCGAGGCAATACGGTTATTGTTATCGAACACAATTTAGACGTCATAAAAAACTGCCAGTACATTATCGATCTTGGACCGGAGGGAGGAGATAAAGGCGGCAAGGTGATTTATCAGGGAGAAATTGAGGGTATAATGAAGGTGAAGGAATCATATACAGGGCAATACTTAAGAAAAGTTAAAAGTTAGAAGTCAAAATGCAAAAGTTAAAGTCAAAATTAAAATTTTTTTTTAAAACTTTTAACTTTTTACTTGTATTTTTGACTTTTGCCTTTTTACTTTTGACTCCTTCTGAAGTCGGTGCTGCTGATTTCAAAACTGACTATCAAGTCGAATACAACCTTTCCAAATTTAGAGAAAATTTAAGTTCGAATGTCGGGTTTAACATAAGAATTACCAACTTAAGAGGAGATGTCTACGTCAATAAATTTGCCATAAGTTTTCCCAAATCGTTCGCCATAAGTAATCTCAAAGTCTCCGATGACCACGGCGAAATTTCACCAAAGGTTATTGCTGATGCAGATAATACTAAAGTCGAAATGGAATTTTCTAATCCCAATATCGGTCGAGATTCGGTGAACAATTTTTACCTCAGTTTTGACCAAATCAATCTTTTTAAAGTCAACGGCAATGTCTGGGAGGTGGCGATACCGGTGATTGAAAATAAAGAAGACAATTACAAAGTTGTTGTGACGCTTCCAACGGGGACAGACAAAAAAATCTCGATTTCTAAACCAAAACCCGATTTAGTTAGTGGAAATCAGATTGTCTGGGATAACCCACAGACAAAAACTATTTATGCCGTTTTCGGTGAAAACCAGATTTATAAAGCGATTTTGAACTTTCATTTAAAAAATAACGAAATTTTTCCTGTAATCACCGAAGTGGCTTTTCCTCCAGATAGCCTTTATCAAAGAATATTCATCGAATCGATCAGCCCGGAGCCGGTAAATGTATATCAAGACGAAGACGGCAACTATCTTGGTAAATATTTATTAAAATCCCTCGAATCAAAAACAGTCGTATTCAAAGGACTGATTCAAGTTTCTTCACGACCAAGAGAAGAGATGTTGGGTGTTGTAGAAAATAAGATTTCTTCTCAAAAAAATTATTTATTGAGTCAACAAAAGTATTGGACGATCAACAGCCTGGAAAAAATTAATGGGCTTAATAGTGCCAAGGAGATCTATGATTTTACCGTTGGAAAATTAAAATATAACTACGATAAAATTGATTCGGATAACGCCAGGCTTGGAGCAGAAGCGGTTTTATCAAAACCTGATCAAGCCGTCTGCATGGAGTTTACCGATCTTTTTGTCGGTATTTCAAGAGAAAAAGGAATCATGGCCCGCGAGATTGAAGGTTATGGTTTTTCTTACGATCCTCAATTACAGCCGCTGTCTTTGGTTTCCGATGTCCTTCATGCTTGGCCAGAATTTTATGATATAGAAAAAAATATTTGGGTGCCGATTGATCCGACCTGGGAAAATACATCAGGGATCGATTATTTTACCTCGTTTGATTTAAACCACATTGTCCTTGCCATTCACGGAAGAAAATCTGACTATCCGTTACCGGCAGGTATGTATAAAACAGGCGATTCTAAAGACATTTCTATTAAAGCGACGACAGAAACTCCTATAGAAAAAAAATCCGTTGGCATTGAAAATTTCAATTTATCATCTAGGATTTCTGACAACAAAGACTACCAGGGAAAATTTTCTATTAAAAATAAGAGCAATGTTTATCTTTTGGGGATTCCGGTTGAAATAAAAGGAGAAAATATAAAAATTGACCGACAAAAGACCATCGTGGCTTCGTTGGCGCCATATGAAGAAAAAGAAATTAATTTTAAATATTCGTCGTCAAGTAAAAACAAAAAAAATCAAGGAAAGATCAAGATCTTTGTCCTCAACAACAAATTATTAGAGGAGACCACGGAAGTCATTCCTTTTACTTATTTTGTAGTCGCAATAGGTGCATCGTCGTTGGTAGTTATTTTTGCCATTTTTTCTCTTGGAAAACTAATTTTGAAAAAAAAGAAAAGATGATAGAAAAAAATGAGATTGATAATCTTCCTTCGAATATAGGCGTCTACTTTTTTAAGAAAGACAGCAAAGTTCTCTATATCGGCAAGTCAGTCAATATCAAGGCCAGAGTGAGATCTCATTTGGAAAATGCGAAGCTTGACAGAAAAGAATCTTTAATTGTTGAGAGTTCAGATCGGATCGAGGCCGTTGTCGTTGAAAACGAATTTAAGGCATTGATTCTTGAATCGCAGCTGATTAAAAAATTTCACCCGAAGTATAATGTCGTCTGGAAAGACGGCAAGAGCTATCTTTATATTAAAATAACGACGAGAGAGGATTATCCAAAGGTATTATTATCTCGCAAACCCGACTTCGCCAAGGCTTCGTCGGGCAAGGAAAATGATGGTCAATCCCTATATTTTGGACCTTTTTCTTCAACCAAAGTCGCTGAATCTTTGCTGGACGACATTAGACACATTGTCCCTTTTTGCACAGAAAAAAATCTTTCTAGATCTTCCTGTTTTTATTCAAAGATTGGCCTTTGTCAACCTTGCCCAAATTTTATCAACAATTGTAGGGACAGGTCGCGACCTGTCCTAAAAAGAATATACCGCAATAATATAAGGCGCGTGGTTAAGGTCTTACATGGAGGAGTGACAGACATTCTAAACAATCTCTATAAACAGCTAAAGTCTTTGACAAAAGAAAAAAAATATGAAGAAGCAATTTTTATCAGGAATAAAATTTTTAGGTTAGAAAGACTGATTAACCATCCGACATCAAACGTAGAGACAATTCATGAATTGTCTCTACAGAAGGAAAATCATCTGGCGATTTTCTTAAAAGAAATAAAAAAATATTTCCCAACGCTGGAGAGATTAGATAGAATTGAAGCATATGACATCAGCAATTTGCAAAAGTCAAATCAGGTCGGTTCAATGGTCGTTTTAACAAAAGGAGTTATCGACAAAGACGAATATCGACGTTTTCGGATCAAGGATCAAGGGTTAAAATCCGACTTCGATCGATTAAAAGAAGTTATTCGGCGCCGTTTTAAAAACGCCTGGCAGCTTCCTAATTTGATCATCGTTGACGGTGGTCGACCACAAGTAAGGGTTGTCATGGAAACGCTAAAAGAAATCAATCAAAAAATCCCTGTTTTGGGGATCGCTAAAAATCCTGACAGACTGGTAATTGGAACCGATGGTTATTCGACGATCAGATTTCCCCAAACAAATAAAGCCTTTAATATTATAAGACTCATCAGGGACGAGTCGCATCGTTTCGCCAAAAAATACCACCTGTATCTTCGGAAAAGGGAATTTTTGGTATAATAGTTTACCCTATGAAAAAGATTTTCCGGAAGATTATTTTTTCGGCCGCGGCTATTTATCTGACGTCCTATTGGAATAAAGGATTTGTCATAGAGAACGATTGGATCGTCTATCTAAAAGCATCTCTTGTCATAGCGGCGATTTATTATTTGATCATACCTGTATCCAAACTGATTCTTTTACCTCTAAATATTATTACCTTGGGTTTGGTTTCGGTTATTTTTTATTCACTGGTCCTTTATTTTTTCTTAAATAAATTTTCCTTGATTCAAATTAAATCTTGGGATTTTTCCGGGCAGACGATTAGCCAATCGGCCAATATTTTTTTGTCGGCCTTTTCGATATCGACGATTATTAATTTTCTTGAAAAGATCTTATGAAGAATTTTCTTTTAGTTCTTAATATTATTTTGAGCGCAATGATTGTAGTCTTTATTTTGATTCAAGGAAGAGGAGCCGGGCTGGGCAGCGCTTGGGGTGGAGGGGGTGAAAGATTCCAGACGAGACGAGGGATAGAAAAAGTAGTATTGATGATAACAACAATTTCGATTTTCGTTTTTTTTGTCGTCTCTCTTGTTAATCTTTTTGCAAAATGATCGTGTTCCAAAAAAAAGCCTTTCGCTACTATTACTGGTTGGTTCTAGAATTCTTTAAGAAATATGGACGCTTAATTGCTATTAGTTTTTTTGTTAGTTTTATTGCCATTATCGGTTTTCTTTCGATTTCACCCTACATAAAAATTATTTTGACTAAAGAAGAAGTAATTGGACTCGTCGGCAGATACGATATAAATAATCCTCCAGAAGAATTAGCGGCTAGGATATCTAATGGCCTCGTGTCAGTCAGTGAAAAAGGGGAAATAATTCCGGTCATCGCTAATTCCTGGGAGGTAAAACAAGGAGGTCAAGAATATCGATTTCATCTCAAAGACAATTTACTCTGGGGTGACGGAGAGAAGTTTTCCGCCTCCGACATCAAATACCAATTTGCCGATATCAAAATAAAACCAGTCGACGAAAGGACGATCGATTTTTTTCTCAATAAGCCCCTCGAAATTTTTCCTACCTATTTAAATAAGCCGCTTCTACGTTATCCTTTAATCGGCGTTGCGGGGTATTATAAAGTCGGTAAGATAAAAACAGAGTATGGTTATTTAAAAGAAGTCACTCTAACGCCTAATACTAAAAACATCACTCCTTTAAGATACAGATTTTATGGAAGCGATTCACAGCTGACCGACGCCTACAAAAAAGGAGAAATCAGCCAAATGACGCTTACCAAAAAAACTGTTGCCGACACTTTTTTAAACTGGAAAAACTCAACGGTTTCAAAATCAGTAGATTATACGCGTCTTTTGACGATCTTTTTTAATTTTAATAACCCGATTTTTGAAGAAAAAGATATAAGAGAAGCGCTGTCAATGCTTATTAATACGAAAAAGCTGTCGGAGTTTGGCGAGTTAGCCAAGGGTCCGATTCCGCCAAATTCTTGGGGCTACAATCCTGACCTAAAAGATTATGTCTATGATTTAGAGACGGCGGGAAAGATAATTGAAAAAGGAGCTCCAGCGTCTTCGTCAGCCAAGCTCAATTTTGTGACGTTTTTTGACTACTACGATGTTGCCGATGAATTTGTTTCTGAAATTGAAAAAGCCGGCCTTTCCGCCGACCTTAACGTTGTTTCTTTAGACAGGCCGGATAATTTTGATTTATTTTTGGCGTTTTTGAAAATTCCCGCCGACCCTGATCAATATTATTTTTGGCACTCGACCCAAAAAGTAGGTAACATAGGTAGCTATAAAAACGTCAAGGTTGATCTGCTTTTGGAAAAAGGCAGGTCGACAATCAACATCGAGGAGAGAGAAAAAAATTATTTTGACCTGCAGAAGGCAATTCAAGACGATCCGCCAGCCATATTTCTTTATTATCCTTACGTTTATACGATTAAGAGAAAATAGTTCAAACCTCCGAGGTAGTAAGAGGAGGTTAATTTCTGGCCAAAAAAAGTGTCGGGGAGAGGACTTGAACCTCCACAGCCTTGCGGCCACAAGCCCCTCAAGCTTGCGCGTCTGCCAGTTCCGCCACCCCGACTAGTAGAGAAAATTATATCATTTTAGAAGAATTATTTCTTTCTTAGCTGGCGATCGACTTTTGAGAAAAAGATCAGCATCAAGAAAAAAGCAGTTAAGGCCAATCCGAAACCGACGTCAAATTTTTTAAAGAATTCAGTTAAATCAGGCATATTGTTTAATTAAACTTTTGCAGATATAGGCGAAAGATAAACTAATAATAACAAAGAGCAAAGTTTTAAACAATACCCATGGATCCTTAATAGCAAAAAGTGTTAAAAAAAGAGTTGCGCCAATATTATTAAAAAAGGAAGAAGTAATTTTTAGAAAGGAAATATTTATTGGTATTATTGTCATTTTTAAATGATAAATTCAAAAGAATCTTTTGTCTATAGACTATAACCTACAAAAATATACGCTCAGATTGTTATGAAAGTATAAAAAATACGATATACCCCTTTGATCACCCCTAGGGTGACTAAAGAAGGTTTTTACAATTAGAAATCTTTCTGTATAATGTAATTCATGCGTTTAATGTCAACTAATCCTGCTAAGAATTACGAGAAATTAGGAGAAGTAAATATATCTTTGTTATCAGAAATAAAAGAAAAAGTAAGATTAGCTAATCAGGCGAAAGAGGCCTGGAAGAATATTAGAATCAAAGAAAGAATCAAAAGACTTACACCTCTTTATAACCTAATTGACAAGAATAAGAAAGAAATTGCTTTATTAATAACGAAGGAGATTGGAAAACCAATAAAAGAAGCAGTCGAAGATATTAATTGGGATCTGATTTATTTGAAATGGTATTTAGAAAACGGTGAAAAATATTTGAACGATGAAATTACTCATAAAGAAGGCAATGTTGTTCATAAAGTTATTTATGAACCGATTGGTACAGTCGCTTCAATCGTCCCTTGGAATTTTCCTTTTGGTAATTTTCTTTGGGGAGTCATTCCCAATCTGATTGCCGGTAACACTGTTGTTTTCAAACATTCTGAAGAATGCCCATTGACTGGGAAATTATTAGAAAAAATAATGGACGAATTAAAACTACCTCTAGGAGTTTTTTCCGAGGTTTATGGAGATAGTCAAGTTGGAGAACAATTGGTTAATCAGGATATAGATTTGATTTGGTTTACCGGGAGTTCGAAAGTCGGAAAAAAATTATATGAAATTGCCGGCAAAAAATTTATTAAGGCAATATTAGAACTTGGTGGTTCTAATCCGGCAGTTATTTTTAGTGATGTTTCTATTGACGAAATTAAAGACAAGCTTTATTATAAAAGATTTTTAAACTGCGGCCAGGTTTGTGATGCAGTTAAAAGATTGATTATTCATGAAGCAATATTTAAGAAAACAATAGATACTTTGAAAGAAGTTATTGAATCTAGAAAAGTCGGCGACCCAGAAGACAAAAAAACCGATATAGGAAGTTTAGTAGCCAAAAGGCAGCTAGAGTTATTAGAGTCGCAAGTAGAGGATGCGATTAAAAAAGGAGCCAAAATAATTACCGGTGGAAAAAGACCAGGAGGTTTAAAAGGCGCTTACTATCTACCAACAATATTGACAAACATAACGAAAGATATGAGAGTTTGGAAAGAAGAAGTTTTTGGTCCGGTTCTAGCTGTTGTTAGTTTCAAAACAGAAGAAGAAGCGATAAGACTAGCCAATGATTCTAATTATGGGCTCGGAGCAGAGGTTTATTCAAAGAATCAAGAAAGAGCATTAAGAGTTGGTTTTGCTATAGAAGCAGGAACAATTAATATAAACAAAGGCAACCATTGGTTGCCTTGTAATCCTTTCGGAGGCTACAAAGATTCTGGAATTGGCAGAGAACACGGTAAATGGGGTTTACAAGAGTTTTGCCAGATAAAAAATATTGCCCTAGGTTAAATTTAATAAAAACTATGTGTCCGGCGTGCATATTGACGATTGGCGGAGGGTTGTTGATAGCTAAAAAACTTGGAGTGAATGATCTTTTGGCGATCGGAGTTGTGACTTTTATTTTTTCAATAATTTTAGACAAATTCTTAAGGTCTTTAAATCACGGAAAAGTTTTCTTTCCTTATCAAAGAATAATTATCCCGGCCGTTCTTCTATTTATCGCTATCCTCCTCTCTAAATTTCTGCTATAAATAGGTTATGGATTTAATTTCCGGATTTTTTAAAGTGGTCGCTGAATTTTTCAAAAAAATATTTAATTGTTGTGCAGATTAACTATGACATTAACAGAATTTTCCTATTATTTCAGAAGAGCTCTGCCTTTTATCTTCCTTTTTGGGCTGATTTTTTTGATCATATTTTATTCTTTCAAATTATTTTTCATCTATCTTGAATCGACTAAACCAAAGACGACCTTTACCAACATAATTTTTGGGAAGATTGACAGGCCGGCTATTAATGAAGCTACGAGAAGTGCGGGATTTAAATTTACTCTGGACACGGTTGAAGGAGTACCAGTGACCTCGACCGATACGGCGAAGATTTATTTTTTACCCCGGCCGGTCACCCGCTTTGGCTATAGGGAGAAAATTTATTTAATGGCGAGGACTTTTGGCATCGATACAGAGTTAGTAAAACACAAATTGGCTGACAATCTAGCTACTTTTGACGATGACAGGCAGAAGTTGACAGTTAATTTAGGCAATTTTAACTTCAAATATGAGAACCAGCCCGATAGTAATTCTTTAGCAGAGTCAGCTTTGTATATACCTTCAAAGAAAGAAATCGAGAATAAAGCCACTGATTTTTTAAAAAGCATCGGGCGATACCCCGACGAATTAGCCAAAGGAACGATGAGGATTATTTATCTCAAATATAATCCTAATTTTGACAACTATATTAATGTCGAAAATCGAAAGGACGCCAACTTAGTCGAAGTAGATTTTTATCGATCTGATGTCGATGGGGTGGCGGTGACGACGCCGAGATTCTTTAACAGCCAGAATTATGTGATCATGCTTTTTACCAAAGACGGGTATAAAGTGATCAAAAGCCAGATTGCTTTTTTTGAAAAATCAGAAGTCCAGACAGGCATTTATCCGGTTAAGTCCGGTGAGGCAGCCTGGCAGGAGCTTTTGGCGGGCTCGGGAATCGTGGTTTCGGCCAGAATGGGGATAAAAAATATTACTATAAAAAATATGAAACTGTATTATCTTGACCCTGATATTTATCAGACATATCTTCAACCAGTCTATGTATTTTACGACGACAAAGACTTCGTTGCCTATGTTCCGGCGATTACAAATGAGTACGTAACTGAGTAAAATTCTAAATACTAAATCTCAAGTTCCAAATAAATTTCAAATTCTAATTTTTAAATTTCAAACTGTTTAGATTTTGTTATTTGAGATTTATGATTTATTTGTAATTTAGAATTTAGGATTTACGTATTTTACATTCTCTTCTATCCATCTAATAATATTAGTTGTATCGTTAAATCTGTCTAAGCTTTTTAAGATTACGATTACGAATTGGTGGCCATTTTTTTTGTAAAAAGAAACAAGATTTTCCCCGGCTTCTTCAGTATAGCCAGTTTTTAATCCTCCCAGCCCGGCAATTTCTCCAAGCAGTTTATTAACGTTGGTCAATTTGTGAAAGTATTTAAAGTCGACGTCGGAAATAATGATTTCTTTAGTCGAAACAATTTTTGAGAGATAGTTATTCTTGAGTAGCTCTCGGGCGGCAAGGGCGAGGTCAAATGGCGTAGCATATTGATTTGCTTCTTCCAGACCCGAAGGGTCGGTAAAATGGCTGCTATTCATCTTCAATTGAAGCGCTTTTTTGTTCATCAGGTCAATGAATTTGTTGTAATCGTAGTTATCAGCTAAAACATAAGCAGCGTCGTTTCCGGAGTGGACCAATGTTCCGTAGAGAAGATTTTCAACTGTAATTTTTTCACCAATTTGAAGTTCCATCAGTTGTCCTTCGCTAATAGTTTTTTTTATAGTGATGACCTGGTCTGGTTTATAAATATCAAAAGCCACTAAAGCGGTAATGATTTTGGCTGTTGAAGCTGGCAGAAATTTTAGGTGTTTGTTTCTTTCCAATACCGGAGTAAAAGACGGCAGATCGACGACATAGATTCCCTCTCCGGTCGTTTCTGGAAAATAAAAAGGGTTTTTGAGGTAGGGAACGGGATTAATTTTTGTTTCTGCTTTAGCTTCTTTTTTTTCAAAGAGAGGACGATCGTAGGAGAAAAGATGGAGATAATAGGAGTCACCGGGATAGAAGAGGAATAAGAGAGTAAAAAAAATAAATAATAAGTAAAGTCGAAGGCGCATTTATAATTTCTAATTTCTAATTAACCTAATTGACCTAAAAAATAACCAAGTTCCAATTGGGTTATTGGTAATTATTTAGATCAATTAGAAATTAGGTTAATTAGGTCAATTATCTAAGTTTTATTCCAAGTTCTCTCAACTGTTCTTCACCGGCTTCAGATGGTGCATCCATAATGGAGATTTTTCCACCTGATGAGGCGGGGAAAGCGATGACCTCACGGACTGATGGCTCGCCTAAGGCTGCCATTAAAAATCTGTCAATTCCAGGAGCAATACCGCCGTGTGGCGGGACGCCATAGGAAAAAGCCTCCAACATGTGATTGAACTGTTTTTTTTGTTCTTCAGTAAAGCCAATCAGTTCAAAGACTTTGTTTTGGACTTCGGATTGGTGGATTCTGATTGACCCGCCGCCGACCTCATAGCCGTTTAAAACCAAATCGTGCTGGAGTCCGCGGACTTTTAGAGGATCTTTATTCAAAAGAGGAATATCATCAGGATTGGGAGCGGTAAACATGTGGTGGGAAGGAGCAAATTTAGCCTTACCAGACCCATAGAAATAATCTTCTTCGGACTGTTCTGTAAAAAGAGGAAAGTCGATCGTCCAGGAAAAAGCTAGTTCATCCGGATCTTTTTTATTCTTTCTCAAATCTGGTTTGTCAGTTCCGTATTTTTCTTTGACGAATTTATGAGAGAGACGCGGCCAGGGAGTTTGGGTAAAGTGTTTTTCTGGAAATACCTCTTTGACTAACTGGGTAAACAAATCTTCTGTTAGAGTGAGAATATCGTTTTGGTCTACAAAAGACATTTCCAGATCAAGCTGGGTGAATTCGCCGTAAGCGCGGTCGGCCCGTG
The DNA here is from genome assembly GCA_000991135.1 of Candidatus Roizmanbacteria bacterium GW2011_GWC1_37_12. GTDB lineage: Bacteria > Patescibacteriota > Microgenomatia > UBA1406 > GWC2-37-13 > GWC2-37-13. The sequence continues at coordinate 38,855 of LBST01000003.1, read as the reverse complement.
GGTCTTCGTCGCGGAAACAGCGGGCAATCTGAAAATATCTTTCGATGCCGGCGACCATCAAAAGCTGTTTGTACTGTTGGGGTGATTGAGGAAGGGCATAGAACTTTCCTTTTTGCAGACGGGAGGGAACCAGGAAGTCGCGGGCGCCTTCAGGAGTAGTCTTGGTGAGAATTGGTGTTTCTATTTCCAAAAAATCTCGTTTAGTGAGGTAGTTTCTAATGAAGGTGACTGTTTTCGATTTCAAAAACAGATTGCGAAACATTCTCGGTCGGCGCAGGTCTAGATAACGATACTTGAGGCGGATTTCTTCGTCTATATCATAACCTTCGGTATTGACTGGAATGGGAAGAGGTTTAGCTTTACTTAATATCTTAATTTCTTTAGTTTCAAGTTCAATTTCTCCAGTTTTTATCTTTCGGTTTATCAATTTTTCCGGGCGTTTCTTGACGATTCCTTTAACCCAAATGACGTCCTCGGTTGAAATCTCCTTAAAGTTTTCACCGCCGACGACCTGGACTGTACCTGTTCTATCTCTTAAATCGATGAAAACAATTTTTTTATGGTCACGTTTGCTATCAACCCAACCATAGAGTTCAACAGTTTCACCGATTTTATCAACTGTTTGATCAACAAATAGATTTTTCACAAAACAATTGTATCCTTTTTTCTTATCTTTGACAAGATAAATTTACATAAATACTATTTTCCCTCTCAATTTTTCTCTTCCATTCCACCTATCAATCTCCAAACTATAGACAACTTTGATTTTTTGTCCGCGGGAGAGTTGTTTGAATTTTTCTCCTTGATTAAAAGCGATTAGTTCGAGACTATCGACAAATATTTTTAGATGGTTATTGGTTTTTCCGAAGAGTTTTGCGTCAGTCAGTATTCCTTCGCTATAAAAAGTAGGACGGGGATTGCCAATGCCAAAAGGTTCAAGAGTTTCTAATGACTTTACGATTTCCAGATTGATTTTTGAAACTGGAATTTTAATGTCGACAATAATAATTCTTTCGAGATCTTTATCTTTGATTAATTTATTTGCAAGTTTTGTCGCCGTCGTAGTAAAACTTGTTAATTTTTTTTCTTCGATTGTGAATCCCGCTGCCTGGGCGTGACCACCAACGTCAACAAGGTGTTTTTTTAATGATCGTAAAAATTCAGTGATATGAAAAGAGGGGATTGATCGAGCTGATCCCTTATAGTGGCCGTCGGTCTTTGTCAAAACTATAGTTGGTCGGTAAAATTCTTCGGCGATTTTTGAGGCGATCAGGCCGATGATGCCTTCGTGCCATTTTTCCGAAACAAGAATAATCATTTTATCCTTTAATTTAACCTCCGAGGTTTTCCCGCTTCGCTCCTCAACCTCGGAGGTTCTACCTCTAATGATGTTTTTAGCCTCTGTTACAGATTTTTCAACGAGGTCTTGACGTTCGGTATTTAGATTTCCTATTTGGTGAGAGAGTTCATAGGCTTTTTTTTCGTCAGTCGTACAAAGTAGACGCAGCGCATCAAGAGCGTGTTTGAGTCGGCCGACTGCATTGATCCGGGGAGCGATGATAAAGCCGACTTCATAAGGAGTGATTTTTTTACCTTCGATTCCGGCCTGTTTGAGAATATGTTTTATTCCGAAACGTTTTACTTTAGAAAAAGCTTCCAGACCATGTTTAACGATCGATCGAGAAGGGCCGACTAAGGAAACAAGATCGGCGATGGTGCCGATTGAAGCAAGAGCAAGGTAGTCGGTTTGGAAATTTGCCCGTAATTTAACCTCCGAGGTTTTCCCGTCGCTTCGCTCCTCCTCAACCTCGGAGGTTCTACCGCTTAGTTGTTTTTGGAATTGGTTAAAAATTTCTTTGGCGAAAAAGTAGGCGACGCCCGAGCCGGAGAGAGCCGGAACATGAAAGATCGCCTCGGCTTTTGGGGTTTTTTCCGCTTTGAGATGGTGATCGGTAATAATTATTTTTATACCTTTTTTCTTGGCATATTCAATTTCTTTTACTTTAGTAATTCCGTGATCGACGCTAATTATTAAAACAGGGTCGAATTCTTTAATGACGTTGTCAATTCCTATGACTAAGAATCCATAACCTTCTTTTTTTCGGTCAGGTACATAAGGCATGACTTTGAATCCAAGCAAATGAAGAGTTTCCCAGAGTATAGCGCCGCCGGTTATACCGTCGGCGTCATAGTCGGTATAGACGACAATCATTTGATTATTCTTTTTTATTTCTTTGAGTAATTTAATCACCCCGCCTAAGCGGGGTCTGTATTTTTTGTCAAAGTCCAAGAGGGAGATTGTTAAAGGAGAAGGAGGATTAAGAAATTCTTTGACGTTTTTGATCTGCCGGTGAGAGATAATTAAATTAACGAGTTCATAAGGTGAAAGTTTATCAGCAGGTTTGACTTCGTATTTAAAGGATATTTTCATAATAAATATTTGTTATTATATATCATATGATTGTTTATATCATTGTTACGGTTGTTATCGCACTAGCCTTAATATTTGTCACTTTCCGTTTTATCCTTCCCGACATAACAAAAAAAGCCATTGAACAGCTCGTTCAGATGAGTAATGAAAAGCTTGGCGCGGAGAAACAAGATATTAAGACTGATCTGGATAATAAAAAATCTGCCTTTGAGAAAATTGCCAGAGACATAAAAGAGCTAGTCGAAAAAACAGAAAACAAAATTGAGAAAACAGACAAAGAAAGAATAGGGTCTTTTGGACAGTTAAAGCAAGCAATTGAGAATCAGGCCAAAGTGACAGAACAACTGTCAGTAACAACAGAAAGTTTAAAAAGAGTGTTATCCAATAACCAGATGCGCGGTCAATTTGGAGAACAAGTGGCAGAAAATCTACTCAAAATGAGCGGTTTTGTCAAAGGAGTTGACTATGATTTTAATAAAGAACAAAAATCTTCGGGGACTAGGCCGGACTTTGTAATTTATTTACCAAATAAAATCAAAATAAATGTTGATGTGAAATTTCCTTATCAAAGCTTACAGAAGATGACGGAAACCCAGGATAAGGCGACAAAAAACGAGCTGGAAAAGACTTTTGAAAGAGATGTCAGGGAGAAGATAAAACAGGTAACAGGACGCGAATATATAAATCCGGAGGGGGATACGGTCGATTTTGTCGTCATGTTTATTCCCAATGAAATGATTTTTTCCTATATCTATGAAAAAATGAATGATCTTTGGGTTGAAGCAATGAAACAAAAGGTAGTTTTAGCAGGTCCTTTTAGTTTTACGGCGATTCTTCGCCTCGTCCGCCAAGCATATGACAACTTTAAATATCAGAAAAATGTCCAAAAGATCATCGGTTATATCAAGAACTTTGAAGTAGAGTTTGTCAAATATAACGAAGAATTTTTAAAGATCGGCGAAAGAATAGATTCGCTGTCAAAACAGTATAACGTGGTTAATTCGACCAGAAGTAATCAACTGACAAGGTCTATAGATAAAATCAAAATCGAAGACTCATCATCAAATAAGCTTCTTACTTAGATCAAGCCCCCGCCTTTGAAGATTTTTGGCTTGAGCCAATCTTGTGGATTTTTTTCTTTTTCTACATCTTCAATCGGAGTCACTGGTTGGGATTCGACTGATGGGGCAAAATTAGGTTTAATCGGTCGAGGTGTCGGTGGGATAACTCTTGGCATAACCGGTGCTGGTTTTTTAAAGGTTTTTTTCACAGCCCCCATTCGAAGCAAAGTGGCGATGTTTTCAAAAGTGTCGGCATTGGTCGAGTAAGAAGTGAAATTATTGGTTGCGGATGCGACTCCGGCATATAAATTAGTAGCTACGTCACGGTCGATTTCAATTTTCAAGCTTTGGAGGACAGATAAAATCAGCTCGGAAATAGAAGAGATGGTTTTGTTGACTAAGTTGACAGTACCAAAATAAGCATTAGTCAGATGACGGTCGATATTGATAATATCGCGCCCGGTGAATTGATTCTGATTTCCGGTATAAATTTCTCCAAGGCTATTAAGAGTCGGGGCGTCAACAACAATGATAAAGTCGACAACGCCTCCAGTATAAGAATAGTTGACTTGAGAGGGGTTGAGCTTTTGAAAACCAGGTCGAGGCGTAACGACCAAATTAAAAGATTCGCCCTGGATATTATAGTCGACTTTGTCGATTGATCCGTCTGTGTAGGGGAAGGAGATCATCAACGAATCTCCTCCGGAACCAATGATATTTTGGAACTTATCTCCGGCGGTTAAATCAGTGGTAGGTTTTTGAGAACAGGCGAGAGAAACATTTTTACCCATTTTAGTCAAACCAAGATAGAGTGAAGTTGAAGCGGCGACGGCATCGACAGTTGAATTTGGAGGAATGATGATTACGCCTGATTTTCCTTTATTGACGATTTCTAGGATGCGACTTAAGGTCTGTTGGTTGTTATTCATAACTATAGGATAGATTTTACCACATCACCTATCCTAATGTCAAGAGCCGGATAAAACATCATTCCCGCTTCCTGACCCTTTTTTACCTCGGAAACAGTTTTGGCGCGAACCCTTAAAGATACCAGTTTAGTTTTTCCTATAAGTTTATTTTCCCGGTGACAAACGAGAGGATCATTTAGATTAATCTTGCCTTTAACCACCTTGACTCCAAAGACGACCTCATTCTCGATAGTGAAGTTGGCTAGTATTTTAGCTTCGCCCTTGAGGTTTTTTTCTTTCTCCTCTTTTTCCTTAATCAGACTGGCAACCTCGGTGATTTCGTCAAGCAGTTCATATATAATCTGATAGGTTTTAATGATAATTTTTTCTTGTTTGGCCAAATCTTTGGCTTCTGGCGAGGGATTTACGTTAAAACCGATAATGATCGATTTAGTTGCTTTAGCCAAGAAAATATCTGACTTGTTGATTTCGCCTACGGCTTGGAGGATGACCTCGATATCCTTATTATTTTTGATCGATTCTTGGATCGCCTCCAAGCTTCCTTGAGAATCGGTTTTGATGACAATAGAGAGTCTTTTTTCCTTTTTTGAAGTATCAAGAATGCTCTCAAGAGTAAACTCATTTTTTATTTTTTTATTTCCGACCATTGGTTTTTGGTCAGAGGTTGGTTGATTTTGAATGGTTCTGCCAACCTCTGGTAGTTCGTCAAAACCCAAAAGTTCAAACGGAGTTGAAGGGACAGCTTCTGATATTGTTTGACCTCGATCGTTATAGATTGATCGTACTTTGATTTTTTTGTTCTGGGCATAAAGGACGTCGCCGGTTTTTATTTTTCCGTCTTTTATCACGGTTGAAACAACTATGCCTCGGCGGTCTTTTTTAGTTTCAATTATATAGGCCTGAACTGGATTTTCCGGATTATAAGTCAGATTTAAGTCCGCGGAAATTAACAAGATTGTTTCTAGTAGTTCTTTTATGCCTTTGCCGGTTTTGGCGGAGACGAGGGCAACTGGGACATGACCGCCTTTGCCTTCGACTAATACCTCGTGTTTTAAAAGGTCAATCTTTACTTTTTCCGGATCGGTTTCCGCTAGGTCGATCTTATTAATGACGACGATAAAAGGTATTTTTGCCGTTTTAATATGGGAAATGGATTCGACGGTTTGGGGCATGACCGAGTCTTTTCCGTCGATAAGAAGCAGGGCGATATCGGCTACGTTAGCCCCCCTAGCTCTCAATAAAGAGAAAGCTTCGTGGCCAGGGGTGTCGATAAAAGTGATTTTATTGGTTTTATAGTCTTTAAAACTAGTAGTAATTTCATAGGCGCCGATTTTTTGAGTAATGCCGCCGTGTTCTTTTTCAGTGAGATTGGTTTTTCTAATATAGTCTAATAGAGTGGTTTTGCCATGATCGACATGGCCTAAAATTGCGACGATGGGAGGACGAGTTTGATTCATGGATTAATTATAATTCAAAAGTTAAAAGTTAGAAGTCAAAAGTACAAGTAAAAAGTCAAAAGTATTAAAACTTTTTAATTTTGACTTGAATTTTTGACTTTTGCTTTTTGAATTTTAACTTAATTAACAGATTTATTTTCAATAGTTATTTTTTCTTCTTGTGGTTTAGTTTGAATGATGTCTATCTCAAATTCAGTTAGTTGTGAAGCTAGATTGACATTGATGCCCCCTTTTCCGATTGCCAGGGGAGCTTCTTTTTCATCTACTGTTACTTTAGCTCTTTTTGCGGCTTGGTCAATTTCGACGGCTTGAATTTTAGCCGGTGACAAGGCTGCCATCAGAAATAATTTTTCGTCTTGGTTCCATTGAATAATATCGATCTTTTCTGTCCCTCCAAGCTCGTCAGTGACCGTCTGGACGCGGACGCCCTTCTGACCGACGCAAGCGCCGACCGGGTCAACTCCGCCTTGGGATGAAAAAACAGCGATCTTAGCTCTTTCGCCAGGAGCGCGGGCTACCTTTTTTATCTCGACCGTATTATTGGCAATTTCCGGAACTTCGCGCTTGAACAGTTCTTCAATCAAGCGAGAATCGGATCGAGAAACAATTATCCTCGGATTGCCAAATTTGTCGTCGGCAATTTCTTTTAAATAGATGATTAAACTGTCATTGACTTGGTATTGTTCGGATCTGATCTGTTCTTCTCTCGGAAGAAGAGCTTCAGCTCGGCCAATGTCAAGATAGGCATTGTATCCATCATATCGGATTACCCGACCCTTAATAATCGTGCCTACTTGAGATTTATAGTGGCTGGCGACGGTTTTTTTCTCGACTTCTCTGATTTTTTGTAAAATGACCTGTTTGGCGGTTTGAGCGGCTATTCTTCCAAATCCAGGAGGAGTTATATCTTTGCCGTCTTTGACAATTTTGGTCTCACCGCTGTCTTTATTAATTTTAGCAGCGATTTCTTCATCAACTGATTCAGGATATTCTCTTTTATAGGCGGCAATAACAGCAGCTTCAATCGATGCGATAACGTCATCTGGCGAGATGCCTCGTTCGGTCGCCACTTGATTTAAGGCCAAAGCAAATTCAGTTTTAATAATCGTCATAAGTATTTATTTTAGCAAATTTTTATTTCTTTTAGGTAGGAGTTGCCGGCTTGTTTTCGGCTGGTTTTCCTTCAGGCTTAGAAGACTTGTCTTTTACTTCTGTTTTGGCTTCGCTCGTAGGTGTCGTTTCCGCAGCTTCTTCCCCTTCTTTTGGAGCCTCGGTAATGACTTCGGGAGCAGCAGCGGCTGTCGTATCTGGGGTAACGCTTTCTTCCTTATGGGCGACGACCGAGACGGTCACTTTTTCGGCAGGAGTTTTTATCTCGTATTTTTCCGTCTTTTTCAAATCGCCGACCTTAATTTCCTGACCTATATCCTTGATTAAAGAAATATCAATTTCAATTTCGTGAGGGATGTCTTGAGGAAAGGCCTCAACAAGCAGCGTCTCTGATTGGATTAAAAGAACGCCGGCTTTTTGGGAGACTGCTTCTGAAGAATTGATGACTTTGATCGGAACCTCTGTTTGAATTTTCTTTTTTAAATCGATCTTTCTGAAATCTGTGTGGAGAATAACATCGGACACGGGGTGAGTTTGAATATTCTTTATAAGAACAGGTATTTCTTGCTTGTCTAAAGAAAGATAGACGACGCCAGTTTCTTTAGCTGTTTTATAGGTATGAATGAAGTCTTTTAAGTTGACGCTGACAGATTGAGATTTAAATTCTGGGCCATAAACATTAGCTAAGACTAATCCCTCTCTTCTCAATTTATGAGCTTTTTTTCCTGTCAATTCTCTTGATTTGACAACAAGTTTAACTTTATTCATATTTCTTTTTTCAACTCGACAAAAAATATTTTATCGGTCGACAAGCTTGTATTATAAAGAATCTGATTGTCTTTGACAAGGGGAGAAAAATTTTGATTGATCAAGGAAATGTTTTTATTTAGGTTAAAGTCTAAAATAAGGTCAGAATTATTGGCACCGATCTGCTTTTGGAAAATCAATTGATAGACTGCCCGGCTGTCTTTAATTTCCTCCGAAAGCTCATAGTTGATTTTTATTTCGACAGACTTTTTGGGAGGAACTTCGAAGTAAAAACCGACTAGTTTAAAACGATCGTCTTTTTGGTCGATGTCCTCAATCAAAACTCCGTCTTTGGTAACTTTTCCAACAAGAGAATTTTTTGGTAAAAGAATCTGTAAGTAATTTCTATACACGCCGGTTGGGAAAATCTCTGATGGAGAATTATTTTGATATTGAATCGAGAGCAAATGGTTTATTTTGCCCCGTTGGTCAATGGCGGTTTTTAGATAAAAATAACGGTTGATGAAAAAATTGGCCTTGTTGGCGCCGACATTGGCATCATATGGAAACAAATAATCAGATAAACAAGAAGATCCTGACAGGCACTTAGGTTCGATTACCCGTCCGGCCCAAAAAGAAGTGTCAAAGAGAGTTTGGGCCGTTGGATCTTCTAAATAGACGACGACTTGTTTTTCGTCAAGAGATTTTTTCAAGGCAAGAAAAAAATTTTCAGTAGAAACGTCATTTAAGTTAAGGAGGATTTGCTGGACGACCGAAGAAAGAAATACTTTTTTTTGGATAGATCCGGGGAAAAAATTCTTTTCGGAATAGAACTGGGTTTTTAGATAAAAATTTTTTGAGTTTATGTTTTCTTTAAAGTCGGACAAATATAGATTGTCAAAAGCGGTAAGAATGTTTTCTACCGCGGTCGTCGTCAAAAGTACGCTTCCGGAAAAATTGGTTAGACCCAATTCCTTTTCCAAAAAAAATAATCCTTTCTCATAATTTTCTAAAAAATCAGGAGAAAAATTTGAATCCCGTAAAAACCAATGGGGAATGTTTAAATATTTTTCAATTGGAAGCGGTGGATCGATGTGGGCGGTCAGTTGACCATCGGCGTCATAGACGTCCTCCACTTTTATTTCCTGAATCTCGTAGTCTTTGACTTTAACGATGGCAAATGAACCGATGAATCCTCCGCCCGGCCTAAGCTCCATATTGTTGGCGAAAAAGACGAGATACTTTTTTTCCTCCGGTTGAGACAAGATAGATTCACCATAGACGAGCAGTTTTCTTGATTTTTCTAAAAGGTCTGAAGTTTCGACCAAGTTATTTTTTAGTTTTTTTATAAAAGAAAAAGATAGATTAAGTTTTTGATTGATAATTGCCAGACTGTCGTTGATATCTCCCAAAGATTGGTTTAATTTTTTGAAGCGAAGGCGCAAATTATCTTTCTCGGAGTTAGTCTTATTTTTTGCAAAGATCAATTTTTGAATTTCTTTGGCGTTATTTAGAATGTCGTCTGTTTTGAGAATAGTTTTTATACCGTTTTTGTTGATTTCGATAAGATTGTCCGACCATAGAGCTACTCCAAAAAGAAGATAAGTCGACCTGACGGGCAGGTAGAGTTTTTCCCCCAGATTATTAAGAGTGCTTCCGATAAAAACGTCTGTCCGGGCGCGGGTAAGTTCTTTTTTTCTCAAATCGGAGTAACCTCTAAAGATAAAGAAAGACGACATAAAAATAAAAGGAATAAAAATAAAATGGAAAAAAGCAAAAGAAGCGACAAAAAAGTAGACAAGGTTTTTTTTAGTGAAATGTTTCTTGAAAGGATTCCTTGGCTCGCTAGGAACTACATGAGACTGGGATTTGATTTTTAAGTGAGGCTCTTTCGTTTTAGAAAAAGCAAACCAAAGAATTTTGTCCAAATCTGACTCCGAAAGAGTGTTTCCTGTAATATCAACTGTTTTTGTATTGTGATGTTTATTTATTTGAATTTGTAAGTTTTTATTTTTCAGAAAAATAAAAAAACAGTAATCAAAGGCTCTAACATTTTTGGGAGCAATGGACGAAAAAAACGGTTCTACGGAATTCGCCTTTAATCTTTTTTTTAAGATATCGATAAAATCGAAGTGATGTTTTGAAACGATGAGAGCTTTTTGTTTTTCCTCTACGATCTCGGTTTCGAATTTCATAGTATAATCAGGTACCGGACGGTACCTGATATAATTATAGCGTGAAAAAAACAGCATTAACCATTCCTTATTCAAAGGCGAAAGATTATCAAAAAATATTCAGAGACAAAAAAACCGTTTTGGTCGGGGGATGTTTTGACCTAATTCATTTTGGTCATCTCCAGTTTTTGAAAAAAGCTAAAGAAAATGGTGACTATCTGATAGTGGTTTTGGAATCAGATGAATTTATCAGAAAAAACAAGAGGGAAGTTCCCATCCACAATCAAGAAGAACGGGCCGAGATTTTGTCATCACTCAATATGATTGACATAATAGTTCTTTTACCATATTTCTCAAGTAATGAAGAATATTTCAACATGGTGAAAACAATCAGACCTAAAATTGTTGCCGTTACCGAAGGCGATAAACAATTGAAAAATAAAAGAAAACAAATAAAGGAAATCGGCGGACAGTTAAAAGTCGTAACACCGCTCTTAAAAAAATACTCGACGAGAAAAATTATCAACGAATTTTCTTAGTCACCCTACGGGTGTCTAGGCACGAATATTGTAAAATAGGCTATGAATAAAAAAATAGAGACGGCAGCAAAAATTATTAAAAGGATTGAATATATTAATATTGCGTCGATCACACCCGAAGGAATGCCTTGGAATACTCCAGTTTATACGTCCTTTGACAAAAATCTTAATTTTTATTGGCTTTCTTGGAAGAAAAATCAGCACTCAATTAATGTTAGAAACAACGGAAACGTTTTTGTCACGATCTATGATTCGACAACCCCTGCTGGTACAGGAGTGGGTCTTTATTTTTCTGGAAAAGCAAAGGAGTTAATTAATCCTGCAGAAATGCTGATAGGCATAACTGTTATTTATAAAAGAGAAAAACATAAAATGAGAGCAATAAAAGAATTTTTGACTCATTTCCCAAGGCGAGTCTATCGATTTACTCCGGAAAAAATTTGGATAAACGGCGACAGCGATATCAGTGGAAATTTTATAGATATTCGTGAGGAGTTAGATCTTAGCAAAATTAAAGAAAAATTATGAGATTATTTTTGGCGGTTGATCTACCGGTAAAAGTCAAGAAACAACTGGACGAACAGCTCTCTGATTTTAAAAAAGAATACCCGCAGTTTAACTGGGTGAGCGAGGAAAACTTTCACATTACCATTCATTTTTTCGGCGAAACTAATAAGGTAGAGCAAATAAAAAAGAGGATAAAAGACCTTCTTTGGGATCAGACTGGATTTTATTTATATTCTTTTGATGCCGACGTTTTTGCCAACCACAAATTGGTCGTTTACTTGACTTTTAGAAGGGAAAAGAAAATAGAAGGGTTGGCAGAAAAGATTAAAAGCAACTTTGATGTTAATTCAGTTAACGAAAGAAAATTTGTTTCTCATCTGACGCTAGCCCGCGGTCCGAGGTCTTCAAAGCAACAGTATTTTGTTTTAAAAAAAAGGCTGGAGAAGATTGATATTGATATATCTTTCGCTGTTAAGAGAGTGGTTCTTTTTGAAAGCATTTTGTACGGAAAAAAACCCTTATATAGAAAACTTGCAGTGTTTAATCTTCTTAAAGAATAAAAGAAAAGGACAGTCCCGACTTAGTCGGGGCTGTCCTTATAAAAAAATATCCTGTTTAAACAAAATATTAGGCTGCGCCGATTCTGTACATACCGGTGCCGCAGACTGGGCATTTACCTTTCATAGCTGGCTTACCGTTTTTCATGGTAACTTTTACAGCTTTTGGATCTTCTCTTTTAGCTCTACATTTTACACAGTACATTGATGCCATATTTAGAGTTCACCTCCTCTCACTTAATCAGCTTAGCAAAATATAAGCCAATTTCAACAGCAATGATAATTGATACCAAAATCAGACTTTTTCTTAAATCAAGAAAAAAGTATTTTGGAGGAGCGATTTTTTCTGTTTGTTTAACCTCCGAGGTTCGAGTGTTGGTCGTCCTTACGTTAACCTCGGAGGTTAACGAGGGGGGAGATTTAATGTTTGACTGTTCGAGTAAACGGAGTTTTTTTCTATACGCCGCCAAAATTTTTTCTTTTTTAGTCTTTTTGGGCATAGCTTTGTTATTATAATCACATTGACAGTCAGATTGCAACTTTATAGAATGTATTTAATGGTCACTTATTTAGTTATTTTGGCGTTTGTCTGGCTTCTATTTTTGAGTTTTATCGTTTTCAAACTAAGAAACCACTATTACAATTTGACCTCAAGAACGAAAAAGGAAAAACTCGACGAGATTTTAGATTTGCTTTTAAATGAAAACAAGAAAAACTCTCAAGAGATTTCTTTGATTAAGACAGAATTAAAAAGACAGATTGAATTGTCACAACTCCATTTACAAAAAGTTGGCTTGATTAGATTTAATCCATTTGAGAGAATGGGTGGCGAACAAAGTTTTGTTACCGCTTTTCTTGATAAGGAAAATAGTGGTATAATTTTAAACTTTATATATACGAGAGACGGGTTGAGAGTCTATACTAAAAAAGTAAAAAAAGGCAAAGGCGAAGAATATGATCTTTCAGACGAAGAAAAGAAAGCGATAGAAAAAAGTTATTAGTTATTTAGTTAATATGATTGGTAAGAAATTGACTTTTATTTTTCTTATTTTTATATTTTTATTTTCTGGTTTTATTTCCTATTCGGTTTTTTCCGGAAATGTTGATCAAGGAATTCTATCTCCTTTGTCAAACTATAAACCCCCCAAATCAAATGGCAACGGCCAGGCGGTTGTTGACAACGAGCCAAAAACTCAAGAATGTTCTATAAACGGCGCTCTTTATTCAAAGGTTCAAGAGGCTAAATGGCAGAAAAGGCGACCGATGGGAATAATGATAGAAAATCATACCGAGGCTCGGCCACAATCAGGATTGTCCTCGGCTGACGTCGTTTTTGAGGCGGTCGCCGAAGGCGGGATCACGCGTTTCTTAAGTTTATTTTACTGTCAGGATGCTCCTTATGTCGGTCCGGTACGGTCGGCGAGAATTTATTTTATAAGGTTACTTGAAGGTTTTGGAAAAAATCCCCTATATGTTCACGTCGGTGGAGCCAATACTCCTGGTCCAGCCGACGCCCTCGGCTATATAAAAGAACTAGAGTGGTCTTCTTATAATGATATGAATCAATTTTCTGTTCCTTTTCCTTATTTTTGGCGAGACTACGAGAGACTACCTAATAGAGCGACAGAGCATACGGTTTATTCCGCAACCAGCAAACTTTGGCAGTATGCCAAGGATAAAAGAAAATTGACTAATGTTGATGAGGATGGGAAAGCTTGGGACAAAAATTATTCTTCTTGGAAATTTAAAGACGATGCAAAACTAGAAGAAAGAGGTACAACAGCAAAAATAGATTTTGGTTTTTGGGACAATTTGGCCTCTGATTTTAATGTCATTTGGAATTATGATAAAAGCACCAATAGCTATAAACGAAATAACGGCGGTTCACCCCACATTGATAAAAATACTGGTAAAACTATAGAGTCAAAAAATGTCATAGTTATGTTTGCTAAAGAATCTCCGGCTAATGACGGTTATGAGGGCGGTCACATCCTTTATAAAGTCGTCGGAAGCGGCGACGCCTTGATTTTCCATGATGGAAAAGTAATCAAAGGAACATGGTCTAAAGAAACGGAAGAAGATCAGGTAAAGTTTTTTGATAGCGCCGACGAAGAAATATCGATGGTGCGGGGACAGATATGGGTAGAAATACTACCAGTTGGCAATAAGGTTACTTATTAAAATGTTGCAGCACATCATTCCATCAAAAGCGAGGAGAAAGATTCTAGAATTATTTTTTCATCATCCTAGTGAGAATTATTATTTGAGAAGAGTTGTCAGAGAGACAATAGAAGAGGTTAATGCGGTGAAGCGTGAGTTAGACATTCTTGCCGAGGAAAAACTTCTTCTTAGGGAAAAGCGCCTAAACAAAGTTTATTACACTCTAAACAAAAATTATCTTTTTTACGATGAATTTTTAAGAATATTTACCAAAACAGGACTTCTTCCCGTCTCAATTCATAAAAATCTGTCAAAAATTGGCAAGATAAAGTTTGTCGCCCTTTCCACTAAATTTTCTAAAAATTTACCGATTAAAGAAGATGAGATTTATCTTTTAATGGTGGGAATAATTGTCGTTGCCGAAGTTGAATCGATCATTGCCGAAGCAGAAAAAAGCTTCGGACGAGCAATTAACTATACGGCCATGACAGAAGATGAATTTATTTTTAGAAAAAAAAACAGCGACCCTTTTATCTGGCGTTTCTTAAAACAACCCAAAATAATGTTAGTCGGGATAGAAGACGAACTTTTAAAGTGACCTATGACGAAGTTTTTAAAGATTGTTTTTCTTCTTTTTATAATTGCCGCCATTATCTGGATCGATTTGCCAGAAATTATCAGGAGTAAATATAAGATTACTTCTTCATTGAACTTTAGTTTTTTTGGACTAAAAATAAGAAAAGATTTCAAGACGAGTTTCGGACTTGACCTTAAAGGCGGCAGCCATTTGGTGTTTGAAGCTGATACTAAAAAAGTCAAATCAGAAGATCTGCAAGATGCTCTATCTTCAGCTCGGGACATCATAGAAAAGAGAGTTAATTTTTTTGGCGTTTCCGAACCGACGGTGCAAAATTTAAAGTCGGGAAGTAACTATAGAATTGGTGTCGATTTACCTGGAGTTGAAAAAGTAGACGAAGCGATTGCTCTTATAGGCAGAACAGCCCAGCTGACTTTCAGGGAAGAAAAAATTCTTGACGAGAAAGTCGCCAGCCCGACACCAGTACTTGTCGAAACAGGGTTGACGGGAAAACACATCAAAAAAGCCAATGTTGACTTTAACCAGCAAGATGGTAAACCTCAAGTCGGCCTGTCTTTTAATAGCGAGGGCTCCAAGCTTTTTGGCGACATCACAAAAAGAAATATTGGTAAACCTTTAGCCATAGTCGTTGACAATTTTCTTGTTTCGGCGCCGACAGTCCAACAGGCGATTCTGGATGGCAGCGCTGTCATTACAGGAAACTTTACCGTTGACGAAGCAAAAAAACTGGCAATCGCCATCAATTCCGGAGCATTACCTTTGTCTATAAAACTCGTCGAACAAAAAAATATCGGGCCGACTCTTGGCGCTTCTGAAGTGAAAAAAAGCGTCTATGCCGGACTAATTGGTTTAACAGCGGTTTTGCTGTTTATGATATTTTATTACGGAAAATTGGGCTTGATTGCCTCATTGGCGCTGATTATCTACGGGTTGATCTCGATGGCGATTTTCAGGACCATTCCGGTTGTGCTGACTCTTCCCGGGGTTGCCGGATTTATTCTTTCGATTGGCATGGCAGTTGATTCCAACATTTTAATTTTTGAGAGGATAAAAGAAGAGTTGAGAAAGGGGAGAGAGTTTGATATCGCTGTTAGATTGGGATTTGGCCGGGCGATCGATGCTATTAAAGACGCCAATGTGACGACTTTGACTGTGGCTTTTATTTTGTTTAATCCTTTAAACTGGGAGTTTTTACCGCAGTTTGGCATGGTGAGGGGATTTGCTTTGACTTTGGCAATCGGAGTGGCAACAAGCCTTTTTACCGGAGTAGTAATTACTAAAAGATTGATTAATGCTTTTTATAAGTTAAAAGTCAAAAGTTAGAATTCAAAAGTTAAAGTCAAAATTAAAAAGTTTTTATTCAATTACTTTTAACTTTTTACTTGAATTTTTGACTTTTGATTTTTGAATTTTGACTTAAAAATATGTTTAACTTTTTAAAATATAGATTAATATATTTTTTAATTTCTTTTCTGGTCATTAGCGCCGGTTTATTTTCCATAGTCAAATGGGGTTATCGATATTCTATTGATTTTGTCGGCGGAACATATTTGGAATATAGAATAGGAGATAAGACTTATAATTTAAGAGAAAAAACTCTTAATCAGAAAGAGCAGGATAAATTAATATCAACACTCGAGAAAAAAATGAAGGCGAAAGTGACAGTTCTCCGTTTGGAAACAGTTGGGGCAACTTTAGGAAAAGAAACTATAAATAAAACAGTGATAGCTTCACTGTTGGCGGTTGCAGGAATTCTGATTTATATGAGTCTTGCCTTTAAAGGATTCAAGTATGCTATGGCCGCCATTTTAGCGATGATCCACGATTTTTTGGTTGTTATCGGGAGTTATTCTCTTCTTTCTCGTTTTTTTGGCGCCGAAGTCGACACTATGTTTGTTACCGCAGTCTTGACGACGATGTCATTTTCAGTCCACGACACGATCGTCATTTTCGACAAAATCAGGGAGTACTTACAGACGGAAGGTAAAGAAGACATCGAGCATTTTGCCAATCGGGCGCTAACCGAGACCATGGTCAGGTCTGTCAATAATTCAATGACGATTGTCTTTATGCTTTTGAGCTTAGTTCTTCTTGGAGGATCGACAATCAGATTCTTTATTATTACTCTTCTTATTGGTACAATTACCGGTACTTATTCCTCGCCATTTGTAGCAACGCCAATTCTGGTGTGGCTAGCAAAGAGAAAAAAGGAAAAGAGTTCGTAAAGTTTGTAAAGTTATAAAGTTTATAAAGATAAATATATGGATGACAAAAAATGTCCAAAATGTGGTTCAGCGTTAGGCGAAGTTTTTGAGACGAAGACAGGCAGAAAACTGCAGCGTTGTTCGACTGGAAGATGGAATCCGGAAACAAAGCAGACAGAAGGGTGTGATTTTGTCAAATGGTTACCAGTTGAACCTACTGTTCTTGATGAAAAATGCCCAAAGTGCGGCGCTCCTTTGCTTATGGCGGTGACGAGGTTTGGGAAGAAAATGAAAAAGTGTTCGACAGCCACTTGGGATCCAAAGACCAAGACAGCCGGGGGCTGTGACTATATCGAGTGGATAAAGGGAACGACTGAAGCCCTCGATGAAGACTGCCCAAAGTGCGGTTCCAAATTAGTATTGTTTACAACTGCGGCAGGAAAAAAATTAAAAAAATGTTCGACTAATAAGTGGGATCCGCAACAGAAAATAGCAACTGGCTGTGACTATGTCGAATGGTTATAGCTATAAATAATTTGGACTAATGGATTTAGTGTAATAAAGCTTGTGCAATTGGTATAGCAACTCTAATCAGGCTCAAAGTAAGAAGTACAACGCCAATTTCTTTTAAACTTAAGAAATTTATTTTTGAATGAGGCGCATCAAATGGTCCATCCTTTACATTTCTTCTAATACCAATGTAAAAATCACCTTTCTTTCTTAGTGGTCCAATATTCTGCCCAATTCTTCCAGTTTCAATTACCATATAAGAATGAATTATACTTCTTCTTCTTTTTTTTGTCAAACCAAGCTAAATTTAATTACTACACCGTAACATTAGAGTGTAGTTTAAAATAATATTAATGACAATCGTAAAATTTTCCCTTGGTGAACTTCTGGCGAATTGTTATTTTTTAATTGAGGATAATGAATGCTTGATTATTGACCCGGCGGATGAGGCCTCGTTTATTCTCGAAGAGCTACAAAGAAGGAGACTAAAACTCGTGGGAATGTTGGCAACTCACGGCCATTTCGACCACATTATGGCCACAGGAGAAATTCAGTTATCATTTAACATTCCGCTTTTTATCAATAAAAAAGATCAATTTCTTATCGATCGATTATCTGAAACGGCTGAATACTTTCTTGGTTTTAAACCAGATATTGTTAAACAAAGTAATCTGAAATTAGAAATTAGTAATTATTTAATTACGAATTACGGATTACAAATTTTAGAAACACCAGGACATACTCCAGGAAGCAGAAGTTTTTATTTAGAAAAAGAAAAAGTAATCTTTACCGGCGACACTTTATTTAAAGAGGCAATCGGCAGATATGATTTTTCTTACTGCAATAAAAAAGATTTAAAAAATTCTTTAATAAAATTAGGCAAATTACCAAAAGATACGGTAGTTTACTCTGGTCACGGAGAAGAAACAACGATAAGAGACGAACAAACAAATATACTACATTCTATTAATAGAATGTAGTAATTCTTTTCTCTCGTTTTTAAGTTTCTTTTCAACAACCTGGTCAAAGATTTTTTCCAAGATTTCACCGACTTTAGGTCCGGGCTTAAGTTTCAAGATTTTCATGACGTCGTTGCCGTCTATTTTCAGATCTTTGATTTGAAACGGTTGTTTTTGGACTTCGATCAATCTTTTCCTAAACAGATCAAACCTCCAAGAGTCTGGTTTTGCTCCCGATCCGATTCTGTCTCCAAATCTAAGGTCGATTATATCTTCTAAATATTCTTTACCAACATTTTTAATAAACCTTCTGACAGCTTTATCAGTCTGGATTTCAGAGACAGTAAATTGGTGAAATTGGACCAATGTGACTAATTTGTTTTTGTCTTTATTGGAAAGTTTGAATCTATCACCGATTTTTTCCGCCAGTTTTTTACCGACGACCTCGTGGTTGTAAAAAGTGATAAGGGCGGTTTTATCGTCGCGCCTAAACGTAAGCGCCTTTCCAGTATCATGAATCAAAGTCGCAAATCTGGTAATTACGTCTTTTGATGGACAGTGTTTCAAAGACATCACCAAATGGGTGCCGACGTCATAGATATGGTGGCGAAGCGGGCTCTTTTGAGGAATGGTAAAACAGATATCTACTTCAGGAAGAATGAATGTTAGAAGGCTGGTATTTTTCAAAAATAAAACTCCTTCAGACGGATGATCACTTCCCAATATTTTCAAAAACTCGTCTCTCACCCTTTCCCAGGAAATCTTGGTAATCAATTCGGCATTTTTTTCGATAGATCTGCGGGTTTTTTCCTCGATCATAAATCCAAGTTGAGACGCGAAACGGATTCCTCTCATTAACCTCAAAGCATCCTCGGAAAAGCGTTTGTCAGGATTTCCAACAGCGACGACTAATTTTTCTTTTAAGTGTTTTTGTCCATCGTAGGGATCAATAATCATTGATCCGTCATATGCCATGGCGTTGATTGTAAAGTCACGCCTTGAGAGATCTTCTTCGATGGTTTTCGCCCACTCGACCTTTTCCGGGTGACGAAAGTCGTTGTATCTGCCTTCTTTTCGAAAAGGCGTTACTTCAAATATTAAATTATCGACAGGAATGGAAACCGTTCCGTAGGTATTGTTATAAAAAGCGTCTTTGAATAATTTTTGAATTTGTTCGGGGGTAGCATTGGTGGTAAAGTCCCAGTTGATAATAGGCTTGTCGAGCAACAAATTTCTGACCGCTCCTCCGACTATATAAATCTGAAACTTGTTTTTCCTGAATTTTTCTATGAATTCAATGACTGACTTGGGAAGTTTGCTCATGAAGTAATTATATCGCGTCTTTCACCGATGTTACAATCTTTTTATAGTGGGGAACCGTTATTTTATTTATTGCTTCGTCAAAATCGTGCCAATAGGCATCGTAGAATTCTTTTTTGAGAAAGTCGAATTTGACTTTTGGGACATTGACCAAATACCAGAAATCGTAGTGAATTTTACAAGGATGACGAGGGTTTGATTTGACATTGGTAATCGATAGATTGAAAAGCCGTATTTGAGTTTTACTTATTTTGTGGGTTAATTCCTCCTCAAATTCTCTGATAACAGTTTTTATCGGGTGTTCATTCCATTTGATATGGCCTCCTGGTGGGATCCAACTATTTGCCTTAATATGATGACCTAAATATATCGATTTGGTTTTTTTATTGATAGGGATAAAGAAAGCACAAAGGTGTTCGTCAATGTTTAGCTCTTTTGTAACTTTATCTGTCGAAGAAAGTTTTTTTAGAAATTTCTCAATAAGGTTAATATCGACTTTTTTACCCTTAAACTTCAATACTTCCTTTTTTAGCTGTGAAATATAGTCATTTTTCATAGGTATTTAGATTGTTTTGACGAGTCGTTCTCAACCTCGGAGGTTGCCGATCGGCCTGTGATAAAGCTCTAGAATTATACTAAAATTAAAGATTTTAAGATATCTAAGTTTTTTTTGTCCGGCCCTTCGTCGTTGAAGCCCGGGGTTTCGATGATGAAAGGGTAGTTTTTTGTTTTTGGGTGATTTAAAAGAGTTTTAAATTCATTTGTACCGATTGTCCCCTGGCCGATGTTAGCGTGTCTGTCTTTTCCGGAGTTAAAGGAATCGCGGCTGTCATTGACATGCCAGAGTTCGAGTTTATCGAGTAAATCAAGTCCGTCTAGTTTTTCAAGAAATAAGTCCAGTTCTTTGTCATTAGAAAAGCGGTAACAGTTGGAAAACAAATGGCAAGTATCAAGACAGAGCCGGATACGTTTGTCGTTGAGTTCTTTAATGATTTGAGCAATTTCTTCTAAGGTTTGCCCAATTTTTCTGTTGCCTGCGTTTTCAATAATAAACAACGACTCTTTGGGTGTTTTTTTTAAGATTTCCTTGATGTTCTCAATGAGACTATCGTATTTAGAGTTAGTTTTTTCTTCTTTGTATGATCCAAGATGAACAATTGAGCCTTTGATTTTAAGTAGGGGAGCAATATTCATCTCGGCAATTAAAGACATTTTAGACAAGTGGCCGATTCGACTCTCATCGGCGAGATTGACTAGATATGAAGCATGGAAATAAATAGGATGAATTAATAGTTTAGAATTAAGAATTAAGAATTTTTTTATTTCCCCTTCGTTCATTTTTGCGAAATTCCATACCCGTGGCGACGATGAAAAAATCTGCAAACAGTTTCCACCAATTTTGTTAATCCTCTTAAGTGCTTCGGAATAACCGCCAGCAATAGATTGATGAGCTCCGAGTTTAATCATAATAAGTCTTTTCCTTCAAGAAAAATTATATTTTTTTTCCTAGCATATTTTTTTGCTTCAGAATAATTCATTGATTTTAATGTAATAGGATGAATCATTTCTGAAGCAATCACAATTGGAAGCATATGTAAGATTCTTGTAAGTTTAATTAACATCTCCGAATGACCTCTCCGATCTAATAATAATCTTTTAGAAGATATGATTAAAGGCACGTGACCTGGACTTTTAAATACTCTCCCAAATTCATTATATTTGTTTTTCTTAATAAGTTCGGCAAGTTTCCTAATTGTTATAGAAGTTTCATAATGTGAACAACCTGTTTTGTTATTTCTATAATCAAAGCTTAATGAGAAACGTGCATCAATCATCTCTTTTTTATTTTTTATTAGAGCCTTATATGTAAGAAAATTATTAGATTTAATTTTACTAATAAGATTTACATATGTAGTAATACCAATTTTTTCAGCACTCTCATAATCAATATATACTGTTAATGGCGCTCCTGCATTTATTCTTAAATCTTTTATACTATTCGGTTTAACGTTTTTTCCATAATAAACAAGATCAGTTTCGTTTTCTCTATTTGGAAAATCAAAAAGCATAATCGGTCTTCCTCCTAGTAAATCAAGTTTTACTTTATTAAGGACTGTTTTTTTTATCATAAAAAAAGCTTTAAAAAGTTTTTATTTAAGCCACTCAATAATATAATTTACTACAGTTTCTATATAGACTTCTTTAGTGAGTCCATGGTCAATATTTTCATCAACAATTAGTTTTTTTTGTTTTGAGCTTAATTGATTATAGAAAGTTTTTCCATGAGATGAGTCGACTTTATCGTCGTTTTCAGCAACTATTAGTAGAGAAGGTATTGTAATGAGTTGGGGTTTGAGAAACTTAAAATAAAAGTTCAAATTGTTTCTGGTGCTTTTAATAAATGGATAAAACAGCAACATAGATATTAGTATTTTTCTGAAGCGCCAGGCAACTCTTTTAAAGAAAAAGATAAAAGGATTGACAAAAATTGTCTTATTGATTCTAGAATTGCTTACGAGGTTTAAAATAGTCGACAGTCCTCCGATACTTGCTCCTATTATGATTATCTCTTTATATTTTTTAGAAAAGTATTCGGTTATTACGGTGATATTGTCTACTTCTTCAAAAAGATTGGGTTCAGTATTATCTGTAAAGTTAAATCTATAGACGTTGTATCTATCTTGTAATAATTCAGAAATCTTTTTGTAAACGTGAAGGTCTTTTGTATCTTTATATCCGTGACACAAAATAATTAGGTCTTTAGATTTTTCATTAACATGAAGGTTTCCGATTATTTTTTTGTTTTTGTTGTAAGTAATGTTTAGTTTTTTATTCATGCTTATAGTCAAAGATTTCCTTAATTCTTTTTTTGATATTTACTGGAAATTGAAAGTTATTGATTTCTTTTTTCTCCATCCAATGAAAGTCGACTAGATTTTTCTCTAGTCTAATATTAGAGTGTAGTGGGTAACAAAGGAAATGCTGGGCATGAAAGTAAAAGCTGTTACTTTCAAAGACATCTTCACCAATCCATTTGAAAGAGTTAATTCTGAGACCGACTTCCTCGAGAACCTCCCTTTTTAAACCGATGACAATTGGTTCGTTTGGTTCGATTTTTCCTCCGGGAATTGTCCAGAGGCCAGGGTCAACCCTTTCAAGAGGGGACTTCTTAACAATTAATAGCTTATTGTTTTTAATGACAAAGGCGCCGACTGCCAAGATGACGTGATATTTTTGAAGCATGGTTAAATTATAGCAAAAATACCCCTTCCCGCCTTAATTTTCGCACTTGGCTTTTCAGTTCTATTCGAACACGCCTCGTGCCAAAATTATTGGCGGGTGCGGGCAATTTTGTATATAAATTGTTAGTTAAAAATTGCCCTTGACACGTTAGCAGACGTGATGTATGATTGCTAATCAGGTACCATTCGGTACCTGATAAAATTTAACTATGGAGGATTTAACGCAGAGACAGGTAGACATTTTAAGAACAATCATCAAAGAGTATTCGGAAACTGGTGTTGCCGTTGGCAGCGAGATTCTGGAAAAAAAATACAAACTCGGCGTCTCTCCGGCCACCATCCGCAATGAAATGGTTGAGTTGGCAAAAAAGAGCTACCTCAAAAAAACCCATTTTTCTTCAGGAAGAGTCCCTTCTGCCAAAGGCTTTCGATTTTATATTAAACATCTGATGAAGCAGAAAGATCTATCGACGACTGACGAAGTCGCTTACAAAAACAGCATTTGGGATGAGAGAGCTGAAAGTCATCGCCTGCTTTCACAAGCTGTCAAGGTTCTTTCCCAGAGAACAGGACTTCTATCTCTTGTGACGACAAATGATGGAGATTTATATTATTCTGGAATGGCCAATTTATTGACGCAGCCGGAATTTTTGGATCTTAATTTGTCTCGAAGTTTGTTCAGCCGTCTGGACGAAGTCAATTTTTGGGAAAGAATTTTAGACGAATTTGTTGGAGTCGAAGATGAAATTAAATGCATGTTGGGAGAAGAAGATTTCCACGACGCTACTTTTGACGCTTGTGCCAGCGTTTGGGGAGAATTTGAAGGAAAAAAAATTAAAGGCATGATTGGGGTAGTTGGCTCAAAAAGAATGTATTATGATTTAATTATCCCCCAGATAAAATATTTTTCTAATCTAATTGAAACAATTGCCAAAGAGCAGAATTTATGAAAAAAGAAACAAAGAAACTAGAAATTGACGAATGGAAAAATAAATATTTAAGAGCCTTGGCAGACTATCAGAACTTTGAAAAAAGAGTCAGGGAAGAGAAGGATCAATTAATAAGAACCGCCAATTTAAATTTGATTTTAAAATTATTGCCTTTTCTTGATAATTTAGAGAAAGCAGAAGTTTTTGTCAAAGATCAAGGATTAAAAATGGCTAAAGATCATCTTTTTCAGATGTTAAAAGAAGTTGGAGTTGAAGAAATAGAAGTACTGAATAAACAATTTGATCCGGTTACAAGTGAGGCGATAGACATAGTTAAAGGGGACAAAGATGATGTGGTAGTGGAAGTATTAAGAAAGGGTTATAAATTAGGAGATAGGATTTTGAGAGTAGCACAAGTTAAAGTATCAAAAAAATTATAAATTTCAAAAAACAAATATGGCAAAAATAATCGGGATCGATCTAGGCACAACCAACTCATGTGTTGCAGTTATGGAGGGTGGAAAACCCAAAGTTATCTATTCAGCTGAAGGAAGGAATGTCATTCCGTCAGTAGTTGATCCTGTGAAAAGGATCGTTGGTGACGTGGCAAAAAGACAAACGGTAGTTAATCCGAAAAACACGATTTTCTCTATTAAAAGATTGATGGGAAGAAGATTTTCCGACGAGTCGGTTAAATACGATATGAAATGGCTTCCTTATAAGATAAAAGAAGGAAGGGACAATATGGCTGATGTCGAGATTGAAGGAAAGACCTATACTCCCCAGGAAATTTCCGCGATGATTTTACAAAAAATTAAGGCTGATGCCGAAGCCCACTTGGGTGAAAAAGTTGAAAAAGCTGTTATTACAGTCCCGGCTTATTTTGACGACGCCCAAAGACAAGCGACCAAACAAGCAGGTGAAATTGCCGGATTGGAAGTAGTAAGAATCATTAATGAACCGACAGCAGCCTCCCTCGCTTATGGTTTAGACAAAAAACACGCCCACACGATTGCCGTCTATGACTTGGGCGGCGGGACTTTTGATATCACGATTTTGGAATTGGGAGAAGGAGTCTTCCAGGTTAAGGCGACCAACGGCGATACCCATCTGGGAGGTGATGATTTTGATAAAGTTATTCTAGACTACTTTGCCGATGAGTTTAAAAAGGACAATGGGATCGATCTTCGTCACGACGCTCAAGCCTTGCAGCGCCTACGCGATGCCGCGGAGAAAGCCAAGATCGAGCTGTCCTCATCGATGCAGGCCGATGTCAACCTGCCGTTTGTCACCGTCAAAGACGGCCAGCCCTTGCACTTTGTCACAAAACTGACTCGAGCCAAACTAGAGTCTTTGGTGGGAGGATTAGTTGAAAAATCATTTGAACCAGTGAAAAAATGTCTCAAGGACGCAAAAGTTGACGTATCTAAAATTGACGAAATTGTTTTGGTCGGGGGCATGACAAGGATGCCTTTGGTTGTTTCCGAAGTCAAGAAATTTTTTGGAAAAGAACCAAATAAATCTGTTAATCCGGATGAAGTGGTGGCGGTCGGGGCGGCGGTACAAGCTGGAGTTTTAACCGGCGAGACCAAGGACGTCGTTTTACTCGACGTCACGCCTTTGACTTTGGGCGTGGAAACTTTAGGCGGCGTATTGACGCCCCTAATTAATAGAAACACCACAATTCCAACTGCCAAAACAGAAACGTTCTCGACAGCTGGAGACAATCAGACTCAGGTAGAGATTCACATTTTGCAGGGAGAGCGGCCGATGGCTCGAGACAATAAATCATTGGGCCGATTTATTCTCGACGGCATTCCGCCGGCGCCACGAGGCGTGCCTCAAATCGAGGTGACTTTTGACATCGATGCTTCTGGTATTTTGTCGGTTAACGCCAAAGACAAAGCCACTGGCAAATCACAAGGAATAAAAATCACCGGCTCAACTGGTTTGAATAAGGAGGAAATTGAAAAGATGAAAGAAGAAGCAGAGAAAAATGCCGAGAAAGACAAGGAAGAAAAAGAAAAAATCGAGGTAAGAAATAAGGCAGACAATATGATTTATGTGGCAGAGAAGTCCTTAAAAGATGCCGGAGATAAAGCACCAAAAGACGTCAAGGAAAATGTCGAAAAAAAGATTAAAGAGTTAAAGGAAACTCTCGGAAAAGGAACAAAAGAGGAAATCGAATCAAAGACAAAGGATCTGTCTGACGAGTTAGCCAAAATTGGCCAGGCGATGTACCAGAATCAAAAACCAGAAGGTGGAGAACAAAAAACAGAAGAAAAATCTGAAGATAAAAAATCCGCCTCCGCCAAGGCTTCGGCGGACAAGGGAAAAGTTGAAGAAGGAGAGGTTGTTAACTAAATTAACCTAATTAATCTAATTGGTCTAATTTCTAAAAAATGACCAAGTCCCAATGAACCAATTAATTGGTAAAATTGGTCATTGGGATTTTTTTAGGTTAATTAGAAATTAGTAATTAGAAATTTTTATGGATTATTACGAAACCCTTGGCGTATCCAAAAATGCCAGTGATCAAGAAATCAAAACTGCTTATCGAAAGCAGGCTTTAAAGTGGCACCCTGATCGTAATAAATCAACGGACGCGGCAGACAAATTCAAAGAGATCAACAAGGCTTTTGAAGTGTTGTCTAATCCTCAAAAGAAACAGATGTATGACCAGTACGGCGAAGCTGCTTTCCAAAGAGGCGGACCAGGAGCATCACCTGGTGGAGCAGGAGAACAGTACTATCAGCAAGGTCCGTTTAAAGTTTATACTAATTTTGGAGGTGAGGGAAACCCTTTTGAAAATATTGACTTTGGCGGATTTTCCGATCCTTTTGAAATTTTTGAGCAGTTTTTCGGTTTTCAGTCGCCATTTGGTGGGAGAAGACGTCAACAGCGTCGCGACGTTTATGAGGCGACTTTGACATTTGAGGAAGCAGTCAACGGCGTGAAAAAAGACGTTGTTGTCAAAGGAGAGACAAAGACTATCAAAATCCCTGCAGGAGTTGATGAAGGGATGAGAATTAGATTTTCCGATTTTGATTTGCTCCTTCATGTCAAACCGCACGCCTACTTTAAAAGACAAGGTCAGGATGTATATTTTGAAAAAGAAATCTCTTACTCATTGGCAGTATTGGGAGGAGCGGTTGAAGTGCCAACAGTCAACGGAATGGTGAAACTCAAAGTCAGACCGGGGACTCAATCTGGAACGACTGTTCGACTTCGCGGCCAGGGTGTCCCTCATCCCCAGTCTTATAATAAAGGCGATCAGTATGTAGTTTTTAAAATAAATACTCCATCGCGCGTTTCTTCTAAGGCGAAAAGGATTTTAGAAGAGTTAGAGACAGAAATTTAGAGGAATATTAAATAATTATTTTCTTCCTCGTAAAAGGTCATATTTACTCGGAGTAACTTTATAAATATTACCTAAAGGCCACTCGACGATTTCCCCGTATTCTTCTTTTGGAAATACGACTTTTCCTTCTACAGGTTCGAAGCTACGATTTAATACTTGTATAACCCTTGCAATGACTGATATATCAGTGAGCGTAGAATTCAATGTAACAAGATCGCCTAACTTAACGTATTTAGGTCGATGTAGTCGCCCTTTTATAATCATCAGAGTGAATAATACTAAAGTAATTAATAGTTGTCAAGAGGCGGAGAACATCGTAGAATTAAACTACGATTCTGGGACGCGTTCACTTTGTTCACTTGCCAGAATGACGTTAGTTGATATTATGAAAATTAGAACTTCATTAGAAAATTTAGAAAACTATAGAGTATATCTTAAAGTTGAAGAGGCAGTGTATGAGTTTTTTAAGAGGAAGGGATATCTTAAAGTTGATTTACCGGTTTTGTCACCTGCACTTATCCCTGAATCATATCTGGAAGTTTTTGAGACAGAATTTAGATTATCTTGGGAAAAAACCTGCCTGCCGGCAGGCAGGGAAAAGCTTTATCTGACTCCTTCGCCGGAATTATTTTTAAAAAGACTGTTAATGGCAGGAGTAGGTAATTGTTATTACTTAGGCAAGAGTTTCAGAAACAGTGAACCGAATTCGAGCTGGCACCAACCTGAATTTACGATGTTGGAGTTTTATAAACTAGGAGTTAATTATTTGGAAATGGCTGATGAAGTACTGGAGTTACTTTGTTTTATAGACAGTAAAGTCAAAAGGCAAAAATTAAAAGGCAAAAGTTCAAGTCAAAAGTTAAAATTTGACAGGTGGGAAAAGTATTCGGTGGGACAAGCTTTTGAAAAGTTTGCCGAAATATCTAAAAAAGAATTATTCGATGAAAAATTATTTATTAAAAAAATCAAAAATAAAGGATATAAAATAACAGGTGCCACATATGAAGATTTATTTTCACAGATATTGGCAGCAGAGATCGAGCCAAAATTAGGTAAAAATGGAAGAGCGACATTACTGTATGACTACCCCAAGCAGTTAGCTTCTTTAGCAAAGTTATCCAAAGACAGAAAGACCGCGGAGCGTTGCGAATTTTATATCGACGGACTGGAAGTCGGCGGTTTTTGCACAGAACTCAATGATTATAAAGAGCAGGAAAAAAGGTTTTTTTCACAAATGGTCAGTCATTCGATTGACAAAGGATTCATTGAAGCATTAAAATATGGTCTTCCGAATTGCACAGGAGCGGGGATAGGGTTTGAGAGATTAGTGATGACCTTAACTAATGTAAAATCAATTGATAAGTTAAAATTAATTAACATCAAATGAGAACTAATGCGGGAAACTTAAAAAAAGGCGAATTCGTTTATTATCAGGGAGAAGTCTGGCAGGTGCAAAAGGCTGATTTTTATTCGCCCGGCAAGGGATCGGCTCTGATGAAAGCGAGAATAAAAAATTTAGTATCGGGAAAAAATATCGAATACGCTTATAAGTCAAACGAGCAGGTCGAAGTTTTAGACGTCCAATCAATAGAGATGCAGTATTTATATCATGATAATGAAAATCTCTATTTTATGGACGAGAGGACGTATAATCAATTTTCCCTGCCTCTAAACATCGTCGGCGACGTTTATAAATTTTTTAAAGAAGGTGAGAAAATATATGTCTACCTTTATGATGATAAACCTCTTACTATCCGTCCGCCTTTGAGTGTCAGACTTAAGGTCGTCGAGGCCCAAGATGCCGTCAAAGGAGATACGGTGACTGGCGGATCCAAAAAAGCCATTAAAGTCGAGACGGGCGCCACTGTCTTAGTCCCGCTTTTTGTCAAAGTCGGCGAGACTATTTCCGTAAACCCCGAAACAGGCGAGTATACCGGGAGAGTATAATTGGGTATGACAACAGTCGGTGAGATTTTACAAAAAGAACGAATCAACAAAGGCCTAACCCTTCTTGACATCGAAAAAAAAATTAAAGTCAGAGAAAAATACCTTCGTGCAATTGAGGAAAACAAATGGGATTTTTTTTCCTCAAAGATCTACATAACAGGAATAATCAAGAATTATTCAAAGATGCTTGGTCTCGACGAGAAAAAGATTTCCGCTTTCTTCCGACGAGACTACGAAAAAAAAGACGAAGTTAGATTTAAAGGAAAAGTTTCTCAACGGTATTTGACTCCGGAAACGAGACAAGTTTTAAAACAGGGATTTATGATTCTTATTCTTTTTTTTGTCTTTTATTTTGGGTATCAGCTGAAGCTTTATTTTTCTCCGCCAAAATTGACAATTATAGCTCCTAAGGAAAGAAGCTTTTTCCGTGAAGACAGAGTAAAGATTATCGGAGAGACAGAAAAAGACGCCATGGTCGTGATTTCCGGAGCACGGGTCTATCAAAATAAAGAAGGCATTTTTGAGTATGATTTTCCGCTCCATGATGGGGAAAACAAATTGACTATTGAATTAACAGGTGCCAACGGAAGAAAGTCAAAAGTGGAAAAAGTATTTATAAAAAGGTCTAAATGACTTTTTTTAGGTCTTTAACGCTGTTTAAATTTTTACTCGAGAAAATTTTTCTGAACCCCAATCGTTTTCCTTCAGAGATAATTTTTTCTTCAAAATAAGTTTTTCTTATCTCGCCTAATAAACCGACTTCGCCAATAAATAATGTTGACGGAGAAAGGGGAATGTTTTTAAAGGAAGAAATTAAAGCGGCTATTAATCCTAAATCCGCGCTGGTGCTTTTTATCGAGACGCCACCGACAACGTTGACATAGATGTCAAAATTATCGAGTGTTAGATTTAAATTTTTTCTGACAACAGCCAGAAGAAGTAAAACTTTATTGTAGTCAAATCCTTTGACGACTCGTCTTGGAACCGGTAAAACCGTAGGGACGGCCAGAGTTTGGATTTCAAAAAAAAGGGGTCTTTGCCCTTCGGTGACACCGACGATGGCTTTTCCCGGTTCAAGCGATTTTTTTTCCTCCAAGAAAACCAGAGGGTTGCTGATTTCCTTTAATCCTTTTCCTGTCATTTCAAAGATGCCGATTTCATCGGTACCGCCGAAACGATTTTTCGAAGCCCTAATCAACCGGTAATTAGAAACCTTTTCTCCTTCAAAGTTAAGGACGCAGTCGACAAAGTGCTCGAGGCTTTTTGGCCCGGCGATTTCACCTTCTTTGGTAATGTGACCTATTAAAATTATGGTAACATTATTTCTTTTGGCAAAATTTACCAGCAATTTTGTTACCTCTTTTAGCTGACTGATACTGGCAGTGGCGCCTTCGATTTCTTTGGAGTAGATTGTTTGTACAGAGTCGATGACGATGATGTCGATTTCGTCTTTCATCTCTCTTGCCGATTCGATTATCCCTTCGACCTGAAGGTCACTTGAAAATAAAAATCGGTTTAGATCGACACCAAGTCTATCCGCCCGGTTTTTGACTTGTTCTCCTGATTCTTCGCCGGAGATATAAAGAGTCCGGATATTTTTTAGAGATTGGAGGATCAAAGTTGATTTGCCGATACCCGGCTCTCCTGTTAGAAGAATGACTTCCCCGGGAACAAAACCTCCTCCAAGCACTCGGTCAAATTCAAAAAGCCCTGTTTTAATTCTTGATTTTGCTTGGGTTTTGATTTTCTTGAGAGGCGTGACGGAAATTTTTTTAAGGGATTCTTTTTTACCCGCCGAAGGCCCGCTGTGCGGGCCGAAGTCGGGTCGTTCTGTTAAAGTATTCCATTTGCCACAGTCAGGACATTTGCCATACCATGAGGCTGAACCGAAGCCGCAATTTTTACAGACAAATAACGCCATAAAATTTCTAATTTCTAATTAACCTAATTGACCTAAAAAATATCCAAATCCCAATTGGGAACAATTGGTCATTATTTAGATTAATTAGAAATTAGGTTAATTAGGTCAATTTTCACATGCGCTCTACCGTCTTTATTCCCAGCAATTCCAGCCCTTTCTTTATAACATTCGCCGTTGTTTGGGTGATCAATAATCTTAATTCCTTTGTTTCTTTTTCGGCTTTGAGGATTGGATTTTTTTGATAGAAAAGATTGAATTGCGACGCTAACTCATAAAGATAAGTGGCGATGAAGTTGGGCGAATATTGTTCGGCGGATTTTAAAACAACTTCTGGAAACTGATAAAGTTTTCGTAATAGATTAGACTCACTTTCTGTCATTCTGGGGAGCGGAGCGACTCCAGAATCGTCGTTTAGATTCTGGACGCGGCCTTCGGCCTTGCCAGAATGACGACGGAGGACCGACTGGCAGCGGACGTAAGTATAAACGATATAAGGCGCAGAATTTCCATCGACAGCAATCGATTCGTCGATATCAAAATGAATTATGGTTTGCGTACTGTTTTTTAGAAATGAATATTTAGCCGACGCAACAGCAAGGGTTTCGGCAGTTTTTTCATCGCATTTAAATCTTTCTAAGATTTTAGTTTTTATTTGGTCGATTAGCCAGTTGGCCTCGATTATATTGCCTTCGCGGGAAGACATTTTACCTTCCTTAAGTTTTACCCATTCATAGATAAGATGATATTGCTTACCTTTATATTTTTTTTCGTTGATTAACTCTTCGACTTTAAAAGTGATTTTAAAAAAACTTGTTTGTTCTGGAGTGACGACGTGAATATTTTTATCTAGTTCTCCAAAATCATAAAATTCTTTTTCTGCTAATCCCATCTCTTTTCCCTCATAGGTGGGAAATCCAAGGGAGTTGATAAAGACTCTTATATCTAGTCCGTATTTTTTTCCGTTAAAAACGATCGCTCCCTGGCTTTTTTCAAGAACCCCTTTTTTATATATTTCTTTGGAAATTTCCAGACCTCTTTTTGTCACATCGCTTTCCAAATATAAACGGTCGAAATGACTGTAAACCCGTTTGTAAACCTCGTCAAAATAATCCAAGCTCCATTTCTTGGTTTCCTGCCAAAGCGGGAGAATTTCCGGGTCTTGATTATAAATCATTTTATTTATTTTGTTGATTTCCTCTTTAGCTTTTGGATTGTCGTAAGCTTTGGTTCCCTCGGTATACATCTTACCTATAAATTCAATCCTTTCCTGTAAATTATTTAATTTTTTAATTACGGATTGCGAATTACGGATTCCATACAAACATTTGGCTATATGTAAACCGATATCACCCTGATAGTTTGTTCGAATGACCTTATTTCCGACGGCTTCAAAAATTCTTACGATTGATTCACCGGTAGAAATGTTTCTCAAATGGCCGATATGAAAAAGTTTATGAGTATTTGGATGAGCAAACTCAACCATAATTTTTTTGTTTTTTCCTAGATGAAATGACGGAAATTCGAATTTATCTTCGTTTATTTTTTGAGCAAAGTCGAGAAGATTATTGTTACTTACCCAAAAATTTATAAATCCTGGTTTGACAATCTCAATTTTTTCGACAAATTCACTCTTTGGAAAATTCTTCTTAATTTCTTCTGCAATTTCCATGGGATTTTTTTTGAAAAGTTTTGTTAACTTTAGGGCCACTGAAGTGGAGTAATCACCAAATTGTGCATTGGTTGGTGGCTGAAGATCAATCAAGGAGTCATCCTTAATGCCGGATTTTTTTAGAGCCGTTTTTAAATTTTGAATAATTTTATTTTTAATCATGGTTACTATGATAGCAAAAAATAGGAATAAAGACTATTAAAACTCATCGGCGGTTAAAATACAGCAGATTTTATTAAATCTTTTGAGTTTATTTGCACCCGCCAATGCTGCTGCTGCTGTAAAATTAGATAGATATTTTTTTTTATGGAGTACTTTATAAGCCTTATTAATTTCTTTTTCGCTAACATTTATTATACCTCCGGCTGTTAGTTTTATTACCATTACGGCTTTTTGTAAGCTGAAACTCTCTTTAACATCGATAGAATGAGCTTTTGAATTTAGTATTTTTCCGTTTTTTTCCATTTTACCGCTTCTAAGACTTTTTCCGATAGGACCATTTTTTAGTTCAACTCCAAATATTTTGGGCACTTTTTTGACAAATCCTTGTTCTTTAGCTTCTAAAAATCCTTTATATATTCCCCAAAGAGAAGATCCGTTACCACAAGGAATAAGGATGGTTTCAAAATCAATTTTTGAGTCTATAATCTGCCAAGCTATAGTTTTAGATCCTTCTTGAGAGTAAGGGTTTATACCCGGAGTAATATTCCAAACGTTTTTATTTTTGTTATACAAAGCAAGTTTAAAAGTTTTTTCGTAGTCTTCTCCTTTTGGAGAATAAAGTTTTATTAGTGGAAAGTTAGCTTGTTTTTGAAAAAAATTAACAACATTTTTTCCACTTCCACCTGAAACGCATAATGTTTTTTTATAGCCTAGATAAGAAGCGACTTTCAAACCAACAAAAATATCTTTTTCCTTAATAGATTTACTTTCGTTTTCTCCCTCATTTTTTAGCCATATATTTTTATTAAATTTAGTTAAAGAACAGTTTTTGAAATCGTTATCTTTAAAAAGATGATAGGGCAAATAATTGTTATAGAGTTCTTTAATGTTAAGTAATTTATTTGAAGAGTATTCAACTGTTAACAAAGAATAAAATCCTTTGCAAGATATACAATTTAAACTTTTTTTAGGATTAGTTCTTCCACATTTAATGCAGATTAATTTTTGTTTAGTCATATTAATTTAAACTAACTTTTAGTCCTTGATCAGTGATCGATATGCCAATTATATTTAAATCTATTCCAAGAGAAGTGAGTACGGCTTTTAATTTTTCCTGCTGAGGCGCATAAAATCCTTCCAATACATTACAAACAGCAATATTTTTGCTTGGTAATTGGGGTAATCCTTCGTGACTTTCAAGTTCGCTATAGGTTTTAGTTTTGACAGGGAATTTTTCTTTTGAACTCTTTGATCGTTCAGCAGAAGAAACCTTTTCATTATATATTTTTAACATTTCTTGGTGAATATTTTTACCTGGAACATTACTATATAAATATTCAAGTTCTGGAAAAGCTTTATATAAACTCAATCCAACGTCAAAAATAACACAACCCAATTCAATCACGGGTTCGGTTATATCTTTTATAAACTCGACTTGGAGCTCGGTATCAGGAACATTAAATATTAATGCGTTTCCATTCATAGAAAAGCTTTCGGGCTGTTGAGATAAAAGTGTTACTATTGTAGCAACAGCAATTTCTCGGATAACAGGTGACGATTCAAAGATTAATTCTTCGGCGTCGTACCCCAAAGAATACATAAGATTTAGATAACTTACATAATCCAAACTATTTATCACATGGTCTTCATCGATTATCGGTTGTTTCTTGACATTGATTCCCATTTGCTCAAGTTGAGAGTATAATTTTGCCCCAATTGTTATACCTAATTTTTGTAAATTAGTCGGTTTTCGGTCGGCATGAATGTGACCAGCCTCTAAACTAACCACGTTTATTTTATTTGTTCTCAAAAATTTCACCACTTTACTAAGAGATTGGTCAATTCCGTCTTCATTTATTTCAACAACCTGCTTTTTTGTTGCTTTTCCTAAAATAATAGTAACAATTGGTTTTTTTTCGTGAGCAACTGTTAAAGCACTGGTTAGGTTAATTAACTGGTTTTTGTTTCCTGTGAGCACATTACAGACATCTGGAAATCTTGTAATAAAACGAGCTGTTTCTCCATGAACAATTGACAAAACATTTCCTGCTTCAGCGTCAATGTCAAAGGAAGTAACACTTGTTTTGTCAGGAGACCCAACAGGAACGTGATTATCTGAGTTAGAAATAATTGAAGTCCCAGCGTCTTGGGTTAACAAAAAGGCAAATCTACCGACTGTGTAACCTTTTATTTTTCTATTTCCGTGTTGATCAATATATTCTTGTGCAACAGCTATATTGTAATTTTCTGTAGACCAGCCTTTGGTAAAGGCATAGTATTCAAAAACTAAAAAGGCAAACTCGGCAGGAAACTTAGATAAAAGTTGTTCTAATAATTGGGCTTTTTCTTTATAATCCTGTTTTCCATTAGCCTTCGGATAACCTTTGTCCCGACCGGTAACAATCGCCGAGGCATAAGGATAATTTAATTGTCTTACAAAAGCATATCCATCGGTAGACTCAATCGACGTTTTTATATTTTTTTCAGGATTAACCAGTTTTGGTCCAATTTTTGATTCTTCCCAATACTCTTTTAGTAATGTCATCGTTCGTATTAAATTACCACAATTAGCTTCAATATCATCAAGCGTTCCTGGTATATGTTTTGATTTTTCTGTTATCTCCGAGAGTTCTTCCCAGCCTAGAATTCTCCAAAAGTGACTAAGCTCATTATGTAAAGATTCAGCAGGGGTGCCATTTATATCTCTAACTTCTCCAAATAATAATATAGAATTTACTTGAGCAATTAGTTGATCTATAGATAACTGGTTTGTGTTAGTAAAATGAGTTATAGTCGTTTTCAAAACGTCCTTTGGTAGCGGTTGGTCAGGTTTCGGTTGATGTAAAAACGATACTAATTCTAACTGCTTAACTAGACCTAGATATATTTTTTGTTTTTGTTGTGGTAATAACGTAGTTATTTGTGATTGATCGATACCAGTATAAGCGCCAATTAAAAGCGCATGTTTTAAGCTAAAGTTAAAATTAGATATTTCTGGTTTTTGTCGATCCATATTTTATCTGCCAAAATGTGTAAACTTCCAAGCATTCGGTGGCAATTTAATTGATATTTCACAAGCTGTTAAAAACAACGCCCC
This sequence comes from Candidatus Roizmanbacteria bacterium GW2011_GWC1_37_12, assembly GCA_000991135.1. Taxonomy (GTDB): domain Bacteria; phylum Patescibacteriota; class Microgenomatia; order UBA1406; family GWC2-37-13; genus GWC2-37-13. The sequence continues at coordinate 3,264 of LBST01000003.1, read as the reverse complement.
AAAAGCTATTAAGGCAATTTTTTTTAACGTTGTTTTAACTTTTTCTGTTTTAATTTGAAATTTTTTGTTTTCCATAGTTTTATTTAATTTTTTTAACGTCCTCCACCAGGTTCATAACTAGTTTCGACGGATTTATCAAATTTGAATGAAATATCTGCAGCTTGAACGTGAGCTTGAGGATCAACAATTTCATGTTGAGAACTGCTTTTGTAATATTTAACATGAATTTTGCGATACCAAGTAACGATTTTTTTACCCCAGTTCTTTGGAGGGGAAATCGTAGTCAATAAATTACAAGCTACTATTGCCCATACGCCTAACGGTTCAGGTGTAAAAGAATATCCTTCACCAAGCAACGCTTGAGGTGATAAATTCTTTTGATCTGCGTGAACGTGAATTAATAATACGTTTCCTTTCTTATGAACTCCTGGTTCCATATTTATTTTTTTAAATTTATAACCATAAAAAAACCGCCCTTTTTTCGGGCGGGGGATTGGTAATTTTTTTTACTCTTTAGGCCATAAAAATACTACCCTCCCCAAAGAGTCTCCTTGAAGACGAATTGGAAATGAATAGTATTTTCATAAGTTTATTGCAAACTTGGAATCATTATACTACAATTATTCCATATGTCAATCACTATAGATAAAAAAGGGAAACAAATTGCAGATCGCGGAGAGAAGATTTATTATCGAATCAAGCCATTAATAGAAAAAAAATACGACCCAAGCTATTATGTCACAATTGAAGTGAAAACGGGGAAATATTTTGTTGGAAAAACACCAATTGAGGCTATGAATAAGGCAGAAAAGAAATTTCCTAATACAACATTCTTTTTAGCTCAAGTAGGCAGACTCGCGGGTAGACTGATGAGTCTCTAATATGAATCCATATTTAGATATCCAGAAAAATCCTCATATTCAGGTAAAAGTTGACGGAAAAGAATCTTTCGTAATTGATTGTTTTATAGATACCGGATTTACTGGCGGGATTATTTTACCAATAAAATATAAAAATTACTTTCAGGATAAACCTAATTTTATGCAAAGATTTATATTGGCCGATGGTTCACTTATGCCGGTTGGACTATATAAAATTAGAGTTGGATACAAAAATATTAATAAAGTAGTAAGCGGGTTTTTTACAAAAAGCAAGGAGGCATTAATAGGAATAGAATTTTTAACAGGTCTCAGGTTTATTTTAGACCTAAAAAAATTTACGGTTAGCTTAGATTAAAGCGAGATTCTCTGGTAAAATTAAAAACTATATGTGGTTTTGGTATGCGACGTTTTCAGCTTTTGTTTCTTCAATATCTATAATTTTGAACAAAAAGGCTTTAAAGAATATTAATTCTTCATTAGTTTCATGGGCCTTGTTTGCTTTTTCCATTCCATTTTTAATCTATCCGTCATTTAAGGATGGTTTTCCAAAACTAAATTTTATGTTTTGGATCGGAACTTTTGGATCAGCAATATTATTTTCTTTCGCAAAAACCTTGGCCTTGAGATCGTTAAAAAACAGCCTTATGTCTGAAATTGTTCCTTTAGCCTTCTTTAGTGTTCTGTTTCAGTATATTTTCGGATTAATTTTTTTCTCTGAAGTTTTAAAAACTTTTTCTCTTATTGGTTTGTTGTTAATAATTATTGGAGGATATTTACTAAAAATTGAAGAAGCAAAAGAAGATTTCTTGAGGCCATTTAAACTGCTCTTAACTAATAAAAATGCATCATTTTATTTAATTGCCATGACGATGTTTGTTTTAAGTTCTGTTTTTGATAAATTTGCAATAATAAATATGTATCCGGCAAATCAGTCTCTTTATCTTTTATTTGGCAATATTATTTCAACAGTGATAATTAGTTTATATATGATAAAAAAAGACACTGTTTGGTTAAAAGATCTTAGATCGAACCTTGGAATTTTATTTATTAGCGGGATTGTTTATACAATATTATCTTTGTCGTATCTTTATGGAATCACAGACGGTTCTTTAGCTCTTGTTAGCGGAGTAAAGAAACTTGAAGTATTTTTCGTATTACTGTTAGGTTGGTTGATATTTGGTGATAAACCTAAAAAAGGAGTCTGGATAGGGAGTTTGATAATGCTTCTTGGGGTGATTTTGATTAAGGTGGGTTGAATTATTTTTTGAAGTGGAATACAATAATAATGATATGAAAAGCAAGCTGATGTTACTTCTTATTTTAATTCTTCTTTTTGCCGGTTTTGTCGTTGTCAGGTTTTTTATTTTGGACAAGCAAAACGCCTTCGGAAGACTGAAAATAATCTCATCGCCGACAGCGAGCGTTTTTATCAATAGTACCGCGGTGGGTAAAACTCCATACGAGGAAAAATACAAGGTCGGCGAGTACCTACTGAAATTAATTCCCGAAGGAACCGCGACGGAAACAGCTCCCTGGAATGGAAAAATTAATGTCTATAAAAATGCGTTGACTTATGTTAACCGAGAATTGGGATCTTCTGACGTATTTACCGCTGGAGAGATTTTTACGACGCAGAAAATGCCGGAGCCGCCAAAAAACAGTAACTTCGGCGAGATCTATGTCGAAACCGAACCTCAAGGGGCAATTGTCACCTTAGACAATGACGAAAAAGGCGTCGCGCCGCTCGTCCTTCAAGACGTCTTGAGAGGTGATCACGAACTATCAGTTTTTATGCCCGGGTTCTTTCGGAGGACTCAAAAGATCAATGTTGATTCCGGCTATCGTGTTAATGCGTCTTTTAAATTAGCTCTTGATCAAAGTCAGAAACAACTTGCCGACGTAGAAAAAGAAGCCACTCAAAGCGCCGTTGATTCGGGAAAGACTTTTGTTACCATCAATAGTAATCCTCAAGGTTGGTTGAGGGTTAGGGAGGATGCCTCGATTGACGCGACAGAATCAGCAAAAGTTAAAGTAGGAGAGAAGTTTGAGTTTTTAGAGGAAAAACCGGGCTGGTTTAAGATTAAGTTTAATGACAATAAAGATAGTCTAGTTGAGGGAAGTTTTACAGATGGTTGGGTGTCTTCGGAATACGCTACTAAGGAATAAAACAGTTAAGTCTTAAACGGTTAAAGTTTAAACAAACTTTTAAAACCTTAAACTGTTAAACATTTCTCTCTGTGTTTAATACTTAACCGTTTATAAGTTTTTTTAACTGTTTAATATTTAGGCTTAAGTTTCAAAAAATGGGTCTGAATTAACTACTTTAAATTGATATAATGCTCCAAAGTTAATATTTCATAATTTTAGTATGATTAAAGTATCC
>LBST01000002.1 GCA_000991135.1 Candidatus Roizmanbacteria bacterium GW2011_GWC1_37_12 | reverse complement strand
AGTTTGACCTTTAATAGTTTTTTTAAGGTTTAGCCGTTTAAGGTTTAACAGTTTTCTTTTAGAAAGTCTATAGACTATACGCTACAAAGTAGATGTTTTAGAAGATTAGAACAATATTTTTTTCTCGATATGCCATCGTTTAAAATCCATTCCAGATCACCTGGTTGTAGACTTCGTGGTGATAGAGAACTTCGCCGTTTTTGACGCGAGTGCCCAGATCCAGAGGGCTTCGGTTGGCAGAAGCTTGTTTCAGGTCTAAAAACTTGCTCTTGAATTCTTCACCCAAAATATTAGTGATTACGTCGCTGTCTTTAAATCTTTGGATGGCGATGTCGACATTACTTGGCAGAAAACTTATCCTCGCCCGCTTGTTTTTTCTCTCTTTTTTTATCGGTCCCTCGAGGGCGACTTTTGACAGAACATACATCATTAAATATGGGTTGGCATCGGGAGCGACGCTCCTGACTTCTATCCGTGCGGATTTTTCATTAAAAAGCGGAATCCTGATCATTGCTCCCCGATCGACTTCGGAGACCTTGATTTCATTGGGGGCTTCAAAATGAGGGTCGAGGCGACGATAAGCATTGACGCTGCCGTTTAGAATCAGACAAATGTCATTGGCGCTGTTTAAAATTCTATTGACGACGTCCCAACCCAGCTTTGATAGCTGGCCGCGGCCTCCTTTGTCATAAAAAAGATTTTTTCCGTTTTTTGCAATTGACAGATTGGTGTGCATACCGCTGCCATTGATGCCAACAATCGGTTTAGGCAAAAAAGTGGCCGTCATTCCCATGTTGCGGGCAATTTGGCGGGCAACCAGTTTGTATATTTGAATCTGATCGGCGGCATTGACAATTTCCGAATAAGAATAGTTTAGCTCAAACTGCGACGGCGCGACTTCGGGATGGTCTTTTTCGTTTTCAAACCCCATCGCCCTTTGGGCTTCGGCGGTCCGGTCGATAAAAACTCTCAAAGCATCATTTGGCAGAGAATGATAATACCCGCCTTTGGCTGCTAACTCAAAACCGGTTCTTTCATTGAAATTCTTCTCGGCGTCCTCGCCCTTGACCAAAAAGCCTTCAACCTCATTTGAAGCATAGACGGTATAACCTTTGTTACTTTTCAATTCTTTTGCGTAAGTTTTTAACAGACCTCTTGAATCCATTTGGTAAGGTTTACCGTCTTGTCCGAAAATTTCTCCCATCATGAGGACCTTGCCTGGGCCAAAGACGTCCGTTGGCAGCCACCAAAAAGCCCGCCAATCGACTTTTAAGCGAAGATCAGACTCGGCTTGTCTGGAAAATCCTCTGATTGACGAACCGTCAAAAGTAAGGTTGTCATAGCTTCCAAGAAAAAATTTTTTGTCGTAATCGAGCATATGAAAACGTCCTTCCATATCGGAAAAACCAATGGTGACGGCTTTGAGACGCTTTTCTTTTTTTAGGTAGTTTAGATAATGGGTTTTTAGATCTTTGTCCGAGAGATTGGAAACGCGTTTTTTCTTCGCTTCTAAATTAAGTTCTTCAAGGCGATCGTAGGGAATTTCTAAAAAATTACGGAGATTAGTTTGATTATCCATAAAATTAGGATAAAATTTACTGAATTTAATATAAAAAGTCAAGTGATTATAAGATTCCGGCTTTTTTGAGACGGGAGAAGTTTGTCCAGTTTCTTTCTTTTTGTTTTTTGAGCATTGATTTTGTGGAAAAAATTAATCCTAGATTTTTTTGTTGATTTTCAAACACGATTCTTTCAATATAGGGAATAATTTTTTTGGCAAATAATTTAAGCATTTCATCTGTCATATCGTCTATAGGAAGCGAATCGTCGATCCTTGTTCCAATCGGAAAATGAACACCGGAAAACCACCCCAGATAACCTTCGATATCGCCGATTGTCTTTGACCAGTTATCTATCATTTCAGAAGTTGATGTATTTGCCAAGAGATGGAAAAGGTCAAGCATGCCGTGAGCGTTGATGCCTGATTTTCTATATTCGCTAATCAATTTTATTGTCTCTTCTATCCCCTTTTTTCCATAGGTATGATTTTCTATCCAAAGTTTCTTCGGTTTATTTTTAAAAATAAATTTTTTGATATCTTCGTTTTCCAAATAAGGAGTATGAAATAAAAATTCTTTGTCTTTGAAATTACGGTCAAGTTCTTTGATTCCAAAAATAAACGAATTGACAATAGTCATAATTATTCCATATTTTGCCGGCAGGCGGTTTTCTCCTCCGGTTTTTCCGTGAAAAGAAATTGTAGGTATATTATTTTTTTTAAAAACAGAGATAAAATCTTTAAGTCTTCCTTTTGGTTTAAAAGCAATCATCTCGACTCCGTCAAAGGTACCGTTTTTAAAATAATCTTTATATAGATCGATAAATTGCCTTGGATTTCCGAGCCAGCCGATGCTGTCCGTCGAAATTAACTTAAGACATTTTTTCCTTTTCATAAACTGATATTATAGTATTAATTATGAAGATTATCCTTTCATTATTTCTTTCCTTTTTAATTGTTATTTTTTTAAATCAGACGATTTTTTTCAATGGAATACCAAAAATAAATGCGGAAAAAATCAGAAGAACAGCTAAAAATATCAGGAATGATCTCATTATTTTTAAAAATAATCTTAAATATCGTTTGTCAAAAAATAAGGTCGAGTATAATCAACTGCTTTCCGATTACGAAAGACCAATGTCAATAGAATTCCGACTGGCCGTTATATCTCCGACTCCAACATTGTTTTTGATGCCGATTGCCGCCCTTGTCCCTACACAGGAAATACCTATAGTCGGTCCAACCAATAGACCAAGCCCGACTCTAACTTCGTGGCCAGCGCCGACGATAATCTGTACGGGTCAGGCATGCTTGACTCCTATGAAAATTCAAAAACCGACGCCGACTAAAAAAATAAAACCTTCACAAGTGCCAATAAAACCAATTCTTGAACCAAACTCTTCGTCAGAAGTTCCGATCATTAATAGTCCTCTTTCCCAGCCATACTATGATCCGTCCAAAGCCTATCTCTGTTATAACGCTGATAAGTTTATTGAAGTCTACGCGGACAATGTTAATCCTGATGCTTGTTATAATAATATTGAAGCAAAAATGGACTCATATATGACTTCAGTTTCTATTTTAGGCAAAAGTATCCAGATCCACAAAAAAGCTTATTCGTCTTTCAAGGCAGTTTCTGACGAGTTATCAAAAAACAGCGTTGCTAAGAATTATAAAATAAATACGATTGGAGCTTATGTATTTCGTTGCAATGTCAATGCTTCAACGAGCGACCGGAATGATACTTGTAGCGAAGGGTGTGTTCTTTCTGCTCATGCTTTTGGGATTGCCGTTGATATCAATTGGGATGAAAACTGTAATGGTTGTTCAAATTACACGATGCCGATGGAAATAGTTGATATTTTTGAAAAATACGGTTTCCGTTGGGGAGGGAGATATAAATCAGTTTTTGGAGCCACGATCGACCCGATGCACTTTGAGTATATGTATGATTTATGCAAAGACTTGAATAACTAAGCCTCGTCGTTTAATATAAGTTTATGGAGATAAATGAGGCGGTACTCCGCTTTCTAGAATACTGCGAACTGGATAGGAATCTTTCTTTAAAAACAGTCCGCATGTATGGTTACTACCTGAATTTTTTTAAGCAATGGTTGCTGCAAAGCCATAAAGCGGAAAAATTTCAAGTCGAGAAAATCGACGATAATACTATCAGAAACTTTCGTTTATTTATTTCGCACTCCTATAAAAACCCTTATAAAGGCTCACTCAAGAGGCAAACTCAAAATTACTTTTTGGTAGCGCTCCGTAGTTTCTTCCGCTATTTAATCAGACAAAAACTCTCGGTTCTCTCACCCGAAATGATTGAACTGGGCAAGAGCCGCGACCGGAATATTAAATTTTTACAGCCTATAGAATTAGAAAAACTTTTTCGCTCTGTAGATACCAAAGATAAATCCGGGCTTAGGGATAGAGCGATTTTGGAGGTGTTATTTTCTACAGGTCTTCGTGTCTCGGAACTCGTGTCTTTAAACCGCGAGCAAATAAATATGGACGCAGGTGAATTTGGAGTGATTGGAAAAGGCGGTAAGGCCCGGGTGGTTTTTCTGTCAAAACATGCCAAAGATTGGCTGCAAAAATATTCGGGGACAAGAAACGATCCTTATCAACCTCTCTTTATCCGTTACTCTGGTCCGAAAATAAAAAATAGCTTGACTAATGAAGGCTTGAGGCTTTCTGTCAGGTCGGTCGAACGAATGATCGATAAATACAGGAAAAAATCAGGCTTGTTGTTTAGAATCGGACCGCATATTCTCCGTCATTCATTCGCTACCGATCTTTTGGAGCATGGAGCGGATTTGAGGAGCGTCCAGGAAATGTTAGGGCATAAGAATATCGCTACCACCCAGATTTATACCCACGTCACAAACGTCAGATTGAAGGAAGTCCATGAGAAGTTTCATTCGGGGAACAAATAAGTTTATAAAGTTATAAAGTTTTTAAAGTTCATAAAGTGAAAATTTCAAATTTAAAATTTAAAATTATTCTTTGGATATCCATAATCTTTTTTGTTACATTATTTTCCTACCTTAGCATAAAACGATATCGGACTCTTAATTCATATTATTACGACTTGGGGATCATGAATCAGGTGGTTTATAATACTTCACGAGGACGGTTACTTGAAATGACCAATCAGGATTTGAAGAGGAATGTTTCGCGCCTGGCGATCCACTTCGATCCGATCTTAGCGATTTTTGCTCCTTTTTACTGGGTTTATCCCGGACCGGAGGTATTGCTTATCGGTCAGGAAATTGTTCTTGGATTGGGAGCATGGGCAGTTTTTCTTATAGCCGAGAAAATCTTAAAGAAGAAGTTAATAAGTTTAGTTTTCAGCACCTCATATCTTTTGTTCTTTGCCGTTCAAAGAGCCGCTCTTTTCGATTTTCATGCTGTCACTTTGGCAACGACTTTCTTTTTGTTTGCTATCTATTTTCAGGAAATTAAAAAATGGAACTGGTTTTTTATATTTATTTTTTTAACTTTGCTGACAAAAGAACACGTCGGTTTGGTGGTTTTAATCTACGGAATATATCTTGCTGTTATCAAAAAAGAAAGAATAATCGGTTTGACAACGAGCGTTCTGGGATTGATGTTTTTTATCGTGACGGTTTACTTCATTATTCCCTATTTCCGAGGAGGGGCTCATTTTGCCATCGGTTACTTTGTCGATATTAAATCTAGATTTTGGACAATAATCAATAATGGATTTCCTTATGTTAGGTCTTTAGTGCTTCCCAATTTTTATGCTTTATTTTCTCCTTTGACTTTGGCAATAAGCTTGCCTGAATGGGCAATCAATATTTTTAGCATCAATAATAATCAAAGGTCGTTTTTTTTCCACTACAATTCTATCATTGTGTCTTTTGTTTTTTATTCGTTAGTCTTAGGATATAAAAACTTTGACCGTTTGGTGAAAAATAATTTCATAAAAAAAACTGTTTTTGTTTTATTTATTATTCTTAATTTAAGTTTTGCATATAAATATAATCCTGTCCCCTACTTTGTCAAGCATCCGGTGAAATACCGTGACGTTGAAAAAACAAAGATGAGATCGATTTCTCTCTGGCAGAATAAATTGAAGGATGAAAACATAAAGGTGGCGACGACTCCAAAATTGGCTCCATTTTTCACAAACAGAATTCATTACTTTAATTTTCTTTACGATAGCTCCTATGCGACGATGGGGAAAACAGATGAAGATATTTTTAAAAATGAGATTGATAAATATACTTTGGCCGATTATATTATCATCAACCGGTCGGAAATTGGAGATATTGCTAAAGGCGGGATTCCGGTGAAGTTTTATTTCAAATTATTAGATGACAAAAACTTTCAAATGACTTTTACTGATGAAAAAGATAGTGAAAGCATTGAGGTTTATAGAAAAATATGATTTCAATAATTGTTCCTTTTTATAACGAGAAAGAAAATTTGCCAGTATTGGTTGACCTTTTAGTAAAGCAGTTAAAGAACAAAGAATACGAGATTGTATTGGTTGATGACGGGTCGACTGATGACTTTATATCAAATATCAAAAATCAAATATCAAAAACACATATTAAATATCAAAAAGAAATAATCAAATTAATAAATCATAAAAAGAGGTTGGGAAAAGGACAAGCTCTCAAAACGGGAATAGAAAATTCTACAGGAGAAATAATTATTTTTATGGATGGGGATTTACAGGATGACCCGAAAGATTTGCCGAGACTTATTGAAAAAATCGAAGAAGGCTATGATTTTGTCAACGGAATAAGAAAAAAGAGAGAAGATAACCCGTTAGTCAAGTTTTATTCACGTATGGCTAAAAATTTCCTGCAGACGTTTCTCCACTCGCCCTATACCGACATCAACTGCGGATTCAAAGCCTTCAGACGTGAAGTTATCAAGGATTTTGTTTTTTATGGGAACAATTTCCGTTTTTTTCCTCTTTATGTTTTTTATAATGGAAATAAGGTGACAGAAATTGAGGTGAGAAACAATCCGCGAAAATTTGGAAAATCTAAGTTTGGTACGGGAAAATTAATAACCGGAATCTTTGATACCCTGACTGCCTATTTTCTTTACCAATTTGCCGAGAGGCCGCTTCATTTTTTTGGATCAATAGGAGGGATTATTTTCTTTATCGGTTTTTTGATTTCTTTCTATTTGACCATCGAAAGATTATTTTTTGGGGTTTTATTAGTGACTCGCCCACTCCTCTGGTTGGGCTTGCTTCTTATTATTGTTGGAATACAGATATTGATGACAGGAATAATCGGCGAATTAATAGTCTACTTGAGTAAAAAGAAATGAATCCCGTTTTGGCATTAATAATTACCAACATCATCTGGGGTGCGGCCTCGCCGGTTTTCAAATTTGCCTTGCAAAACATTCCACCTTTTATCTTGGCTTTCATCAGGTTCTTTTTCGCCGGATTGATTCTCATTCCTTTTGCTATGCGGCACAGACAGAAAATCTCCCTTCAGCAGTTTGTCCATATTCTCTGGATCGGCTTTTTCGGAATAACGATCAATATTGCTTTTTTCTTTTTAGGCTTACAAAAAACCGAAAGCATCAATGTTCCGGTAATCGCCTCATCAGGACCAGTATTTATCTATCTATTTTCAGTCTTATTTTTAAGAGAAAAACCAAAACTTAAGGTTTTATCAGGAATGATGATTGCATTACTTGGAGTGATAACAATCATTTTTTCTCCGGTTTTATTAGATGGTAAAAAGATAGTCGCGGGTGAAATAGAAGGAAACTTGTTTATTTTAATTGCTACCTTTGGCACTGTTTTTCAAACTCTTGTAAGCAAAAATGTTTTAAGAAAAATTAACCCGTACTTAGTATCGGTAGTTTCTTTTCTATTTGGTAGTTTAACTTTTTTGCCTTTGGCAGCTAAAGAATTGAATTCGTGGAGTTTTGATCAACTAAATTTTCAAGGTTTGACTGGAATAATTTTTGGAGTATTTTTTTCTTCTGCTTTGGCGTATTTTCTTTATTATTATGGAATTTCAAAACTGGCCGCCCAGGAAGTCGGTCTTTTTACTTATATCGATCCGGTGATTGCCGTACTCATCGCCGCGCCTCTTTTGGGGGAAATTCCCAGCTTGTACTACGTGGTTGGTTCCCTACTTGTTTTTGGGGGAATCTATCTGGCAGAGGGAAGAATTCACTGGCACCCGTTTCATAAATTAAGAAAACAGTTAAACGGTTAAAACTTAAACAGTTAAAAAAACTATTAAAACTGAAAAACATTAAACATGTTTTTGTTTAGTAGTTTAATGTTTAATAAGTTTTTTTAGGTTTTAACAGTTTAATACTTAACCGTTTATTGTTAGAATATACTTATGTCCAAAATTTTAATAACTGGTTGCGCGGGCTATATCGGTTCAATTGCCGCCGACATATTTTTAAAGAATGGGTATCAGGTTGTTAGCATCGACAATTTTCAGACAGGATATAAACAACCGATAGAAATTCTTCAGGAAAGACATAAAGACAAATTCAAATTTTACGAAGCCGATTTAAAAGGAGACCTTTCCCCTATTTTTGAAAAAGAGTCAAAAAATCGCGAAGCCGCGTTTGACGCAGTAGTTCATTATGCCGCCTCGTGCGTAGTTGATGAATCAATGAAAAATCCTTATAAGTATTTTCAGAATAATGTTTTGGGTTCGCTGAATCTTCTTGAGACTCTAGCAAAATACAAAATCAATAGGCTGGTTTTTTCTTCAACCTGCGCTGTTTACGGGGAGGCGAAGACCGTCCCCATTAGTGAAGAAAATCCGACTAACCCAAATAATGTCTACGGAGAGTCAAAATTAATGATAGAAAAGATGATCGATTGGTATGGAAAAATTAAAGGATTAAATTATGTAATTTTAAGATATTTTAATGTCTCTGGAGCCAGCGAAGATGGGGTTTTTGGTTATTCGAAGGATCCTTCGACCCATCTGACTGAAAATGCCGTTAAATCCTCCTTAGGAATTGTTCCTTTCTATCTTACCTATCAAAAGATGGAAACGCCAGACGGCTCGCCCATCCGTGACTATGTGAACGTAATAGATTTAAACGAGGCCCACATGAAGGCAGTAGAATATTTGACAAAAGGTGGAGGTAGCCAGCTAATTAATTTAGGAACAGGAACAGGAAATAGCGTGTTGGAAATTGTTAATAAAGTCCAGGAGCTAACTGGTAAAAAGTTTGACGTCAAACCGGCGGATAAACCACGTGAAGGCGAAGCGCCAAAATTAATTGCCACGATTGAAAAAGCTAAGTCGATTCTTGATTGGTCTCCGAAAAGAAAAGTTGAAGATTCGGTCAAATCACTTCTTACCTGGTACAAAGCTCATCCGCAGGGTTGGGAGAAATGAGCGGGATACGGGAGTCGAACCCGTTTCTTCTGCTTGGAAAGCAGACATTAGGCCGCTTAACTAATCCCGCTTCTATATAATTATACTAAATGAATAAAAAAGTTATTCTGGTTTTTCTTTTCGCTTTCCTAATTCGTTTAATTGCTTTGGATCAATCTCTTTGGTTAGATGAGGCGACGACGGCGAAGGTTATTCAAAATTATAATTATTCAGAAATTATTACTAAATTTTCTCCTCTTGATTTTCATCCGCCTCTTTATTACTTATTTATGAAGTTCTGGACAAATATTTTCGGCTATTCGGAAATATCTTTAAGAATTCCGTCGGTCTTATTTAGTCTAATGACAGGATATGTAGTCTATTTGATCGGTGGAATCTGGTCGGCAATATTTTTTCTATTTAATCCATTAATTGTTTACTATTCTCAAGAAGCAAGAATGTATTTAATGGCGACGTTCTTCTTGACAGTAGCACTCTATTTTTTTATATCAAATATCAAAAATCAAAAATCAAAAATACATATTAAAAATCAAATATTTTTTTTATTATTTTGTACTTTAGCGCTTTTGACATTTTACGGTTCGGTTTTTTTAATAGCAGCGTTCTTACTATGTTTTCTTTATAAACGGCAATATAAGAATTTGTTTATTTGTTTATTTGTAGTATTTGTAGATTTTTTGCTGGTTTCTCCCCTACTTCATCAACAGTTGATTAATGCTAAAATTTCTATGACCAATGTGACTAATTGGTCGTATGTATTGGGGAAAGCAAACGTTAAGAACCTACTTTTGATTCCTATAAAGTTCAGTATTGGCAGAATTGACTTTTATCCTAAGTGGATATATTACTTTATAAGTGGTTTATGGTCGTTATTCGTTTTTTCTATATTATTTAATAATTTAAAATTAAAAATTGAAGATTCATTGAAAATTGAAAATTTCAAATTGAAAATTTTGTTATTATACTTGTTTACTTTTCCATTAATCCTAGGTTTTATTATTTCATTTTTCACTCCCCTACTTCAATACTTCCGCTTCATATACCTAATTCCGATTATGGCAATTTTGCTTAGTTTTAGCTTATCAGACAAGGCCGATCGGCAACCTCCGAGGTTGCGGAGGCAGGGCCTGGCAATAGCTATGGGGTTTTTAGTGTTTTCTTTGGTCTATCTTTTGTTTCCGCAATTTCATCGTGAAGACTGGAAGAGCTTGGTAAAAAGTCTGCCTAGTGATAAATCGGTTTATATGATTTTGTCGTCGAGTGATCCAGTCAAATATTATCACCCAAATTTATTGATTAAAGAATTACGGATTGCGGATTACGAATTAAAGGATAAAAAAATCCTAGTTATTCCTTATACGGCTGACATTCATGGATTAGATTATCAAAAACTTCTCCAAGAAAAAAAATTTAGTTTGACTAATAAAAAATCCTTTCGAGGACTAATTTTAGAAGAGTATTCTAGGCAGTGATTTTTTTATACTCTTTGATGCTGAAAATCAAGCTGACAATAAGAATGAGTATAAGTCCTAAGGCAATGATGGGCGGTGGTCCAAAGACTCCGTATTTGGGAATTGTGTAATAACAGCCGGCCGTTACGACAACGAAGAAAATTATATTGCTAAAGAGGATTACTTTTGGTTTTTTGACGGTATAAAGCAAAAAAAGAAAAGGGAGGTTGAGAAAGGTATAGATAATAAAAGGCAGGCTCAAAGCCTTGGTGATCTCGGCGGTTTGGGCGAACTTTTCGGTGAAAAAAATATAAAAAACCCAATTAGGGGTAAAAAATAGTGCTACAAAAAGAAAGGCAGGGACTAAAAGATACAAAAATCCGTGGCTAAATTCTTTAACGACTTCTTGTTTCGTTTTTATCTTAGAAAAATTTGGCGATAAGACTTGAGTGATCGAGGCAATTGAAGCCATCACCGTGAGAATAATTTTTTGGGATAAACCGTAGTAGCCTACCTCCGGTGATTTAGAAAGGAAAAAAGATAACAAAAACAGGTCCATCCGAGACGCTAAATTAAAAAACTGGGAAGCGATAAAAAAAGTCATCGTATAACCGAAGCGAAACTCTTCTTTTTTGACCGGCGCTCTAATAATCGAAAGAAAGATGTGTTTTTTTTCAAAGAACAAAAAAAGGAAAAAAGTCAATGGACCAAAGATACCAAAAGCAAAGATGATCGTCCCCACGTTTACCAGTTTTAGAGGAATAAGGACAAAAATCAAAGCAGTTTTCGTAATGTTTGAGAGGTTAAGATAGAGATTAGCTTTTAAAAATTGTTTTCCGGCGTTGAGAGCGTTTATCGCGTAGTTTTGCCAGATAAAAAAGAGGACGGAAAAGGTCGTCAGATAGAGTTCCCATTTCGGAGCGCCCGTCTTGAAAAATATTCTATCCAAGTAAGGGAAAAAAAGAAAAAGAAGCGTAATGACGATCAGGGAAAAACCGGTTTGATAAGAAAATATAGTTTTAAGAAAGATATAGGTATTTTTGTGGCGTTTTTCAATCATCGGCGGTAAGTATGAATAGATGCTGGCGGTCGTGCCAAAGTCAAGAATATTAGCGAGGACATACGAAACTCCCAATAAAACACTTAAGACCCCATAGTCTGAAGGTTGCATGATGCGAACCAGCAAAAAGGCAAAAAAGGCGACGAAGAAAACATTTAAGTAGTTGCCGATGGTATTAATGAGAATGTCGCGGCTGGTGGGTTTTTTGATAAAGCCAAGGATTCTTCCGAGCATTCTATTATTCTATCATATTGCGGGGACTGTCTCGAATTATTAGAATTGACTCTTACGAAATGTGCTATAATTTAAACTTAATATGTCAAAAACTGCTTTAGTGACGGGGATTTTGGGCCAAGACGGACCTTATTTGGCTGACCTTTTGCTCAAAAAAGGCTATAAAGTTTTTGGGTTAATCCGCCGTTATTCCAATCCCAATTTTTCCAATTTAGATTACCTTGGAGTTACAAATGATGTAGACTATGTCGAGGGAGACATGAATGATGAAGCATCGCTTTTAAATTTGATCCGGATGCTTCATCCCGACGAAGTCTATAATCTGGCCGCCCAGTCTTTTGTCAAAGCTTCTTTTGAACAAGCCAAGCTGACAACAGAAGTTAATTCTTTGGGTCCTTTATATCTTTTAAACGCGATCAAGTTTTTTTCGCCGACGAGCAAATTTTATCAGGCGTCAACGAGCGAGATGTTTGGTCTACAACATACAAATGGCTACCAGGACGAAAAAACTCCTTTTCATCCCCGATCGCCTTATGGCGTCTCCAAAGTTTATGCTTACTGGATGACTGTTAATTATCGCGAATCGTACGGTCTCTTTACTGCAAATGGAATCCTTTTTAATCACGAATCGCCTATCCGCGGCATCCAGTTTGTCACCCGTAAGATCACCGACGGCGTAGCGAAAATTAAATTGGGTTTGGCTAAAGAGCTGCGATTGGGAAATCTTGACGCCAAGCGAGATTGGGGTTTTGCCGGAGACTATGTAGAGGCGATGTACCTCATGCTTCAACAGAAAAATCCTGATGATTATGTAGTCGGTACGGGAGAAAGCCACAGCGTCCGGGAATTTGTCGAAGCGGCTTTTAAATCGATAGGCATTTCCGACTGGAAAAAATATGTTGTCATCGATCCTCAATTCAAGAGGCCGGCCGAAGTCCCTAATCTAAAAGCCAAAGCTGATAAGGTAAGAAAAAATCTTGGCTGGAAACCAAAAGTAAGTTTTGAAGAATTAGTGGAAATGATGGTGAAAGCTGACCTAAAACGCTACGGTAAATAATTATCTGACGATCTTCTCCCAAGGAAAGATATCTCGACCAAAATGGCCATAGGAGGCGGTTTTAAAATATATCGGTCTTCGAAGATTTAGCCCGTCAAGAATTCCCTGGAGGGAGGTATCGAGTAATTTATTCATAAAGCTTTTAATAATTTTTTCTGGTTCTTTTTCGGTGTTGAATGTTTCTACTTCCTGCATAATTGGTTTTTTGGCGCCGATGAAATAAGCGAGACGGACTTCGCATTTTTGGGCGAGACCGCGGGCAACAATATTCTTGGCTAAAAAACGGGCGGCATAGGCGCCGCTTCTGTCGACCTTGGTCGGGTCTTTTCCGGAAAAGCAGCCACCGCCGACCTTCGCAAAAGAACCATAAGTATCGACGATTATTTTTCTTCCTGTGACGCCGGTATCTGATGCCGGGCCGCCGATGTGCCAGACGCCTGTTCCATTAACAACTAATTGATTTTGTTTTATTTTTAACCCGTAACTTGTTAACACTTTAACAACGACCTGTTTAAACAACGCGTCTTTAACTTCTTTTAACTGAATTTTTTCACTGTGCGGCACTGCCAAAATAACTGTTTCGATAGTTTTGGGCTTTCCATTTTCATAAGCCATGGTTACCTGTGTTTTTCCATCAGGTCTTATGTAGGGGAGACGTTTTGTCTCCCTTAACCAGTCTATTTCCATTGCCAATCTGTGCGCTAAAGTAATAGGAAGCGGCATATATTCTTTGCTTTCAGAAGTAGCGTATCCAAACATCATTCCTTGGTCGCCGGCACCGAGTTTATCAACGCCAACGGCGATATCTGGCGATTGGGTGTGGATTTTTACTACGACCGGGGATTTGTCTGTAAATCCCAATTTAGGATCGGTATAACCGAGTTTTTTGATGATTACCCGGGCAATCGATTTGTAGTTTAATTTTGCTTTGCTGGTGACTTCTCCTGCCAGGGCGACAAAGTTTTTTGTCACCATGGTTTCGACGGCGACGCGGGAAAACTTATCTTTTTTTAGGGCTTCGTCCAATATCGCATCGCTAATTTGGTCGCAGATTTTATCCGGATGTCCTGCGCAAACTGATTCAGAAGTATAAGATTTCATTGACTAGATTCTAATATTTTTAAGAACCGATGGCAATAGGTGGCCCAGGAAAATTCTTTTTGATATTTTTTTATATCGTATTTGCCATCAATAATTTCTTTTAAAGTTTTTAACTCCTCCCCAACTCTAGTAAAGGGATAACCAGGTTTGAATATTTCCTTGAGGGAAGAATTTTGGTATAGAAGGACCATTTTTCCGCAGGCAGCCGCTTCAACCGGAGGAAGGCCAAAGCCTTCATATTTGGATAGATAAATAAAAGCGCGGCAGGCGTTATAAAAATAAGGCAAGTCGCTGTCTTCGACGAACCCTAAGAATTTAACTTTATCTTCGAGATGAAGGTCTTTGACCAACTGGTAGACTTTTTCGTTTTTCCATCCCGCTCTGCCAATAATAATAAATTGTTCAATTGTTATATTGTTAAATTGTTGGTTGTGGATTAATTCGTAGAAAATTTTGATAGCGGCGGTCAGATTTTTACGCGGTTCTATAGCACCCACATATAATAAAAATTTGAAATTTGAAATTTGAAATTTGAAATATTTGTTTAATACTTGTTCAATTGTCTTTTCATCATCAATGGGTTTAAAGCTTTCGTCGATTCCTGGATAGATGATGTGAACTTTGTTTTTATTAATTTGAGGATAGAGCTTAAATAAATCAACTTTTGTATTTTCCGAGTCGACGATAATTTCATCATTATATTTAATCGTTTTTTCTAATTTTTTTTCGTGGGCGGAAATCACGTCTTGAGTATGGTATTGGGGAAACAATTTCCAAGTCAAATCATGAATCGTCGTTATTCCTTTTGTTCCAGGCAATAGGGGTGGACGAAGAAAATCGGAAAAGAAAAAAACATCGACCTTTCCGGTAAACCATTCGATAGGGATGATATTCAGTCTTCCCCAAATAATTTTTAAAAGTGTAGGAGGAAATGGATATTGATAGATTTTTCCTCCAAGTTTTTTTAGCTCTTTAAGATAGTAAAAATTTTTCGGCCGTCTAAAACTTGAATAGAAAAGTCGATACTCGTTTTGATGGTCATTTTCAAGAAGGTTTTTTACTAGATTATAAGTATAGCTGGCGACTCCTGATCCGGCATAGACCAGCATCGTGATATCAATTCCAATCTTCATAAGAGTAATTTTATCAAGTTCTTTAAGCTATTACACCCTATAAATTTTCCATTTTCCATTTCCAATTTACATTGAATGATTCAATCTTCAATTATCAAACCTTTTTATTAAGAGAATTGGTTATTTTCTGGAAGATCATCGTTAGGGATTGAGCTTCATTCCAAAGTGGTATAATCTTTTCTTTAAGACCAGAATCGTAAACGCCTAACATCCTAAGCCAATGTTTTGTTTCCTGAGATTCTTTTTTACAGATAAATATTTTGTTTCTAAAATCACCTCTTGAACTAGCGCCGTTTGCCTCCATATAATTTGCCCCAATACTTGTTGCTGATTTTATAAGCTGATTAATAATCGGTCTTGAAATAGTAGTTTCATTAATGCTTTTGCAAAACATTATTATTTGCTCTCCAAACCTAGCAGTTCTATCTTCCAAATCGTATTTTATTGTAAATTGAGTCATAGTAATTTTATTGAAAATTGTAAATTATTAATTGGAAATTGTCTATAGACTATACGCTACAAAACAGTATATTTAGGTTGTTGTAACGATATTAATTTAACGAAGTCTATGTTCTTACGTAGATGAAGTTGCTGCTTCTTGGATCGTTGACCCAATCTTTAAAGTTGACTCCGGCTTTGTCTTTGTCGGACACGAGAGGGTTTTTTATAGTGTCTTGAAATATTTTAACCAGATTTTTATCGGCTAAAGACCAATCAATGTCTGGTGATAACGGCGAAATGCCTGTTTCAGTAGTTGGGCTATATTCGTTGGTGCAGAGATATTCGATAATTGTCTCCTCCAAAAAAACACAACCGTGGGCAAACCCAACCGGTATCCAGATAGACTCAAAGTAATCAATTTGTTCGGAAGTTAGCATGTCGTAAATAATCCCTTTGCCATATGTAGGCGAATTCAGTCTGATGTCGACGGCGATGTCGAGCATATGGCCCCTTACGGTTCTTACGAGCTTTCCCTGATAAGGATTCCATTGAAAATGAAGTCCTCTGATAACCCCAGCTTTTGAATAGCTTTCATTAACCTGTTTTAGTTTAAAATCCGGAATTATTTTAATCAAATCTGATTCTCGAAATATTTCCACAAAATAACCGCGGTCATCGCTGAATCTATGATTTTTGATTATCTTGATTTCGGGAATGGCCAATGCCTTTACTTCGAGGATCTTCATGAATTATTATTATATAACATTTTTTATTAGTAAATATTTTTACCAATAATATCTTTTAAAGACAGCGTAAAATGTAGCTGATATAAGAAAAATAACTATTGAAAGATAAAGAACTTTCTGAAAAATCGGACTGGTTTTGATTTGGATAATAAAAAAAATAATAAATGGAAGAAAAGGAATAAAGTATCTTCCCTGGATTCCGTGGGCCGTGAGCACTCCGGCAGTTGTATTGAAAACAAAAGCTAATAAAACTATGAAAATATAGGAAATTAATAGAGTTAAAAATAACAATATTGTTTTATATTTTTGTAGGGACAATTCATGAATTGTCCCTACGATAACATAAACAAACAATAATCCATAAATTAAATAGGATAATGGGTCTAATCCATATTCGAGCCAACCGAAAATTCCGATCATGCTTTGCAGGTAAAAACCCAGGCGCTGAATTGTAGTGATGGCTATTACTTTTAATATGTTAAAAGGATCGGATAACAAAAAATTTAGCTGCTGTAAAGGATTATAGACTAGATTGGTCAGTGAATATTGAAGATCATAAGATCCAGTAATCTTCGATAAAAAATAAAAAGGGATAAAAATAACAGTCGATACTATCATCGATTTTATTTTAAAGGGAAGCAAGAAAAGGAATAGATAGAAAGTTTCATAGCCGATTTTTTTACTCGATAAAAATAAGAATAGGACAAAGAACAATTTCAAATATATCCAAGAATCGAGCCTTTTTTTTAGTCGGTAGTTCATTATTAAAGTAAAAAAGGTCAGCGCCAACATGATGTGGAGCGCATCGTAACTGAAAGAAGAAATTTGATGCAGGGTCATTGGTAAAGAAAAAGTGAAAAGAACTATCAATTTATAATTATCAGATATTTTTCGATAAAGATACAAAAACCAAAAGTAACCAAGGAGAGCCATTGCCAGGCGGCCAAAATACAAAGACAAGAGCGGGTTGAGTTTGAAAATAGAGGCGATTACTAATGCCAACGCTTGAGGCAGATAAGAGATAACTGGGAAGCTACAGAGGTAATCGATATTAAAATCGGTTTTTTCAGGGCCTCTTTTAATAAAGTCGATGTATTTTTTTTCAAGGGGAACCGTGTTATTCGATTTTTTTTGACAGAACAAATAACCCTTGCTGATCAAAAGGGATTTTTCAAAATGAGGTTTTTCGTCGGGCTTTTGAAAAGGCGGAACCAAGAAAGTAAAGATCAACAGTTGTAGAGGGATTAGGATATAGAGGAGAATTTTAAAGGCGGTTTCCTTGTGCATAATTGAATTAATTAGTATAATTTTAGCATATGAATAAAATCGTCTATGTCTGCACAGGGACTTGCAAGGCGGAAATAACTGAAGAGCAGTATAAGGAAGGATTGGTCAAATGCGGGACCGACGGCTGCACGATGAAGGGTCATAATTTTGAAAAGAGAACAAAGTGCGGAATCTGTGGGAAGGTTTTTAAAGAGGATGTGCAACACAGTCACTAAGAATTTTATTGAAAAAGATGATAAAAAAGGTTTTCTTTATTCGCCACGGTGAAGTGGAATACCCGAGAAATAAAAAAGGAGAAGAATTAGTTTACGGACCTTTAACTCCTCTATCCGAATTAGGAAAACGACAGATTTCTTCTTTAGGTAGGGAATTCAAGAAAAATAAAATTCGAATTCAAATGATATTTTCGAGTCCTTATTTAAGGACAAAACAGTCTGCTAAAGAATTTAAGAATCAATTAGATAATAAGTTGCCTTTGGTATTTATAAAGGAATTAAGAGATGTCGATAATTTCGGGTGGCATGGTGCGACGATGAAAGAATACGGAAAAATATCAGGAGACGTTTACAGTTATCCATTAGCTAAAAATGATGAAACTTTAGAGCAACTTTCAACAAGAGCCTTTAACGTTGTTAAAAAAATAATCACGACAAAATACCAATCGTTTGCAGTGGTTTCCCATGGTGATTTTTTAAGAGCATTAATCTGGACGCTCAAGCATAAAAAAGCGCCTCCTAATTATCATGAAATGAAAAAATTTTTCTATCTCGAAAAAGGCCAGGCTATAGAATATAAAATTGATAAGTCCTTAAAATCAGTTAAAAGATTAAGGGTAATTACTATCGAAGATGTTAAAAAAAGCATTGAATATTGGAGAAAATAAGTTTTTAATGTACAATATAGAGCATGAAAGTAATCATTCTCTGTGGAGGCGTCGGGACGAGGCTAAAAGAAGAGACAGAATTTAAGCCTAAGCCGATGGTTTTTATAGGAAACAAGCCGATCCTCTGGCATATTATGAAGATTTACGCTTCATACGGATTTAACGAATTCATTCTCGCTCTCGGCTACAAAGCCGACTACATCAAAGAATTCTTTCTCAATCAAAAAGCCTTTACTTCTGATTTCACTTTGGATACCAGGAATCATAAGCCAAAATTTTATCTTGAAGATAGGGATGAAGTGGATAATTTTGAGATTACATTTGTTGACACTGGAATCGAGACGATGCCGGGCGAAAGAATTCTCCGCTGCCAAAAATACATACCCAAGAAAGATAAATACTTTATGGTCACTTATGGCGACGGAGTTTCTGATATTGATGTCGACGCTTTGGTTAAATTTCACAAAAAACAAAAAACTATCGGAACGATTACCGGAGTCCATCCCCGATCAAAATACGGTTTGATCAAAACAACCAAAGATAATTTCGTGACAAAGTTTGTAGAAAAACCGGTTTTGAACGACTGGATCAATGGAGGCTTTATGATATTTGACAAGAGGGCTTTCAATTACATCAATCCGGGCGAGATGGAACACGATCTTTTAAAAAGACTGGCGTTAAAAAACGAGCTCTCTATTTATTATCATAATAATTTCTGGTTCTGCATGGATACCTACAAGGAAGTAGAAGATTTGAACAAGATGTGGAAAGAAGGAAAGGCGGCATGGAAGATATGGAAATAAGAAAATTTTCTATTTTTCATTTTCAATTTACATTGAATTTACAATGACTAAATGTTTCAATTGAAACATTGCTTAAATGAAAATTTATTGAAAATTGTAAATTGATAATTAAAAATTACAATGAATATAATCAATAAAAACGTACTCGTTACCGGTGGAGCTGGTTTTGTCGGGAGTCATTTGGTTGAAGAATTGATAAAAGAAAAAGCCAATGTCATCGTTGTTGATATCAATTTTGACAAACGATCGTATTTATTTTCAGAAAATCTTGATAAAAAATCCAAAGTAATAAATCTCAACATTTGCGATTACAAAAAAACTCTAGACCTTGTCAAAAAATATAAGATTGACTTCATTTTTCACCTTGCCGCCCAAGCTTTGGTCGATGTTGCCTATAATGATCCGAAAGGGACTTTGGATAACAATATCTTAAGCACGGTAAATATATTAGAAATCGTCAGAACGAATAAAAATATTAAGGGAGTGATTGTTGCCTCGTCAGACAAAGCCTATGGTAAGTTAAACAAAATTAAATATGTCGAGTCTGATCCCCTATCAGGTGATCATCCATACGAAACGTCAAAGTCAGCAACAGATTTAATCACAACTACTTACATAAAAACCTATAAAATTCCTGCCGTTGTTACCCGTTTCGGCAATATCTACGGAGAGGGCGATTTGAACTTCTCAAGAATAATTCCTGGGATAATGAAATATTTAGTTAAGAATCCCGCCTCCGCTAAAGCTTCGGCGGGCAAGTCAGAATTAAGAATTAGGAGTAACGGAAGATATGTCCGTGACTATCTTTATGTCAAGGATGTTGTTAACGGGTATTTGTTACTGGCGGAAAATATTGATAAAGTCCGCGGCGAGGCTTTTAATTTTGGTTCAAAAGAGACTCTTTCCGTACTTCGATTAATCGAAGTGGTTGAAAAAGTCTTGGGTAAAAAAATTAACTATAAAATCTTAAATATCGCCAAAAACGAAATCCCCTATCAATCTTTGGATTATTCAAAAATCAAAAAAGCTCTTGGTTGGAAACCGGTAAGTAATATCAAATTGACGGTAAAAAAAATATTTCATTGGTATCAGTCGCTAACGCTATAATGTATTAATGAGCAAGACTTATTTAAACATCTTCTATTTTATATATATATTTATTCTAGGATTATTTATTTTTCTTTTGATCAACCTGTTTGGTAATATTCAGTTTACCGGGATGGACGGAGGCGTTTTAGTTAACAGCGCCTACATGGGGTTTTTAGACTATAGACCCTATCAAGACTTCATCACCGCCGTACCGCCGGCGTTTTTAATCGGAGGAAAATTGGCAATGCTCATTTTTGGCTTATATTGGAACTCATTAGTAATAATGAGTGCTTTGTATGCAGTAATTACGTTTATTATTTTAGCGATTATTCTTAATAAGATAGGTTTTTCCAAACCATGGAGCCTGCTGATCGCGTTTTACTGCGAAAGTGTAGTAATGATCATGAAGTCCTTTTGGTATTATAACGAAATAACTATAATAACAGGACTTCTTTTTATATCCGCTGCTTTTCTTCTTTATCAAAAACATAGATCATTCTTTAATCAATTAATTTTTGTAATATTAACAACAATGGTGCTCTTGATGAAGATAAACATTGCCGCACCTTTAGTTTTTTTTATTTATATGTTCTTTTTAATAAACAACAAGATTCCTAAAAAATTATCAGCTGTTTTATTATTCATGTCAGTACTACTATTATTAATTATTCTAGGTTTGTTTAAGATTAACATAGTCGATTTAATTAATAACTATTTACAAAGTTCTTCCCGAACATTCTCAATACATGCTTGGAAATATAATCTATTCATCGGGTTCCCTTGGGAAGTCAAGGAGACTTTTATTATTACTATTCCGATATTACTGGTTTTTTTGTTTATATTAATCGATAGTTGGAAGATAAAATTATTTAAACAGAAAAATTTGTCCGCAATTTGTTTTTCTTCGATTTCAATCTTAATTGGTCTAATTGCTCTTGGAACCAATAATGATGTCAATCTGGTCGACGAGACCTTCGTTATACTAGGGGCATCTTTTTTTATTTGGTTTTGGAAAGACAAAACACAAAACAAAGTCTTAAGAACAATTGCATTAAGTTGTCTTGCTGGGACGATGGTCTTTTTTTCTTTATTAGGAATATATAAAGGGATGACCCGTATTTCTTTACAGGAAACCAGTATAGATTTGGCTAAAGAAGGTAATGCTTATTTTTATGATGGATCATCTTCTGTAAGACCATTAAGTAAATTAACAGGATATAATTTTTTTAAAACACTTGATGGGTCGCAGAAACTTAAAAAGACACTGCAACAGATATCTTTTGTGATAAATAATATTTCTGATAAAAAATCTCAACTAAAGGAAGCGATATTATTTGGACCAAGAATAGATTTTGCCTATGCGGTTTATTCCGTAAAACCTCCAAAAGGTCTTCCTCTTTGGTGGGAAGCTTATTCAGATGACAGTCAGGAAGCAACTAAAAAAATGGTAAGGGCATTTGAAGATAAAAAAATTAAAGTCGGAATTTATGTGAATGATAATGATGGTTATAGTTTTCCTTTTTACCCTTCTGAATTAATTAATTATTTTACTAATCAGTATGATGTTTATTATTTTAGTGAATTGAAGGTTTATGTTTTAAAAAATGATCAAACCCTAGATGTTTTGAGACAGAGTTTAAAAAAATTTAATTGAATTTAAGCTTGAGTAGTCCTACTAAATTATTTATGGCAATCGAAGGAATTTTATTAATTTTATAAATAACTGTATTTCCTTTGAGTCTTTGTCGGTGGTTAATTGGTATTTCAAACATAGAAAGATTTCTCTTCACGCACATTCCGATAAAGCCCCACCAAAATCCTTCACTTAAAAATTTTAAATACTTCAGATTTTGCAGAATTGGTTTTCTTATGCATAAAACATAAGGAGAAGAGGGGTCATGGATTTTTGTTGGAAAAAGAAATTTAAAAATACTCTTAAAAAGAAAAGAAAATATTTTTCGCTGCGGGGGGTCAGCTCTATTAGTTCTCCAGCCAACTATTACATCAGCCTGATTTTTATTATTCCACAATTTCATAAAATCTTTTGGATCACATTGCCCGTCAGAATCAACGCATAGAATATAATCTGTTTTAGCGGCCTTAATTCCTTCGATCACTGCTTTACCATAGCCTCTCCTGATTTTATCTTGTTTCAATAATAATTCATATCTAGATTGTATTTTATTCAATAATCTACTTGTTCCGTCAGTGGAACCGTCTTCACAGACAATAAATTGAAAATTTATATTATTTTTTTTCAATTCTTGAAGCCACTCTTTTAACACCGTTTCAATAGAATTTCTTTCATTGAAAACAGGAAGAATTACGCTTAGATTTTTCATAATTATTTTAAAGTTTCCATAGATTTTGGTTTTTCCTTGATAAACCAGTCGATTGTTTTTTTTAGTCCGGTTTTAAAATCACATTTTGGGAACCAATTGAGAAGTTTTTTTGCCTTATAATTATTAAGAGCTCTGGTTTTAACACCTTCCGGTTTGGTTTTGTCAAAAATAATTTTTTTTGGCTTCCAGCCTAAAAGATCAAAGATAATATTTATGGTTTCGACCATCGAGTGCCTTTTACCAGTTCCTAAATTAACTGCGTCAGCATTAGTAATTTTTTTACAAGCCTCTAAGGTGCCGGAAACGATATCGTCAACATAAGTAAAATCGCGATCCTGTTTTCCTGAACCCCAAATTAGATAAGGGTCTTTTTTTTCGACCGCTCTTCTTATCAACATAATAATCGCATGAGTATCATTTTCCCAAGGGCCATAGGCGGTTACATATCTTGTGATTGAGCCTCTTAGTCCATATTGTTTATTGAAAGCCTTAAGAGTAAGTTCACCCATCAGTTTAGCCCAACCGTATTCCCGGTCAGCATTGGCCCAGTTATTTTTAAAAGCGTCACTTTCCTTTAAGAGATATTTAGAATAATAGTTTTTCTGCAGATCAAACGGATAGACGCAAGCCGTTGAAGCGAATTGAATACGGTCAACGCTAACAACACTTGCCGCCTTAATGATATTTTGATCTATAGAAAAGTTATCACAACAGTCTGCCGGATGGCTGTCGATATATCCTCTTCCTCCAAAACGGGCAGCCAGATGGAAAACTATTTCATTATCATTAAAAGCTCTAAGAGTTTTATTATAATCATTAAAATCTAGTAGAATAAACTTATGTTTATTTGATGCCTGATAACCCCAGTCTTTTTTTATATATTTTAGGCCGTTCTTTTTCCAGATACGGAAAATATTTTTAATATTCCCGGATGATAAATTATCGCCGACAGTTGTTTGAGAATTAAATTGAATTAATTTATCTAGTAGATGATGACCTATAAAACCGGCCCCACCGCAAATAAATATTTTCTTATTTGAATAGAATTTTTTTGTGCTAATCATTACTAGATAATATAATACAAAAGAAAGACAAAAATTGTTGTTTTTTTAAAAAAATCCGTTAGAGTTGAAATTATCAGCCGTGAAGCTTAAAATTGTTAAATTAATATCAGTTTATTTTGTTGATGTTACTATCAGATTTTGTCATAGATTTTCTAGTAAAAAATGGCTTAAAAGATATTTTTTTAGTCTCCGGAGGAGGAATAATGTATCTTCTCGATTCGATCGCAAGAAATAAAAAAATCAACTACATCTCAAATTACCACGAACAAGCGTCAGCAATTTCGGCAGAAGGCTACAGCAGAGTTACTGCAAAGCCTGGTGTTTGTTTGGTGACGACAGGTCCGGGTTCAACCAACGCAGTGACGGGGGTAGCTGGCGCTTGGGTTGAATCCATTCCCATGGTTGTAATTTCCGGCCAAGTGAAAAGGGAAACAATTGCCGATTACACAAAACTAAGGCAGTTAGGAGTGCAAGAGATAAACATCATCGATATCGTAAAAAAAATCACCAAATATTCCAAAGAAGTAATCGATCCCAATTTAATTGCATATGAACTTGAAAGAGCTTTTTTTGAAGCTACTGATGGTCGGCCGGGTCCGGTATGGTTGAGTATACCGCTTGACGTACAAAACACAGTGATAAACGAAAAAAATCTTAAACATTTTAAACCTCTGTCAGTAAAACAAAAAAATGCTTCCCTGATAAAGCAAGTAAAAGAAACAGTAGAATTAATGAAAAAATCAAGAAGGCCTTTATTAGCAGTCGGTTTCGGCATAAGACTCGCTCAAGGTGAAAAACTTTTATACAAATTAATGGATAAACTAAGAATCCCGGTTGTCCATAATATTAACAGCGTTGATCTGGTTAACGAGGATCACCCGCTGAATATAGGATTATTCGGACCTCACGGACACAGAAGAGCTAATTTTGCGGTTCAAAACTGCGATTTTTTGTTAACAATCGGTTCGGGATTGGATATCAACGAAACAGGATTTAACTTCAAGGATTTTGCCAGGAAAGCTAAAAAAATCGGCATCAATATAGACAAAGCAGAATTGGAAAAGGCAAATGTGATGCTTGATTTACCAATAGTGGCCGATGCCGGGGAATTTATGGGAAGCCTATTAAAAGAAATTAAAGGCGAAAAATTTAATTTTTCAAAAAAGTGGTTTGAAGTATGTCTTTATTGGAAAGACAAATATCCAACCATAATTAAGGAATATTTTAGAGATAAAGAACATGTCAACAGCTATGTATTCATGGATGTTTTATCAGACATAACGAATCCAACTGATGTTTTAACAACTGGAATCGGCCAGGATGTCGTTGCTTTTTATCAGGCATTTAAAATAAAAAAAGGCCAACGCGCATTTGCCAACAAACACTTCGGCGGTATGGGTTGGTGTCTACCTTTGACAATCGGTGCCTGTGTCGGAAATAAAAAATCAAGAACAGTTTGCGTGACCGGTGACGGAAGTATTCAATTTAATATCCAAGAGTTAAATACGATAGATTACTATCGATTACCTATTAAGATCTTTGTTTTTAGCAATAAAGGATATAAATCCATAAGAGATACGCAGAACAATCTTTTTGAGGGAAGATTGGTCGGCGCCGATGAAACATCAGGAGTCCAAAACCCAAATTTTAAAAAAATTTCAGAAGGATACAATCTGAAATACGGATATATAAAAAACAATGAAGAACTAAAAAAGAAAATTTCAGAAGCGTTGGAATTTAAAGGACCGACACTGTATGAAGTCAATATTGCCTTTGATCAACCAAGAATTCCAAAATCCGTCACCTATCGTAATAAAGATGGTCAGTTAAAATCGCGACCGCTTGAAGATCTCTGGCCATTATTATCTAGAGAAGAATTAAAAAAAAACATGACTTTTTTTAAATAATATGAATATTTTAATAACCGGCGGCACCGGATTTATCGGAAGCAATTTGATTGAAGGACTGAAAAACGACTATAAAATTTTTACTCCTCGTCATAGTGAATTGGATATTAGGGATTCTGTAGCCCTTAGAAATTACATCAAGAAAAATAAAATTAAAGTTATTATTCACACTGCTGTCAAAGGAGGCGACCAAGTTCTTGAAAATATTTTGCGGATGTTTATATCGATTTATAATAATCTTGATCTGCTGGATAAATTTATCAACTTCGGCTCGGGAGCAGAATATGCAAAAACCCGGGATTTAAAAAAGGTAAAAGAGAACGAACTGGGAAAGTTTATCCCCCAAGATAATTACGGTTTGGGTAAATTGATTTGCAGCCAATTATCAAAAGGAAATAAAAAAATCACTACCCTGCTTCCTTTCGGCATCTTCGGGCCAGGCGAAGATTACCGATTCAAATTTATTGCCAATTCTATCGCAAAAAATCTTTTGGGTCTGCCGATAAAAATTAAACAGGACGTGATATTTGATTATCTATATATTAAGGATTTAATTCCAATCATGAAGTTTTTCCTGAAAAATCAAAAAGTGTCCGGTGATTTCAATATCTCATCGACCGAGTCAATCAGACTAACTCAAATTATTAAATTAATAAACAAAATATCCAAAAAACCGTCAAAAGTAACGGTAATCAATAGAGAATTAAATTATCAATATACGGGCAGCAATCAAAAGCTGATGGAAACAATCCCCTCCCTCAAAATTACTTCTTATGAAGATTCGATCAGAAAATTTTATGAGTATTTTAAAACTAGATTAAGTGAACTTGATAAAAAAGCAGTTATAAAAGACGAATTTTTAGAAAGGAGCAAGACTAAAAGTTAATAATTAATTAATCACAATTATGATAAAAAAAACCTTTAGGATAAAAAACCATCTAATCAAAGAAGGAGGTAGAGTTTTTGTAATTGCTGAAGCCGGAGTCAACCACAACGGGCGTTTAGATCTTGCTTTAAGACTAGTTGATATGGCGGCCGAAATCGGCGCCGACGCTGTTAAATTTCAGACTTTTAGAGCCGAGGAGTTAGCAACTGAAAAGGCAGAAATGGCTGAGTATCAGAAAAAGAACCTGGGTAAATCCGAAAGTCAAAGAGCAATGCTAAAGAAATTGGAGCTTCCAGAAGAATTTTATAGACCAATTATTAAAAGATGTAAAGAAAAAGGAATCATTTTTTTTTCGACTCCTCATGGAGGAAAGAAAAGCGTAGATTTACTAGAGTCATTAGGGGTGGAGTTGTATAAGATAGATTCTGGAAATTTGACTAACTATGTTCTTTTCGATAAGTTGGCAAGACTAAAAAAGCCGATAATCCTGTCTACAGGAATGGCGACCTTAAAAGAAGTAGTTGATGCTGTTAAATTTATTAAATCCTACGGAAACAATAAGATTGTTGTGTTGCACTGTACGACCAATTACCCCTGTAAACCGGACGAGGTTGACTTAAATGCTATGGTCACTTTGATGAAAAAACTTGACGTACCGGTTGGTTATTCTGATCATAGTGAAGGCAACCAAGTGGCAACCATGGCTTCAGCACTAGGAATGGCAGTATATGAATTTCATATTACTTTGGATAAGAAAATGCCTGGACCGGATCAAGTTGCCTCGGCTGATCCGATAGAAGCAAAATCAAGAATTGATGCAATCAGGAAATCAGCTTTAATAATGGGTAATCCGATAAAAAGACCAAGGAAAAGCGAAAAACAGTATATAAAAATGGTAAGACGGAGTCTAGTCTATAGCCGAGATTTTAAAAAAGGCAAAAAAATTACATTTGAAGATATTGAGGGAAAAAGACCTGGTAATGGAATACCCACTTTATACTTCAAAAATTACGTAGGAAAAGTATTGAAAAAATCCGTCAAATTGGATCAACAAATATCTAATTCTGACTTTAAATAAATTTATGAAAAAGAAGATCGCTTATATATCAGGCGGCCGAATGGATTTTGGTTTAATGACATCTGTACTTGACCATATTATCAAAAGTAAATTTCTTGATCTTCAACTATATTATACCGGTCTTCACCTCATGGAAAAGCATGGAAAAAGCGAAAATCTCATAAAAAAGCAATACCCTTTCGCAAAAACAATATCAGCCAGTTTTGACAAGAGCGGGTCAAACAGCATGAATCTGTTTTTGAAGGATTTTACAGAAAATCTGGTCAAAGTTTTTTTGAAAAACAAACCTGATATTGTCATTGTTTTAGGCGACAGAATAGAAATGCTTGCAACAGCAATGGTTGCTCTTTATTTTAAAATACCTATTGCCCATATACACGGCGGAGACAAGACTCGCCATATCGATGAAGTAGCGCGGCACGCAATAACAAAACTATCTCATCTTCATTTTGTTGCTACTGACGATGCGGCCGACCGAGTAAAAAGAATGGGAGAGGAAGATTGGAGGATCTTTAATGTAGGTGCTCCTGGGCTGGATAACATTTTGAGTGAAAAAACTATGGACAGAGATAGATTAATGAAATTTCTTAGGTTGAATAATTCGGATAAATATCTTCTTGTTTGGCAGCATCCAGTTTTTGAGGAAATAAAAAATGTTAGTGATCAGATAAAAGAAACCGTAGCTGCTGTTAAATACTTTAAGACTCCAGTCGTTTTCATATACCCAAACGCCGATCCAGGAAGTAAAGAAATAATAAAAACTATTGACAAAGAAAAAAAGAACCCTTTTTTTAGAATTTTTCCCAACGTCGATAGAGAAACTTTTATCTCACTGGAAAGACATGCTTTGGTTTGGGTGACAAACAGCAGCGCCGGAGTAATTGAGTCAGCATCATTTCATAAACCAGTTGTTAATTTGGGCAAAAGACAGGAAGGAAGAATAAAGGCGGAAAATGTTATTGATGTTGATTTTAAAAGAAAAGAAATAATAAAGGTAATAGAAAAATGTCAGTCAAATAAAGTATTTTTAGAGAAAATAAAAAAAATAAAAAATCCCTGGGGTGACGGAAAAGCCGGCTTTAGAATTTCCAATGTTTTGGAAAGAATAAGACTTGATGAAAAACTTTGGAATAAGCAAATAAGTTATTGAGCAATATGAAAATAAAAAATATTGTTTTTTTAGGAAGAAAACCTTTGGCTTATGAGGCGATAAAATATTTATTATGTGAAGGATACACAATTAAATACGTTATTCTTGACAGTCTTAGGTATTGTTATGGAATTCCTGTTGAGACGAATGACAAAACACTCTATTCTCTGATAAGCAAGAAAAGCCAAAAGATTGCCAATATTGATTTGGTAGTTTCGTATCTTTATTGGCGAAGAATAAAACAACCTTTAATAGATTTGCCCCGATACGGTTGTATCAATTTTCACCCTGCCCCACTCCCTGATTATAAAGGAAGAGCTGGTTATAATACGGCAATTTTAGACGGTAGAAAAAAATACGGAGTCAGCGCCCATTATATAACAGATGAAAGATTTGATGCCGGTCCGATCATAAAAGTAACTGAATTCCCAATAGATGAAAATGAAAATGCCTATACACTTGAAGAAAAATCCCAAAAACAGTTGTTTTTGCTCTTTAAAGATACTTTAGAAAAGCTGAATCTAGAATCAAAAATTAATACAATTA
The DNA here is from genome assembly GCA_000991135.1 of Candidatus Roizmanbacteria bacterium GW2011_GWC1_37_12. Classification (GTDB taxonomy): domain Bacteria; phylum Patescibacteriota; class Microgenomatia; order UBA1406; family GWC2-37-13; genus GWC2-37-13. The sequence goes on along the minus strand of LBST01000002.1, from coordinate 59,687 downwards.
AAAACAAAGGTGGAATCTATGTCAGCTCCGACCAGCTGGAAAAGATGAAAAAAGTTGATTTAAAAACAAAAAAAACCAATATCATTAACAAAAAAATTAGAGCATTTTTCTTTCCTCCTTATTCCGGAGCCTATATAAAAATAAAAGATGAAAAGTTTACCTTAGTCAATCAAGAGACTTTGTCCTTTATTAACAAGAAGTTGAATAATGCTAAAAAATAACTATAATACAGTAAGAAATTATGTTAGCCCAAGTTAGCATCAAAATAGCCTCACCCTATATCGACAAAAAAGACAAAAAAGCTGTTATTGACGTCTTGGAGTCAGGCTATCTATCCTTGGGACCAAAACATCTTGAATTTGAAAAGAAAATAGCTAAGTATTGCCGGTCAAAATATGCTAGTTCGGTAAGTAATGGTACTGTCGGATTACATTTGGCAGTGAAATCATTAGGTTTGAAGGAAGGAGACGAAGTGATTACAACTCCTTTTTCGTTTGTATCTTCATCTAACTGTTTGTTATTTGAAAGAGTCAAACCAGTCTTTGTCGATATTGAAGAAACTACCTATAATATAGATCCGGAAAAGATAGTAAAAGCGATAACCAAAAGAACAAAAGCGATTTTGGTGGTTCATATATTTGGTCAGTCGGCGGACATGACGCCCATTTTAGAAATCGCCAAAAAGAAAAAATTAAAGATAATTGAAGATGCTTGTGAAAGTCTAGGAGCCAAATACAGAAACAAGATGACTGGAACTTTTGGAGAGATCGGTGTGTTTGCGTTCTACCCAAATAAACAGATGACTACTGGTGAAGGTGGAATTGTTGTTACAAATAATAAGAAAATTGACTTAATGATTAAAAGTTTAAAAAATCAAGGAAGAAATCTAAAGAACGATTGGTTAATACATGAAAGATTGGGTTATAACTACCGAATGGATGAAATGAGTGCGGCCCTAGGAATAACTCAACTTGAAAAATTAGATTGGATGATTAATGAAAGAAAGAAGATCATTAATCTGTATAATCGTTATCTTTCAGAAAACAAAAAACTAATTATTCCTCAAATCGGAAAAGATCGAACCCACACATGGTTTGTTTATGTCGTTAGAGTCTTGAATAATAGGAGAAACTTTTTAATGAAAAAGTTGGCTGAAAAAGGTATACAAACCAAACCATATCTGCCGGTGATTCATCTTCAGCCTTTTATGAAAAAGGAATTTAATTTTAAAAAAGGTGATTTTCCCATCGCCGAAAAAATCTCTTCTGAAACGCTAGCTTTACCTCTATATATAGGTTTAAAGGAAAAGCAGGTCAAGTATATTTGTATGGAAATTGAAAAAATCTTAAAATGAAAAAACTAAAAAGAATTTTTTACAAAAAGAATATTTTGATTAGTGGTGGAACTGGTTCAATCGGCAGCGAAATAGTTCGTTATATAATAAAAAATTATCTCCCGAAGCAAGTGAGAATTTATTCGAGAGATGAATCAAAACATTTTTTTCTTCAAAAGGAAATTGAAGAAATTGGAACAAAGATCGACGTTAAATTTTTAATCGGAGACATCCGTGATAAAGAAAGACTAGATAAAGCATTCAGAGACGTTGATATTGTTTTTCACGCCGCTGCTTTGAAACATGTTCCTTATTGTGAATATAATCCTTTTGAAACGATTAAGACTAATATTTATGGAACCCAAAACGTCATTGATCTTTCAATAGAGCATAATGTGGAAAAAGTCGTTGCCATATCAACAGATAAAGCTGTTAATCCAAACACAATTATGGGAATAAGCAAACTAATGATGGAAAGAATGATAGTTTCCTCAAGCTACTACATAGGAAAATCAAGGACAAAATTCTGTGTCGTTCGTTTCGGCAATGTACTTAACTCAAGAGGATCAGTTGTTCCTTTATGGATTGAACAGATAGAAAAAGGAAAATCAGTTACAGTTACCAATAAAAATATGAAAAGATTTTTTATGACAATTCCTGAAGCGGTTGAATTAATAATACTGGCAGCATCAAAAATGAAAGGTCAGGAAGTTTTTGTTTTAAAAATGCCGGAAAAAAATATCTACGATTTTGCCAAGGAAACGATTAAGAAATACGGTAAAGGTAAAAAGGTAAAGATAAAAATAACAGGAGCTAGAGAAAGAGAAAAAATAGTCGAGTATCTATATACCGATGAAGAAAAAAAACTAATGGTGGAAAAAAAGAATTTTTTTGTTATTTTTCCAAACTCAAAAATATTACGGGAAAGGAAAAACAATTACTGAATTTATTTGACTTATGACAAAAATGAAAAAAATATCCATCTGCATTCCCTGTTACAACGAAGAAACTAATGTCGTTATTGCCTATCACTCTTTGACAAGAGTGATGAAGAAATTAAAGAATTATGATTATGAATTTATTTTTGTTGATAATGGCAGTTTTGATAAAACAAAGCAACTAATAAATAAAATAGCCAGTAAAGATAAAAAAGTAAAAGGTATTTTTTTGTCTAGAAACTTCGGGCCGGAATCTTCTGGTCACGCTGCTTATGATCATGCAATTGGTGACGCAATCGTTGGTATTCCGGCTGATTTACAAGAGCCGTCGGAAATGATTCCCAAATTTATTAAAAAATGGGAGCAAGGATATAATGTGGTTTTAGGAGTCTATAAAAAAACTTCTGATAATTTAATGATGAAATCGATAAGAAAACTTTATTATTTAATTCAAAAAAAAATAAGTTTTATAGATATTCCTGCGGATTCAACTGGATTTGGATTATTTGATAGAAAAGTATTATTGGCGATGCGGAAGCTTCCAGAGAAATATCGTTTCGGTCGCGGCATATTGTCTTGGGTTGGATTCAAAAGAGCTTTTATTTCTTACGAAAGAAAAAAAAGACTTTACGGAAAAAGCTCTTATAATTTCTTTGATTATTTGCATCACGCCGAAAGAGGATTATTCGGATTTTCATATTTTTTATTAGATTTAATGGTGTATGGAGGCTTTTTTTTAACTTTTGTCTCATTTTTATTTATTACTGGGTATTTGTATTGGGTTATAGTTTTTGGTAATCCGATACAGGCTTCGATTCCGCTCATGCTCGCAATTTTCTTTTTCGGAGGAATTTTGCTTTTGGCAATAAGTATTCTCGGAAAATACATTCAAGTGATTGTTGAGGAAACAAAAGCCAGGCCGATGTATATTGTGGAAAGTACGACTAATATTAAAGATGGTAAAATAAGTAGATGATAGTAATGAAATTCGGAGGGGCTTCGTTATCAACTGCGGATGGAATATTAAAAGCCTGCCAAATTGTAAAAAAATACCGGAAAAAAAATAAAATAATCCTGGTCGTTTCGGCGATGAAAGGAGTGACCGATCAACTGTTTCAAGTGTCTGATTATTTAAAAAACAAAAAAATCAAAGAATCCCTGGAGTTAGTAGAGAAGATAAAAAAACAGCACATCAAGGTATTATATAAGTTTGACAGAAGACCGCAAGCAGTTAAAGTTGAGTCGGATATAATTAATCTAATCAGCCGATTGATAACTTTTATCAAAAACGTCTCGCAAAAAAAAATTACTCCGGCGAGAGTCGATTTTATCGTTTCTTTCGGAGAAAGATTATCGTGTTCTGTTGTCGTTGATGCTTTAGAGATGAACGGAGTAATTGCCCATTCGATCGATGCTTCCTACATCGTCGCTACAAATAATAACTTCAATAACGCCATTCCCCTTTATAAAAAAAGCCAACATCATATAAACGAGATTTTGGTTCCTTTAATTAAAAATAACGTTATTCCGGTTGTTACCGGCTATATTGGTTTTACCCACGACGGCTGCACAACGACTTTGGGGCGCGGCGGGAGCGATCTATCAGCTGCTTATTTATCCAATCTTTTAGGAGCAGAGGCTCTTTACTTGTGGAAAGACGTCAGCGGTTTTTATGACAAAGATCCAAATAAAAATACACAAGCGATCAAGTACGACAAGCTTACATACAGCAAAGCCAAAAGTCTGGCAAAAAAAGGAGCAAAAATCATCTATCACAAAGCCGTTGAACCGGTTAGGAAAAAGAATATTCCGATCTTTGTGAAAAGTTTTCTGAATCCAGGAGATAAAGGAACAATCGTTTCAAGTTAACTTTTATTAATATGAGAACCTTAAATATAATACACCTGGGACCAGGTCGCGTTGGGAAAACTTTTCTTGATCAACTTACGACCAATAAAGTTAAAATTGAAAAGCAATATAATATTAGACTTAAGATTTTAGCTGTTTTTGATTCCAAATCAAATGATATTACCGTAAAGGAAAGGATCACCGCCGCTCCCCTGCCTCTGGTTTTTATTGATACAACCGCCTCGGATAAAACAACTACAGCCATCGGGAAAGCTCTAAGAAAAGGCGGATTTGTCGTCATGTCAAATAAAAAACCACTCGCCTCCAATCAAAAGACTTTCGACTCTTTATTTCGTTACAGAAATAAATTGTTTTTCGAGACGACGGTCGGAGCTGGACTGCCGATTATTAACACAATTAGAGAGTTAATAGAAAGTGGTGATGAAATTTTGGAAATTCAAGGTTGTTTTTCAGGTACTTTGGGATATATTTTCAGCCTTTTACAAAAAGGCAGGAAATTTTCCCAGGCGGTTTTTGAAGCCAAAGAAAAAGGCTTTACCGAACCTGACCCTAGAGATGATCTGTCAGGATTAGATGTAGCTAGAAAAGCTTTAATTTTAGCTAGGCTAATTGACAGTAAGATATCTTTAGAAGATATTAAGATAACTCCGCTCTTTCCTCAAAAGTTGAGTAATTTATCGGTTAATGATTTTATGAAGAAGATAACGTTATTGGATAAAAAGTATAATAAAATGATGAATCGGTCCAAAAAAAACAAGAAGACGTTACGTTTTGTTGCAAAAGTAAACAAAAGAAGTTGTTCTGTCGGTCTAACAGAAGCCGATTTAGAAAGCGACGTAGGTCAACTTGACGGTCCGGATAATATCGCCGTCATCAAAACCAAGAACTATTCAAAAAATCCATTGGTCATTAAAGGCCCGGGCGCTGGTCCGCAAGTGACTGCCGGAGGCATTTTTGGAGATCTATTAAGAGTTATTAAAATTGTTAGTTTATGAAAAAATTCAGGGTAGGAATACTAGGGGCGACTGGTATGGTCGGACAAAGATTTATTTCAATTCTGTCACAACATCCCTGGTTTGAAATCAGTTGCCTTGCCGCTTCTCCTCAATCGGCCGGAAAGACCTATTTTAAAGCTCTTGGTGACAGATGGCGGATAGATAGACCGATTCCAGACACTGTCAAGCAGATGATGGTTTATTCGGTTTATAACATAAAGAAAATCAGAAACAAAGTTGATTTAATTTTCAGCGCCTTGGATTTAGACAAGAAGCAAATAAAAAAACTAGAAATAAATTATGCAGAAGTCGGTATTCCAGTCGTTTCAAATAATTCCGCTCACCGTTTTACAGAAGATGTGCCGATGGTCATGCCCGAAATCAATTTTAATCATCTTAAATTAATCGACATACAGAGGAAGATAAGAGGCTGGAAAAAGGGGTTGATTGCCGTCAAACCGAACTGTTCAATTCAGTCTTACGTTTCTATTCTAACTCCTTTAATGAAGTACAAGCCGACGAGAGTGGTAGTCACGAGCATGCAGGCGATTTCGGGGTCGGGAAAAAACTTTAAAATGTGGCCGGAAATGGTTGACAACGTCATTCCTTACATCGGCGATGAGGAAGAAAAATCAGAACAGGAGCCAATGAAGATATGGGGAAAAGTAGAAAAAAGGAAAATTGTTTTGGCCAAGAAGCCGCTGATTTCGGCTAATTGCATCAGGGTGCCGCTGACAAACGGTCATATGGCAGCAGTTACGGTAAAGTTTGCTAAAAAACCAACAAAATCGCAGATCATAAAAGCCGTTACAAACTTTAATCCATTAAAAAAATTAAACCTTCCGTCTTCACCTAAGCAATTCATAAAATATTTTAACGAACCAGATCGTCCTCAAACAGAAAGTGAAAGAGAATTTGAAAACGGAATGGGAATCACAATGGGAAGACTAAGAGAAGACAAAATATTTGACTGGCGGTTTATTGGCCTGTCTCATAATACGGTAAGAGGGGCAGCCGGAGGCGCAATATTATTAGCAGAATTACTTATAAAGAAGGGATATATAGCTATTTGAGAGACTGCCTAATTTGTTTCATTTCCTCTTCAGGTAGGAACGGATACATATCGTCTATAGGCAGCGAGACCATTTTCCCATCGGGCATTTTCTTCGAAGAGACAGTTAGAACATCCTGCCAATAAGGACTAAAGACCTCGCAGATAACCGCTGATTTTTCCTTCATTACTTGTTTTATCTTAGATAGTTCTTTGTAATTTTTTATTCTGACATATTTATAACCATAAGCTTGAGCGATTTTTTGGGAACTGGGTAGATAGACTCCGGAGCCACTCCCCTCTCCGATCAGTCTTGATTGGAAAAAATTTTTTTGAGTCGTGCGGATCGCCAGATAACCATGATTATTGATGACGAATATTTTTGCCGGAATTTTGTGATAAGCGATCGTCCCCAGTTCATGGATGTTCATCTGGAGCGACCCGTCGCCGGTAATGCAGATTATCCTGGCGTTTTTATTGGCAGCCCAGACGCCAAGGATTGCCGGCAGATTATAGCCCATGGTCAGAGTGGCTCCGGGAATAATCATCCTTTGGTTTTTTTTGAATTTCAAAGTTTGGACGGCGATGTAGGCAGTCACTCCGGCGTCGGTGATAAAAAAATCACCGGGTCGAGACAGTTTAGAAATAGTATCGACGATGTGGTACATGCTGATTTCGCCATTTTTATCTTTAATCTTGGGTAGATATAAACCATATTTATTTTTAATTATTTGGCATTTCTTCAACCAGACATTTTTATTATCTATCAGTTTTTGCTTATTTTTGATCATTTCCTCAATAAAATATTTGGCGTCGGAAATAATAAGATGGTTGATTTTAACTGTTTTTTTCTGGTGCTCTTTTTCATCGACGTCGATAACGATTTTTACAGATCTCGGCGCATATTTGTCAAATTCGTGCCCGGTAAAAGAAACAGAGAGCCTGCTGCCGATTGCCAAAATTAGATCGCTGTTTTGAATGACGATGTTTCCGGCTCGATCTCCCTTTGTTCCTCCATGGCCAGCATAGCAAGGATGATTGTTTTCCAAAAGATCAATTCCCATCTCCGGGACGACTACAGGAATTTTTAAAATGTTGACTAAGGCTCTGAATTCCGAAACTGCTTTTGCCAATTTTATTCCGCCGCCGGCGATGATGATTGGTTTTCGCGCTCTATTTAATAAATTTATTACCAAACCGATCTCCCGAGTGGAAATTTTAGGTAGACTATTGGGTGTTTTTTTGTCTACAAATCCAGGTAGTTTTTCCGGGTCGATGCTCTGGCTCGCGACGTCAGGAGGGATGTCGAGCCAGACTGGTCCAGGCCTGCCAGATAACATCTCTTGGTAGGCTTTTTCAATTTTAAAGCGGATTTCTTCTGGTTTTTCAACATAATCGGCGTACTTTGTCAACGGCCTGACGATGGGAATAATGTCTAATTCCTGGATACCAAACTGGCGGATGGGAAGACCGGAAAAATGAGTCATCTGCGATTTTTTGGCTTGGCTCGAGATAAAGATAACGGGAATAGAATTCTGCCAGGCTTCAAGTAACCCGGTGATTGCGTTGGTTGACCCCGGTCCTGAAGTTACCATAACGGCGCCTATGCCCTGGTTTGTCTTGGCATAAGCCTCGGCGGCCATAGCCGAAGCTTGTTCATGATGATTACAGACATATTTCATTTTTTTATGACAAGCTACGGCGTCGTTCAAAAACATCGCTCCACCGCCAGCCAAGGTAAAAATGGTGTCAGTCCCATTTTTGTAAATGTAATCGATAATGTAATCAGCAATTCTCATAAATTATTTAGCCCCTTTTTAATTCTATCAATTCCTTCTTTTAAATTTTCCATACTCGTCGCATACGAGATTCTAAGATATCCTTCACCGTATTTTCCAAAAGAAGTTCCGTCAAGAAGAGCGACACCGGCCTCCTCAAGAAGATAGTTAGCAATCCATTTTGATGACTTTTTAAATGATTTTATATTGGGAAATACATAAAAAGCTCCTTGTGGAATTTGGCACTTGATGCCTTTGATTTTATTTAGTTCGGAAACGACAAAGTTTCTTCGCTTCTCAAATTCCTTGACCATTTTTTTCACCTGATTTTGAGGGCCGTTCAGTCCTTCCAAGACGGCGTACTGGGTAAAGGTAGCCGTGCAGCCTACTGTATGAGTCAGAAAATAATCTATTTTTTCGATCAGTGACGCCGGTGCCGAAAGATAGCCGATTCTCCAGCCGGTCATCGAAAACGTCTTGGAAAATCCGTCGACGAGAATTGTTTGATGATGGAGACTCTTGAAGCTATAAAAACTTGGATATTTTATACCATCATAGATGATTTTAGAATACATTTCATCAGTCATTACCCAACAATTTGTTTTTTTGACCATCTCTCTAATTTCTTCCAGATCCTCTAATTTGATAATCCCTCCTGTTGGATTGCTTGGAGAATTCAAGATAACGAGCTTGGTTTTTTTTGAAAAATTTTTCTTGAAAATCTTCATGTCGAAACTAAAACCGGTTTCTTCAAGAAGCGGAATCGGTTTCGGTTTGCATGACAGAAAATCAATAAGAGATCTGTAGGTGGGAAAGCCTGGGTCGGGATGGATCACTTCGTCTCCTTTTTCAAGAATAGAAGACATAGCGACAAAAATTGCCGTCTTTCCGGAAGGAGTAACGGCAATATTGTTTTCGGAGACCGATATATTTTTTGTTTCGTTTAATCCCTGGGCGATTCTTCTCCGAAGCGGCATGATCCCAAGCGGTGCATTATATTTGGTGAGTCCTTTTTTAAGAGCGCTAATTGCTGCTGATGTAATATTTTGGGGCGTTGGAAAATCCGGTTGGCCGATCTCAAAATGGATAATCTTTTTTCCCTCCGTTTCGAGCTTAGTGGCTTTATTCAAGACGGCGTAAGCGCCTTCGGCTTTTAAGGCGTCTAGTTGTTTTGAAAACGGCGGGCTAGAATTTTTCATGTTAAATTTACCTTATTTTTTACTATATAAGTTGGTCGACTTTTTACTTCGTCGTAAATCCTGGCCAAATACTCACTAATAATTCCTAGGACAAAGAAAAGAATTCCGAACAAGCTCAAAGTAAGAAGGATCATCGTCGCGGCTCCCGGGGCTTCTCGGCCGTGGACAAAATAAAGATAGAGGTAGACGACGATAAGAATAACCGAGATAAAAGTGATGGCGACCCCGAGTACCGAGACCAGCCTCAAAGGAAGATAGGAAAAAGAAAATATTCCATTTAAAGCTACATAAAGGGCTGTTTTAAAATCTGCTTTTGATTCTCCGGCAAATCTTTTTGCTCGGTTGAATGGAATACCGATATGTTTAAAACCTGTCCAGATGACAAGTCCCCTTAAATATTTATTTTGTTCGCCCATACTGTTTATCGTTTCATAAACCTTTTTGTCTATTAATCTGAAGTCGCTGGCGTTTTCAGGAAACATATTATTGGTCAGCGAATTTATTATTTTGTAAAAAAGGCGCGAATTCAAATTTCTCAATAATCCGGCTGTCCTTTTTTTGACGATGCCGTAAACGATTTCATATCCCTGTTCCCATTTTTTAATAAAGTCAAAAATCAGTTCTACTGGTTCCTGGAGGTCAGCCATCATGATTACGCAGGCGTCGCCTTTGGCAAAACGCATACCGGCAATGATGCCGCCGTCGCAGCCAAAATTTTTAGAAAGCTGAAGCACTTTAAACCTTTTATCCAACCCGGTGTATTTTTTTAATAGTTTGAAAGATTCGTCTTCGGAGCCGTTTTCGACTAAAATAATTTCAAATTCATATTTGGGATTTTTATTAATAAAATTTGTCAGCCGTTTGATCAACTCCGGAATTACTAGTGATTCGTTATAAATCGGAATGACAATGGAAATAAGTTTTTTTAGCTTCATTTTAACTGAATTATACAATTTATTAAATTATTTTATCCTTTTTTAACGTTTTTGTTATTCCTTTATAGAGTGAGACTTTTGGCTTCCATTTTAGTTTTTTAGCAACTTCTTTTATATCAGCTTGCGCAAACATGACCTCTCTTCTTCTGTATGGAATGGCGCCAAAGTCTATAGGAATGTCAACACCCGAAATTTTTCTATATAAATTAACGATTTCTTTCAGTTTTACCGATTTTCCAGAGCCGACAAAATATTTTTCATGATCGTCGGATTTCTTCCGTAACAAATATTTTATAGTTCTAAGGTAAGCGTTGATAAGATCTTCAATATAAAGAAGATCTATGAACTGTTCACCGGGAGTCAAATTTATCTTCTTTTTTTGTTTCAAACCGTTTTTCAATAAAGAAAATAGATTATTTCTTTTATCATAAGGACCATAGGTATTGTATGGAAGTAAAGTGACTACTTTTAAATCAAAAGATCTAATGTAAAATTCAACTATATCTTGGAAAGCTCTTTTGGTTGTAGAATAAAAAGTGGCTGGGTTGTAAACGGGTGGACCATTGAAATACTCTAAAGAACTTCCCGTATTGAGAAATTTTTTGACGTTATATAAAGCCATGGCGTTTAGAAGTTTTGTCCCAAAGATAATATTTGAATTTAGCATTAATTCGATATTTTCCTTTGTTTCATTGCGAGGGTAAGTTGCAGCCAAATGAATGACAAGATCAGGTTTCTCCTTTTTTATGATTTTGTAAATTTGATCATATAAAGGATCAATATTATATACTCTTACTTTTTTTAATATTTCTTTTATTCCAGAAATATCAGAGTTTTTTCTTTTAACTATTGCCAAATCATAATTACGTTTTTTGAGGAGTTCCCTTATGAGATAACATCCAGTAAAACCAGTTGCGCCAGTTATTAACAATCGGATTTTCATTTAATATTTTCAACTTCAAATAATTTTTTCTTTTTTCCCCACTTGAATGATAAGACATGCATCAATGTTCTTAAAGCGGTGATAAAATATACCGAAGATGAGCCGCCTATTCGATCTCTTTCGTCGACGAGTATTTCTTTAACTTTTAAATTGAGCTTTTTAGCTTTTACCATTATTTCAAGGTCAATCGTGACGTCTTTAACCTGAAGATTTAAGAGAGAGATTAATCTGGAGTCGAATATTTTAGGATGGCCGTTGATGTCCCATGTTTTTATAGAAAACAATAATCTTGATATTAAATTGAAAAAAAAACTCGTTATGCGACGGCTTAAACCCTTTCGCGCCCTTCTTGATCCTTTGATAATATCCGATTTTTTTTCGTCGAGCATCTTAATAAAAGAAGGTATAACATAAGGATTTACCTGACCATCAGAATACATAATTCCAACATACTTTCCCCTAGCTTCCTTTAATCCCTTGATAATTTTTTCACCGAGCAAGTGGCCGTATTTTACGGCTATGCACTGTGGATATTTTTTTTCCAGTCGCCTTGCAATTTTAAAAGAGTTATCCGACGACCCGCCTTCGACTAAAATTATCTGATGGGAAATTTTGTTTTTTTCAAGAATTTTTGTTAATTCTTCTACTACCAACTGGATCGCTTTTTCTTCATTATACATGGATAGAACTATGCTTAGTTTTGGGCGCATGGGTTTAATTTTAACATATAGTCATTTATTCTGGTAAAATAAATAATCAGATAATGAAAAAAACAAAATTTATACCCGGCGAGACCTACGTGCCGGTTTCGGGAAAAGTATATGATGAAGAAGAAGTCAATAATGCTATTGCCGCAGCCCGAGACGGCTGGTGGACAGAGGGTCGGTGGACAAAGCAATTTGAAAGCGATTTCAAGAAATTTTTTGGAGTCCGTTATGTTTCTCTTGTCAATTCCGGGTCAAGCGCCAATCTAGTTGCCTTGGCCTCCCTTACTTCTAATGTTTTTGGAAAAAGGCAACTTAAACCCGGAGACGAATATATCACGACTGCTGTGGCTTTTCCAACGACCGTCAACCCGGGGGTCCAGCATGGTTTGAAACCTGTTTTTATCGACGCAAGACTTGACACTCTTAATATTGACGTGTCAAAAATCGAAAAGGCCATCACCGAAAAAACTAAGCTGATTATGGTTGCCCATACTTTGGGAAAACCTTATGATCTGGATAAAATAATGAATTTGGCAAAAAAATATAATCTCTGGGTAATTGAGGATAGCTGCGATGCCCTGGGCTCAAAATATAAAGGAAAATTGGTTGGAACATATGGGGATATTGCTACTTTTAGTTTTTACCCGGCCCACCAGATCACCATGGGCGAGGGCGGTGCGGTAATAACCAATAATGTTTTAATCAATAAATCTATCCGCCAGTTTCGGGACTGGGGTCGTGATTGTTGGTGTGACACCGGAGCCGACAATACCTGCAATGCCCGTTTCCACTGGAAGCTGGGAGAACTGCCTTTTGGCTATGATCATAAATATACTTATTCCCAGATCGGTTATAATCTAAAGTTGACCGATTTTCAGGCGTCAATCGGCGTCGCTCAACTTAAGAAGCTCCCCTACTTCATCAAAAAACGCCAGGAAAATTACAGAAATCTTTATAAATTTTTCAAAAATTACGAAAAATATTTTATTCTTATGAAAGCAGACAAAAATGAATACGTCAGTTATTTCGGTTTTCCTGCTATTGTTAAAGCTAATGCTCCATTTACAAGAAACGAGTTCACCAAATATCTTGAAGATAATAAAATCGGCACAAGAAATATTTTCTCCGGCAACATTCTTCGTCATCCTGCCTACCTGAAGATAAAAGACAAAATAAAAGTCATCGGGGAGATGAAAAACGCCGACATTGTCTTAAACAGCGCCTTTTGGATCGGAGTTTATCCGGGAATAGATGGTGAGATGTTGAATTATGTAAAAAAAGCAATCAGAAAATTCATCGACCGATCAGTTCTTTAACTGTGTTTTTTATCCGGTTAATCGGTTTTTTTAATAAGATAATTTCTTCTTGCAATTTGTTTATGAGGTCTTCTTGATATTCAATATGCTGAACATGATAATGGTCATTTTTTCCTGTGAGTTTTATAAAATCTCCTTGATCAAAATGGCTTTTCTTTCTCAATTTCGAAGAAGTTATCTTGTTGTTTAATAAATCGAAGATAACATCAAGCGCAAACTTCTGGTGAAAAACATGTTCGACTTCCAAGGCTTGCCGGGCGACATAGAATAAAATCAATTCGTCGTCGACGATATCTTTATGTTTTTTTTGTGAATCAGGAAATATTTTCAAGAATTCTTTGACGCTCTTTATCTTAAGATAATGTTTTAGGACATGGGAGAATTCGAACATGCTGCGAATGACTGCTTTCGGTGTCGCGGCGCTGGCATTCATGTCTCCAGCTCTTATTCTGAATTTGGTCAATCGTTCCTGGATTATATATAGTTCGTATTTAAGAGATAGCTTGATTCCGATATCAAAATCCTGGATTTGTGCCAAGCAGGGATTATGATAACCGATATCGTCGTAAGCTTTTTTTCTCATCATCATCGAAGGATGCCAAAGCCAACGGCAGTTATAAAAAAAATAGTTGAGCCATTGATACCGGCTTCTGTTTCGGAGTCCATTCATCAAACCATGAAAATGAGCAGAGTCTGGCAGATTGTTTCCTTCTTCGTCAATCATCCGTACTTGCGAGAAAACAGCCCCGATTTTCGGATGGTTATCAAGATATTTAACCTGTTTTTCCAATTTATCTGGAAAGAAAGCGTCATCAGAATTAAGGTGAGCAACATATTCTCCACGACAATGTTCCAGGCAGTTATTGATAGCAACGCAAACACCCTGGTTCTTCATAGAAGGATATAATTTAATTCGCGGATCATTAAATTTTTTGATTTCTTCTACTGTCTTATCCTGGGAGTTGTCGTCGGTAATGATTATCTCAAAGTCCTGAAAGGTTTGGCTAAAAACACTTTCAAGTGCATAACCGACGTACTTTTCGTGGTTGTATGAGGGAATGATGATGCTAACTTTTGCCATAGATAGTTTTTTTTAATTTCCTTAGTGGATATTTTAGATCTTCATATTCCAGTTTTAATCTCCTTACCAAATCCTCCTGAAAAGCAATATGCTGGACGTGATAAAGATCATATTTTCCGGTGAGGCGGATAAAATCGGCATAGCCGAAGTTGTTCTTTTTTTGGAGCTTTTTGGCAATTCTTTTATTTTGTAGTAAATCGAATAAAGTATCCAAAGCAAACTTTTGATGAAAGACATGTTCTACATTTAAAGCTTCCCGGGCGACATAAAAAGGAATTAATTCGTTATCACTAATGTCTTTATATTTTTCCTGAGAATGGGGAAATATTTTCAAGAATTCTTTGACGCTCTTTATCTTAAGATAATGTTTTAGGACATGGGAGAATTCGTACATACTGCGGATTTTATTATCTAACGTATCGGCGCTGACATTTTTATTATCACTTCTGATTCTAAATTTAACTAATTTTTGTTGAAGAATATAGATTTCGGTTTTTAGACAAAGTCTTACCCATAGGTCAAAATCATGCAGTTGAGCCAGTCTTTCGTTTTCGTAACCAATTTTCTCGTAGATGGATTTCTTTATCAAGGCGGTCGGAAAGCAGATGCAATTGCCATTATTAAAAAAATAATTCAACCATTGGTATCTCGTTTTGTTTTTTTGATTGAACACATTTTCGTAATAGTTTTTTTCTAAGATATGATCATTTTCGTCTATCAATTGCGCTAGAGAAAAAACTGCGTCAACCTCCGAATGGGAATTTAAATATTGAACCTGTTTTTCCAGTTTAGTAGGAATGGCAATGTCGTCAGAACTGAATAATGAAACATATTCACCTTGGCTTTTTTTTAAGCAAAAGTTTAGAGCATACCCGAAACCAATGTTTTTCCTGATTCTAAAAACTTTTAACCTGGGATCGAAAAAAGACTTAATTATTTTGTAGGTGGAGTCGGTCGAACCGTTATCGACAACTATAAGTTCAAAATCCCTGAAGGTTTGATCAAGGATACTTTTTATCGTCTCGGAAACATAGCTTTCATGGTTAAAAGCGGATATGATGACGGTTACTTTTGGCATGGTGCTTAAACTCAAGTAAATTTAACTCTTTTAGACAGGAACGGTTTTTCGATAAAATTATACAGAAAATAAGATAAAACGCAGATTA
The DNA here is from genome assembly GCA_000991135.1 of Candidatus Roizmanbacteria bacterium GW2011_GWC1_37_12. Classification (GTDB taxonomy): domain Bacteria; phylum Patescibacteriota; class Microgenomatia; order UBA1406; family GWC2-37-13; genus GWC2-37-13. The sequence goes on along the minus strand of LBST01000002.1, from coordinate 44,376 downwards.
TGAACGTGGCCGTTATGATCGTAATAGCCACGTTAATTTTGTCGAGATAAGTTTCAAAATATGTATATATTTCGTAATGGATTAGGAAAAGCGAAAACGAATATCGGCTAAGTCTTGTGAAAAACGATAAAACGACCTTTTTACCGCTTAGTATTTTATTTATAAAATTACTATTTTCAAAATATATAGTAAATAATATAAACATAAGACTCATAAACGGCCAACTAAACGCTCTAAACAAAAAAGATCCGTCAAAATATTGGATTCCTTGATTAATCATCACCACTACATAAAACCAATAAAATACGAAAAGGAAGATTAAAGAAAATAAGAAGAAGTAAGAGTTTGCCAATTTTTTATATAAACTAGGGAGTTTTAGCTTAAATAATCCAAACAAGACACCGATTAACAATGAATCAAATCTGAAAAAAATATTTTTTCTGACGCCGAAATCAAAAGTAGGGTTATATAGAAGTATATATAAAGCTCTTAAAAAGATAATGATAAAAATTGAAATGAGTAAACTCCTTAATAATTTTCCTAACGAATATTTTTTTCGGACAAAAAATAAAAGTAATATCGGAATAAAAATATAAAACCAAAATTGTATAGACAAAGTCCAAGAAACGGCAAAAAAGCTGACCTCGGATTCAATTAAATTTTGCAAAAAAATAAAATGCAATAAGTGGATTGATTTTAATTTAAATGCGAAATAACTAATTAATAGAAACAATATAAGTATAGAATAATATAAAGGTAAAATTCTCAATAACCGACGGAAATAAAATGTTTTCAGCCTTTTGAAAGAAAAGTTAGGAGTAAATTTACTGATTGCGATTTGTCCTATTAAAAACCCGCTTAAGATGAAAAACAATTCTACCCCGTAGAGTCCAGAATGATATAGTAAGTTAAAAATGATCGGATTTTGAGTAAAAAAGGGCGATAGATGAGCGACCATAACAAGGATAATAGCGATACTTCTTACGATATCAAGACCTAAATTTCTTTGCATATAAAACTTATATATTATAATATAGATACAATATAAACACATCAATGTTATTTAAAAAAAGAAAGACGTTTTTTATAATTATACTTTTTATTATAATATCCTTGGTTTTTAATTCTTCACTCTGGAACAGTCTGTTAACAAACTCAAGCACGATAGGCTCTTCAGCAGATAAAATTCTTGCGGTTTGGGGAATAGAAAATATTTATCAGAAACTTATCAATTTTAAAAACCCTTTCGTAATTAATAATATTCTATATCCATTTACTCTCAATACAGCCTTATCGGATCCGGGTATCGCCTGGGGTGTGATTTTTATTTTTGTAAGACCGTTTATGAACCCGGTAAAATCAGTGATTTTTATAGTGTTGATTTATCTGTTTTTAAATAATCTGGTAATTTACTTATTGTTTATCAAGAAGAGGTTCGGAGTTTTTCTGTCGTTTTTACTTAGTTTAGTATTCGGCTATAGTCCTTTTCTAACAAATTTATTATCAGAACATTACAGCTATACGCCGATATTCTTTTTCCCATTGACCTATCTAGTAATCGATCAGTTTATTTCCTCTGAAAATCGTAAAAAACCATTTTTGTCAGCAGTTTTCGGATTGTTGTTATCTTTTATAGTGATGACAAACTTTTACTACTTTTTTACTATAGTGGTTGCCTTATTGTTTATCATAGTATATTTAGCTATTTCCAAAACCAAGAAATTTTTTGACTTCTTTTTAAACAATATCAAATATTTTATTTTAAGCTTTTTAACTTTTTTTATTATTCTATTACCCTGGATCGTGAATGTTTATACTCTGACTAGATTCAGTAGCGAAAAAAAAATAAGAAGTTTTTACGGCGCAATTAACCTGTCAGCCGATTTGTTTAACTTTGTGATGCCGAGCAAATACAATCCTTTTTACGAAACTTTTTTCGCGAGAACGACTAACTTGAATCCTATTTTTTCCAAACTCAATAATTTCTATCTAAATAGTTGGGATAGATTTGTATATCCCGGAGCATTGATTGCTTTAATGCATATTTTTATCCTTTATTTGCTCATTAAAAAAAAATTTGATAAAACCCTTTGGAATAAAATAAAACTTTTATACTACACAAGCATTTTTTTTGCCATACTCATGCTTGGACCTTTTTTAAAGATCTTTAACAGGTGGTATATCAATCTTGACGGAGTAGCAGTTGTTATTCCGTTACCTTTTTTGCTGCTTAGATATATACCGGGATTGGGAAATCTAAGAGCGCCGGCAAGGTTTGCACCAGCTTTTATTTTTTTTAGTTCGATTATTCTTGCATATTTGCTTAACTACTGGTTCAAAAAAATAAACAATAAGAAAAGAATCCTTGCTTTTATTTTATTGTTTTTGATATTTATTTTTGATCAGTATTATCGTTTACCTAGACAACAAAACAGTTTTTATCCTAAAATAATCTATCAAGCTGTTAAAGAAAAACCAGCTGGTACAGTTCTTGAAATTCCTTTTACTGTTCGTGATGGTTTAAAATATGTTGGATTTGTTCACGCTATTCAACCTATGGCAGGACAGCTGATTCACGGAAAACCGATTATCGGAGGTTATATTGCAAGGGTTCCTAACGAAGTTTTTGAAGGCTATAGTAAAACTAAATTCATCAGTTATTTGGCTAAAATCATCGATAAAGGCAATTACAATCCACTAAAAGAAAAACCCGGAGAAACGAATTTATTTCCTTTTTCATATCCTAAAGAAGTTGCTACAAAAGAATTAAATAATTTTAATATAAGGTATATAATATTGAAGACAGACGAAAAGTATTCGAATTATTTAAGAGAGTTGTTTGAACAATCAGGATTCGTTGAAAAACAAAAGGACGCAAATTATTTGTTATTGGAAAACTAATGGACGAAATAATCATTTTGTCACTAAAAATAATTTTCTTTCTTTTTTTTACGGGATTCGGTATTACAAGGATTATCCTTCCCGAGAAATTACAAAAGTATGGTTTTTGGCTCTCACCCTGGCTTGGCACCGTATTTATTGTCCTGTTATCGGTTTCATTAAACCTGGCCGGAATTCCCATATCACAGGGCAAGTACGTAATTCTATCACTATCTCTTTTTTTTCTAGTTTACAGTCTTTTTTTGAAAAGGAAAACAGAGTATTTAACCAAAGAAATAGTTTTTATAGCGATTTTTACAGGGCTGTCTTTTTTAATAAATATCTTCCCTCTCTTATATAAAATTAGGTTTCCAACTTCTATCTCTTTCGGAAATTTAGACGTTCTTACTTACTCGAATGTCGGTGATTATTTAATTAATCATACGGTCAGAGATGTGCGGGGATTTCTTGATTTCAGACCTTACATCTGGTCGGTCATTGATTTTGTCACACACAGTTTCCGCTGGGGCAGCCCCATGATTTTAAGTTTTTTTTCGAGCCTTATTGGTTTAAAATCTTATCAAGTTTTTACAATTTTAATTAACTTATATTTTTCGTTATCGTTTCCTTTGGTCTATATTCTGACACGGACGATATACCAGAAAGATAGATATTTTATCCTCGTATTGACTTTCCTGACATTTACCTTAAACTCAACAATTCTCTACATGCTCTATCACGTCTTTTTCGGACAGTTTATCTTTGTCGGACTATACCTTTTTATTACGATTCTTGTTTATTCCTATTTTGAAGAAATAAAGAAAGTAGATTTTTACCCTAATAACTATGATTTTATAATTGCTTTAGTTATAGCCGCTGTTGCCACTATCTATCCCGAAGGATTGTTATTCATTCTCTTTCCGATTGCAGGATTTGTTTTTTTCAAAATGATCTTTGACAAACATAGGTTTTCATATTTATCGGCCTTCACTAAATTTTTCATCATTTCCATAGTAATCAGCCCGGTTACTTTTGGATTAAGCATAAGACAAAATATAAAAATGTTTATTTCTACGATTGGAGTGACAACGATCGGCTGGGAAAAAATCAGAAGCGCCAATCCTTTGGAGATGATTGGACTCTATAATATCAATTATTCACAAGAACTTTCCTTAATTTTAGCATTGGCAGCTGGTTTGACAATCGCTTCTGTTTGGATAATTGGTTTTACCCAAATAAAAAACAAACTGATATTTTTAATGAACATCATTATGATATTATTCTTACTTGTTTTATACCGATATGTTTCTCCGAATTTTTTTACTTATCACCGGACAGTTACTTATACGATTTTTTTCTTCATCATTTTATTTACTATCGGAGTCTCTTATCTTTTTTCTCTTTTCAAAAACAAGATAGCAAAATTATTGTTTTTAATAATTATTTTGGTTTTTACCTCTAGGTCTTTCTACCGAACTTATAATTTATTTTATGCCCACTTGCAGTTTGTAGACCAGTCGCTCGTCTCTCTTTCCGAACTCAATAAAAGCAAGAAAATTAAAAAGCCATTTTTCACGGCAGACGTTTATCTTGGAGAATACAATCTATGGAAGCGGGCGTGGAGAGAAAATATTTTAATGGATAAAGATCTAATCAGTAGACAAAATTACGTTAGACAGATAGATTTGACAAAAGAGATAAAGCTAGTTTTAGCCGAGAAGAGTTATTTGGAAAGAGAAGAAAAAAAAATTGTCTTTAAGAAAGTCGTTTGGGAAAACGATTTTTATAAGCTGGGAGAAATAGAACCTTTGGAAGTCTGGCCGGATCTAATAATACCAGGAATTACGCAGTAAAAGTAGTTCCGGCAATCATATGTATAAAATAATCAAACGCCTCGAAATGGTTTTTGTTTTTTTTGGCTACTTTATTATCAATCTTTTTTTTAATATCAATCTTTTTTGGAACCAACTGATATTTGATAAGTCAAAAATAGGAGCGGTTTGGGGTGAAGTCCAAGCTTACGGCTGGCTGACAGAAAAATTCTATGAGCAGTTGGTTGCTGGCAATAACCCATTTGGGCTAGTGAAAAATATGTTATACCCGTTTGGTTTATACCTTGGATTGGTTGACGCTGGTAACGGATTGTTTTATCCGTTGTTTAAGGCATATCTTTCGACCCATCAGTCTTTGTCCATCGTCGTTGCCCTATCTCTTTTGGCGGCAAACGTCGGAATGTACCTTCTTTTAAGAAAGCTCAATATCAATAAAGTTCTTTCATTCATAATCGGCGCCGCGTTCGGTTACATGACATTTCTCCTGCCAAGAGGAGGACACTTAAGCTACTGGTGCCATTTCGTTTTTCCCTGGTTTTATTTATTCGTCACTCGCTTTTTTACGACAAAAAATATTAAAGAAAGACTTCTAAATATTTTAGGATCGTCTATCTTCTTTGTACTTGCCCTTTGGTTAAACTTCTATTATTTTGTCATGCTTCTCATTTCAATATTTTCGTTGATTGTCTATTTCTTAGTTTTTGAAAGAAAAACTTTTTTTTTGGAACTGAAAAAGTCATGGAGATTCATGATTTTGAAAGCGGTCCTGATTCTTATTTTTCTCACTCCTTGGTTGACGGCTTTATACGACATGTTCAGATTTGATATCGTCCCGAAAACCGATGGCTGGGGAGGAGCGATCGAATTTGCCTCTGATCTTTTCAATTACTTCATCCCCAGCAGTTACAGTTGGCTTTTTACCAGGTTTCCGTTTTTAATATTTCCTTTTAAGCTATTCTTACAGCTTTATACGCCTGGATCGCGGTTAATATTTGAAAATTTTACCTATCCGGGAATAATTATCTTGGGGTCGTTTTTTTTCCTATTTGTTTTTTACAGAAAAATAAACAAAGAAACGAAAAAAAACTTAATGCCTTTCTTTTTAACGAGTCTTGTTTTCTTAATTCTCACTCTTGGACCTTTCCTGCACGTTTTTGGCCACTGGACTTTGACCGTTGATGACGGTATAAAAATCGTCGTTCCCCTTCCCTACATAGTTTTGCATTATATCCCGTTCTTAAATAACGTCAGGGTTCCTGGAAGAATAATAGTTGCCTTTATTTTTTTCGCTTATTTGGTTTCGGCCTATATATTAAATTTTTATATAAAAAATAAGTCAGCCAATTTTAAAAAAATATTTTTCATTATTCTTTTCGTGATTTTTATTCTCGACCAGCGGTATTTCGTCGATCCAAACGCTCCCCCGCCGAAAAAATATCCCAACATGCTGTATAACGTAATCAAAAGAGATCCTGAAAGATCGACCGTCTTGGAGATACCGTTTACCGTGAGAGACGGCTTTACTTACTTCGGCGACGGAGATGCTTTTCAGATGATCATCGGTGAGTCGATCCATAAAAAGCCGGTCTTGGGTGGATATACAGGAAGGATCGCCGATTACAAAAAATCCTATTATCAGGAGAATCCTTTTTTGGGGTTTGTCGGCCGTGCCATCGATGGTGATATAAACAAAAATCCGATAATAGATAGATCAGATCTTCCAAAGTGGCAAAAGATAGACATAGAAAAAAGCAAAGATGCCATTAATTTTCTTGATTTAAAGTATGTAATAAGCGATGACGAAAGAAGATATATGGCGACTTTGTCTTCGACCTTAAACGAACTTGGATTTAATAAAGTAAAAACAGACGGCAACTATTCTTTATGGGAGAGGCCTCTGGAAAATAAAGAAGTTCTTAGTTTAGATTTGACCGATCGATTCTCTGCTAGTTACCTGGGATTCGGCTGGCACTATCCGGAAGAAAAATTCCGCTGGGTTGACAGAAGAAGCAGTGTCATGTTTAAGGTAAATAAAAAACGGAAAATGAAACTAAATTTTTCCGGAGCGGCTTTTTATAAGAATCAACCGGTAACTATATACCTGAACAAGGAAAAAGTCGGAAAGATTAATATGACAACCGATGTTAAAGATTATTCCATGAAGGTGGATAAGGTTCTTGACGAAGGCATAAATACGATATATTTTATGTTTGGTAAATCATATCGACCAGCTGAAGTGATGGAAGGTAGTCTTGATCGAAGACAGCTTGGTGGTAAATTTACCAAGATATTTTTGTCAGAAACCTAGATTATGGTAATTTTTTTTTACTCTCTTTTAACTTTGTTTGCGATGTTTTATCTTGGTTATGGAATTACGGCTATTATTATTCCCAATAAATTAAAAGGATATGCTTTTTGGTTTACGCCTTGGTACGGGACAATTTATCTTATCGTTTTTTCGGTTTTGATGAGTTCTTTGGGGCTGCCGATGAAGATCATTGCCCCGGCTATCTTAGTTTTTTCATCGATCTTGAACGGCTATATCTTGTTCCTAAAAAAAAATATCCTGAAATTTGATAGGAGTGAAGACTTTTTGACGGCCTTTCTGATATTATTCAGCATTTTTTTTAACTTATATCCACTTATCAGGCTGGTAAATTATCCAACCACGATATCATTCGGCAATAACGATATCGGAGATTATGTCGGAGCGTCCGACTTCCTCTTATCAAATTCTCTTCTTGATGCTTTTATAACAAAGGCCAGCTTCGGCGCCGATAATATGTTGGTAGGAGCTTTCAGGTGGGGGCCGAATTTCATTTATAGTTTTTTTCAATACCTATTTCGCCTCAAAGCGTATCAAATTAGTTATATTGTTCAAGTAACGTTCTTTTCGCTGGCTGTTTCACTTACCTATATCCTAGTGAAATACCTTTACAAAAAAAGCATAATGACTCTAATTTTATCCTTCATCCTTACCGCTTTTAACGTCAATTTACTATACATGCTGTATCATAATTTTTTCCCTCACATATTATTCAGAGGACTGACGATATTTTTGCTGATACATGCGATCAATTATTTTTATTCCAATGAAAAAAGCAACCAGGATTTTTCGCAGGCATTAGTTATTTCTTTGGGACTTTCGACGATATATTTTTCTTATCAGGAGATAGCCCCTTTTTTTGTCATCCCCTTTGCTTTGTTTTTTATTTTCAAGTTGATTTTAAGGGAGAAAACAAAAGAGTTATTAAATAAATTAATCGGAATCGCTTTGATAACACTTACAATGAGTTTGCCGTCGATAATTTACAGTTTCCGTTTTTTAGTCAATATGCTAAAGCCCTCGTCTTTAAGCAATCTGCCCATAGGCTGGCAGGTTTTCAGAAGCGAAGTACCTTTTGCCAATCCATTTGAGGCGCTGGGTTTCTACAGCATACATTCATATCCTCCTCTTCCGTCTTTGATTGCGATATTTTTTAGTTTATTGGTAATTGTTATATTAGTCATTGGTTTTTTAAAGATAAGATATAAACTGCTGATTTTTAGTTTCCTTATTATTTTTATTGGCATTCTATTAAAAGCAATATTTATCAATCAGAATTTTTTCGATTACGCAAGAATTATTTCCTACACTTTGCCTATATTCATAAGTATATTAGTTATCGGCTTTGAGTCTTCTTTCAAAAAAAATAAAACCATTCTTTATTCGATAGTTGTCCTTATGGTCATATCGGAATTTTTCATGGCTTATAAGCTGGTAAAAAGATTCGTCAGCGAAGGGCTCACAGTCAATAAACAATACATATCCCTGCAGGAAATCCAAAAAGAAAAACAATTTATTAACGAGCCACTTTATCTTGAGAACGACATTAAACAGGGTATCCCCTTTTGGAACTATATGTGGCTGCCTTATTTTTTAAACCTGAACAGGATTCCTATTTTACCGGTGGTCGCCGAAAGCGGGAAAAAGTTAACCGTCCCGGAAAACAGCCTCGTTTTGGTCCATAAACCAAATACCTATGTCAATTCCCCAAGAATAGTCTTAAAAGACATCATTTGGGAAAACGACTATTTCAGGATAGGTCGCTTATGCAGCAACGATCAATGCCTAATGAGCTCATCGGAAAATTTGTCAACGATTAATTTCGGACTTTCAAGTTTCGAAGATAGTCTGCTTTTAAGCGGCTGGAGCGCAAGCGAACCGGAGAACAGGTGGACGGAAGGAAAACAGTCAAGTCTACGACTGATAAATAACGATGGCGTAAAATCAAAGATCATAATTGAAGCCTTGACCCTCAAATCACCGCAAATCGTGACAATAACCATAGACGGTGAATATGTAGGGTCATTTTCTCCGTCAGAAATGTTTGGAAAGTACGTAGTTGAATTTAAAAAACCTCTTCCGGTGGGATCTCATTCGTTGCTTTTTTCTTACGCACATACCTATAAGCCTTCGGAGATAAGCCGATCGGCCGATAATCGGGATCTGGCCGTTAATTTCAAACGGATTAGTTTAGAGTAAAAAATATGATTTCAATAACGCTAACGATCATCGTCTATTCGTTTTTAACCATTCTCGCTCTTTTTGTATTGGGCTACGGTTTGGCCCAATTCATTATTCCGTCTCCGCTAAAGAAATACGCTTTTTGGTTGATCCCCTGGCTTGGGGCCTTTTTTCTTATATTTAGCCTGGTTATTTTGAGTTTTACCGGTTTAACAGTAAAACAGGTTTCTCCATCTGTCATTGCTTTTTCGCTTATTTTAGATATCGCTGCAATTTTGGGAAAAAAGTTTAAGATCACTTTCGATTTGAAGCAAGAATTAATAATCGCTTTATTTATAGGCATGAGCATTGTTTTTAATACCAGTCCCTTAGTCGTGCGTGATAGAACTTTGACTTCGTTGTCTATGGGTAATAATGATATTATTGCCTACGTAACCTCGGCTGATTATTTGGTAAACCATCCCATTATTGAAATCTATTATACGTCCGTACCTGAAACTATAAGCAATTTATTAGGAGGATTTTACCGGTTCGGACCTCCGATTATCGGGTCATTTTTTATTAATTTATTTCAGCTGGAAAGCTATCAATTTATTTATCTTTTCGAGGTAATATTGTTTGCTTTGACCTTGCCGCTTTTTTTTATATTTTTGAAAATTATTTACAAAGGAAGTCTTATTGTTTTAGGTTTTTTAATGGTTATTGCAACTTTCAACGCTAATCTGCTTTATATGCTTTATCATGACTTTTTCGGTCAAACGCTTTTTTGGGGCATACAGATGTTTTTGTTAATTTTATTATATTCATATATAGAAGACGAAAAAAATAACAAAGTCTTTTTTAACAGATATGATTATTTGATAGGAGGGTCTATATCAGTGCTATATTTTACATATCATGAACCGGCTTTTTTTGTGGTTGCACCGCTTGGCCTTTTTTTATTAATATCCTTATTGTTAAAGAAAAACATCATCTCCAATCTAATAAAATTTATGAAAATAGCGCTAGTTGCGATCCTAAGCGGTTCGATTTCCATCGTTTATTCGATATTTTTTGATTTTAACTTAGCTTTCAAGGCTGATCCGAACCAACCGATAGGCTGGGAGTTATTCCGCGAGAAAATTCCCTTTGCAAATCCGTTTGAAGCGATCGGTTTTTACAGTATCCATTCGTTTTCTCCGTTGCCTTCGTTAATTGCCATACTTCTTAGTTTATTGACAGCTATCGTTATAATCTATGGAGTGATGGTATCGAAAAAAAAACTATTAATTATAAGTTATCTTATTGTTTACTTGTTTTTTTACTATTTGTTGGGTATCCATAAACCTAATTTTTTTATTTATAACCGGGCGCTTACCTATACCTTGCCAGTTTGGTTAATTATCTTTTCAATCGGAATTACCCATCTCCTTGAAACCTTAAAAAAACCCCTCTTTTTCAAAGTCATTATTTGTTTTCTTGCCGGACTAGTCATATTTTCTGGACTCAAGCTTAACAGAAGATTTATTGGTGGAAGGCTTTCGGTAGATGAATCATATTCGTCGTTGTTAGGGTTGAAAAATCAAAATATAAACGAACCCATATACATAGAAAGTTTTGTGAATGATAAAATCCCGCTATGGAAAAGAAATTGGATGGAATATTTTATTTATTACAAAAACATTTCGAGTGTACCGACGCTATTTAACGATGATCAGCATAAAAACAAAGTACCGGATAATAGCTTGGTTTTATTATCAAAACTAAATCCTTGGCTACCGCCTCCCAAGATAATTCTTAAAGATATCATTTGGAACAATGAATACTTTCAGCTTGGGCATATATGCAACGCCGAGGAATGTCTTTTACAATCTAACAGAGACCTTTCGCTTATCGAAATCGGAAAAAATGATTATGAGGACAGTCTGTTAATATTCGGTTTCGATATTATTGAAGGTGAGATAAGATGGGCAAACAGTAAAGAATCCAGATTAAGGCTTGTTTCGAAAAATGATTTTATTTCGAATCTTACCATTGAGGCGCAAACGTTAAAAGAACCGCAAAATATTACAATCTATATAGACGGCAAAGAAATCGGTTCATTAACTATTAAAGAAAAATGGTCTATTAATTCATTGCCGATAAATTCTTTTTTCGGAAGAGGCGTCCACAATATTAGTTTTGTATATGATAATGGATATAGACCTTCAGAAATATTTCCAGGAAATACGGACAACAGGGAGTTATTCGTAAAGTTCAGAAAGATTTCGATAAATTAGACTATAATTCTTTTATAAATTTGTAGAACTTTTTTGCGGTGTCAGTCCAATTAAATTTCTTACTTTGCTCCAAGCCATCCTTGGACATTATATGAGCAATCTTTTTATTTTTTATCAAGTAAGAAATCTTAACCTTTAAATCATTGAAATTTCTGGGGTTGACATATAAGACCGAATCTCCGCCTACTTCGGTTAACGACGAATTTTCCGAACAGATTACCGGTGTTCCGAGTACCATGCTTTCAAGAACAGGAAGACCAAATCCTTCATAAAAACTGGGATAAACTAAAGCATAGGCATTTTTAATTATTTTAATTAAGTCTTTATCATTGATAAAATTAGATATGGTTATCGGTATTTTATCTTCAGCAGGGTAATTTTCCTTAAGATAATCTATTATTTTAGTTCTTATATCACCCCATCCTTTCCCCCCAATCATTAAAAGTTTAAAATTTTCAGGAATTTTTTTAGATTCGATCAGATCGATAAAAGCTTTTACGAGATAATTCAAATTCTTTCTTGGTTCAAAGGTACCGTAGTAAAGAAAATATTTCTTAGATTTTATAGAGATCTTTTTATTATTTATAAGGCAAATAATATGATGATTTTTGTTATGATCTGATTTTACATTTTTTAAGAATAATTCTTCTACGCCTGGATAACCGATCATAATTTTTTTTTGTCTAAACTCGCGGGAATAGTTCAATAGGTCTCTTTTGGTCGATTGGCTAATGCAGATTATCCCCTGGCAGTGTTTTTTGGCAAATTTTAACTTCCTTGTCTGTAGGTCAATGGTCTCCGACCGATGGAACTCCGGCACAATAAAAGCGGTCAGATCGTATATGGTAATGATATTTTTGTATTCCTTTAATGGAAAAAAACTGGTCTCCGAATGAACGATATGGGTGACCGATCTTTTTTTAAACTCGCGATCTAGGTCTTTCAGATAATTTTCAAATTTTACCGTATTCAAAAATTTAGAGTACATTGTTTTTAGTCCGAATATTCTATTAAAAGGTTTTAAAATTCCCTTGATCAAAGGAATGTCAAAAAATTCACCGTCGATGAATCTTTTCTTACGAAGCTTTGATAATTTGTCCAAGTAAACGACGTTATTGTTTTTAAAAAGATCATATAGCTCCGGATTGAGAGGTTGTTTGAGAAAATCGTAGTTGAATGAGAAAAGAATGATTTTTGATTTCCTGTCTTTTTTTTTCAGATACTTGCTGAAAGAAGTTATCATACCGTAGGTATACCGGTAGACTCCGGATTTATCACCGAATGACCCGGAAGCAGTCATCATCGGGCTGATCTCAAAGGCAATATTCATTCATTTATTCTACCAAAAAGAATCTAAGAAAGAAGATGATGGTTTTTGTTGGATTATTTATTAGATTTTGTTACTCTTAAATATATGGATGAAGGTAAATTAAGAGAAATTTGCAAAAAAGTCAGATATGAAATCTTAGTTTCGACAACAAATGCAGGAAGCGGTCATCCGACTTCTTCGCTTTCAGCAGTCGAGCTTTTAACAACCTTATTTTTCAGAGGATTTTTTGATAAAAACGACAAATTCCTTCTTTCCAAAGGTCACGCTGCACCGCTTTTGTATGCTCTTTATTCGGCTTTGGGCGTTGTTCCCTCTGATTGGGTAAATCGACTGAGAAAATTTGGCTCGCCGTATGAGGGCCATCCTGTTCCAAAACTTGATTTTATTGATGTAGCAGCAGGAAGCCTAGGGCAAGGATTATCTGTTGGTGTAGGAATGGCGCTCGGAGTAAAATTGAGAATTAAGAATAAAAAATTAAAAATAAAGAGAGAGCCAAAGATTTGGGTACTTTTAGGAGATTCTGAAATGGCCGAGGGACAGGTTTGGGAGGCGATGGAAATTGCCGCCTACTATAAATTAAATAATTTAATAGCAATAATAGACGTTAATCGTCTCGGACAGTATGGGGAAACTGAAGAAGGTTGGGACATCTATAACTATGAGAAAAAAGCTAGGGCTTTTGGTTGGGAAACAATTATTATTGAAAATGGACATGTAATAAGTGAAATATATAGAGCTTTTAAAAAGGTTTCTTCGGGAACGCATGCTTCAAAACCTAAAATGGTCATTGCCAAAACAATCAAAGGTAAGGGTGTGTCTTTTTTGGAAAATAAAGAAAACTGGCATGGAAAGACACTTGATAAAAAGGAGTTGAGATTAGCGATAAAAGAATTAGACAAATGAAAAAAATTCAAAAAGTTTTAAATAGACTTAAAGTAAGAATTTCGGAATCAAGTTTCTACTCCACGCGAGGAGCTTATGGCGAAGCTCTGGTTGAACTTGGTAAAGAAAATCAAAACGTCGTCGTTCTTGATGCTGAAGTAGCCAATTCTACCTTTGAAAATGAATTTCAAAAAAGATTTCCCGATCGGTTTTTTGAGATGTTCATCGCTGAAGAGAATATGATGAGCGTTGCTTTGGGTCTTTCAAAAATTGGCTATATTCCTTTTCTTTCCACATTCGCTTCTTTTCTTACCCAAACGTTTGATCAGGTAAGGATGGCCCAATATAGTCAAGTTAGTAAAAGCGGGTCAGGGTCCTTAAATATAGTCGGTTCTCACTCCGGTGTTTCGATAGGAGCCGACGGCCCATCCCAGATGGGACTTGAAGATATTGCCATGTTTCGCAGTATTTTAAACAGCGTTGTTTTTTATCCGGCAGATGCCGTATCAGCTAAAAAATTAACTAAGCTTATGGCAGCAAATAAAGGAATATTTTATTTGAGACTGACAAGAAATAAAACGCCCATTATTTATAGTGAAAATGAAAGATTTAAGATGGGAGGAAGCAAGATTTTTAAATTAAAAACTAAAAATGAAAAATTAAAAATACTGATTATAGCGGCAGGGATAACAGTCCACGAGGCATTAAAGGCACAAAAGGAACTTATCGAGGAAGGAATAGACGCTTTAGTGTTGGATTGTTATTCTGTTAAGCCATTGGATGAAAAAACAATTATCAAATTAACTGAAGAATATAAAAATATTATAGTAGTCGAAGACCATTATCCTTATGGTGGGATCGGCGAAGCCATCTCATCTCTATTAGTCAATAATCTTCAACAACGAATTACTAATTTTGTTCATCTTTGTGTTCGTAAGATACCTTGTTCTGGTTTAACAGAAGAACTTTTACGTTATGAAGAAATAGATAGCGAGGCGATAATAAAATCGGTAAGAAAAATACTGTTATAATACTGCTATGAAAGTGAAGATAACGGTGGTTATTCCAACTTTAAATAACGTAAAAGGTTTAAAATACTTATTAAATTACTTTAAAGACAAACCTTACAAAGTCGTTATTATTGATAATAAAAAGAAAAACTTAGGGTTTGCTGGAGGCGTCAATAAGGGGGCAAAAGATGTCAAGACAAAGTGGATGCTGATATTGAATGATGATATTGAATTCTATGATGATACTTCGATTAAACGTTTAATCGAAGTGGCAGAAAAAAGTAAATTGGATGCAGTATCCCCTATTTTGGTTAACCCGAATGGGGAAGTTGAAAATTACGGTTATCAAGTATTTCCCTATGGAAAGATTAAATTAATTAAAGAATTACGAATTACGAATTACGAATTAGACGGGCTGACTGCTGCTTGCTTACTAATAAAAACTAATGTCTTTAAAAAATTGAAAGGATTTGACGAGAGATTTTTTGCCTATCTTGAAGATGTGGATTTTTTTTTGAGATTTAAAAAAGCCGGATATAAAATGGGGATCGTTAAAGACGCTAAAGTTCTTCATAATCACATGACGACGACAAAAACGATGGGAAATTTTAAGGCGAGGCAGGACATGGTTAATTGGTGGAGGTTATATTTTAAGCATAAGGATATTATTAAATTCAATTGGAAGTTTGTAGTTGAGAGATTAAGGAATGTATCTGGTTTTATAAAAGCTAGCTTTCTCTTAGATCAAAGTGATAAAATATAAGTATGGATAAAGTCAAGAAACTTTTCGCCAATATAAAGCTATTTTTTTCCTATCGGGAGCTGCTTTTTAATCTTGCCTACAGAGAGATTTCTCAAAGGTATAAGCAATCAATCCTCGGTTATGCCTGGGTTGTTCTTAATCCCCTCTTCCAGATAGTTGTTTTATCTTTTGTTTTTTCGACAGTCTTCAGGGTGTCTTTTTATTCGGTTCCTTATATCATATTTTTAGTCGTCGGTCTTTTGCCCTGGAATTTTTTTGCCTTGAGTCTTTCGTCATCGGTCAATTCTTTGACGAGTAACTCATCGTTAATCACAAAGATTTACTTTCCGAGGGAAATTCTGGTTTACGGCACTATTATTGCCAAAATGGTTGATTTTTTTTATTCTTGTTTGGTGCTTGTACCGTTTTTTATTTATTATAAAACTGCTTTGACACCCCAGGTTATCTGGGTTATTCCGATATTTATTATTCAATTGATTTTCACCGCTGGATTTTCGCTTTTAATATCGACTTTAAATCTATTTTATAGGGACATCCAATATCTTCTGACTCTCATTGTCTCGCTTTGGTTTTATCTGACTCCGGTGATCTACCCAGTCGAACAGTTTCCGGAAAAGTACCGGTTTATCTTTTCTTTGAATCCGATGTCGGTGATAATCAACGCCTACCGCCAGGTGATATTTACCGATTCGCCGCCCAATCTAAACAGCTTAAAAATTGCCGCTCTATCTTCTTTAATTTTCTTTCTGGTCGCTTTTTTAATATTTAAAAAGTTGGAAGGAAAATTTGCCGACTACGTTTAATATGATAAAAGCAGAAAATTTAACAAAACTTTATTCTTTGCAAAAACAACGAACTTTCAAGGAATTTTTGCCGGCTTTATTTTCCGGACAATCAACCAAATATTTATTAAGCGCTCTGTCCCATCTGAATTTTGAAATAAAAAAGGGAGAGTCGCTGGGAATTCTTGGTCGGAACGGATCGGGAAAATCGACTCTTTTAAAGATTATTGCCGGCGTCACCAAGCCATCAGACGGCAGAATCACCGTTTCCGGACGGGTGGCTCCTTTAATCGAGCTTGGAGCGGGTTTTCATCCGGAGCTAACAGGCAAGGAAAACGCCTATCTTAACGCTTCGATTCTCGGCATAAAAAGAAAAGAGATGGATAGGCTTTACAAAGGAATCGTCGATTTTTCCGAACTTCATGATTTTATGGACCAGCCGGTTAAACATTATTCATCAGGAATGTATATGAGACTGGCTTTTTCCGTCGCCGTCGCCGAAAAACCAGACATTTTATTGGTTGACGAGATTTTGGCTGTCGGTGACATTCGTTTCCAGGAAAAATGCCTAACAAGAATTAAAGAATTTCAAAAGCAGGGAGCAACTTTAGTTTTAGTAACCCATTCGTCAGAACAAATTGAAAACTACTGTCATAAAGTGTTGGTTTTGGACAGCGGTAAGCAGGTCTATTTTGGTGAAACTAAAGAAGGAATTGAAAAGTACCGCCAGACTATCAGCTAAAATTAAATATCTTTCCTAAAAATGTAATAAGAACCGCTCCGGTAATAATAATGGCAGAGGCAACTATAACAAATCTTGAAAAACCAGCAACCCTGTATTTTCCCATAATCTCCTCGTCTCCGGAAAACCTAATCAAAAAGAAAAAAATAATCGGAAGCATGGCGCCGTTTAAGAAGTCTGCGTAAAGAGTCAGCTGAAAAAGCGATGTATGAGGAAAGAGGGAAATTATAAGAGAGATGACAATCTGGATGATGAAAAAACTGTAGAAAAGCCTGCCTTTTTTGAAATTGGCATCCAAGCTACCTTCAAAGCCAAACATCTCGGAAAAAACATAGGCTGTAGCCAAAGGAACAATGGTCAGGCCAAGAATCGAGGCGCCAAGCAAACCAAAAGAAAAAAGAAGAGTAGAAAGCTTTCCTGCCAAAGGAGTCATCGCTAAAGCAGCTGAATAACCGTCAGATACTTTGATATTGTTGACAAACAGAGTATAGGTAACGGCAACAGCCATCATGAGAGAGAAAAAGCTAGTGACAATGGCGCCCAAAAAAATTTCCGTTTTCTCTGCTTTAAGATGAGATGGTGTCAGATTTTTATCGAGGATAAAACTTGAGATGAAAAATTGACCCCAAGCCGTAATTGTCGTACCAAGAACAGCGATTCTCGAGAACCAAAACTTAAAATCGCCGACATTTATATTTTTCGGCCAGACAAAACTTTCTCTCATGGCATCTCCCCAGTTGGGTCGAGATAGGACTGCTGAAACAACATAGGCAAAATAAAACAAAATCATAAATAGAAATATATTTTGTAGTTTTTTGTAATTAAATTTAATGACGATAAGAATTAGAAAAATACAAGTAAGAATAAGAAAAAGTTGCCAAGGGAGATTAAAAAGTTGAAAGGCGGATTTGAGTCCAGAAACATTTTGAAGAACGACACCTTGGTTAGTAATAAAGTACAGAGCAAAAATGAACATGGAAATTGCTACTCCGTATCTTTCTCTTATCAGACTTCCGAGTCCTTTTCTGGTGACAATAGCGATTCGGGCGCCGACGTCTTGGGTAACTGCGAGTAAAATCGCTTCAGGGATGATGAGAAAGCGAGAAGCCATACCAAAAAGTGAGGCCGCTACTGTATAGGTGGCGACGCCTCCGGCGTCGTTATCGGCAACAGCGGTAATAATCCCCGGCCCTAAAATAGCTAAGAAAATCAGCAGTCTATATTTGAATTTCTTTAGATATTGGCTGATCTTTGCGATCATTACATTATTATAAACAAAAAATTGTTATATTATTACTTATTTTTTCCAGTTTCTTTTCTTCTTGAAAATATCCTCTCTTACTGATAGATCGGCGACGTGGATGAACCATTCTTGGAAAAGTTTGAAGGCAAAAACGGTTATTAATGTAAAGACAAAATTGATGACGATGAAATTAAAGAAAATCACATAAAAAGCATTCTCAAAATAATTACCAAAGATAATAAAATACCGTCTGTTTTTAGTTATATAAAAAACAACCATTCCTATAAATCTCCAAAGGAGGAGCGCCAGCAAAAATAATCTAAAGTCTCGAAAATTGATCCAGGCATAAATCATTTCAAAGATATAAACAAAAAAATCAACAGTTTTATCTACAAACTGATATTGTTTTTTAGTTATGGCAGATGGCGCGAAATCGCCGTCAACTACGTCGAGAAAAAATGATACAATTACTGAAAGTTGCGGTAATCTAAAGATTAAAAGAGCAAAAAGTATTCTTAAAAAAATTATTAAGATATATAGATATCTCATTAAATGAATAATATCAGAAATTTCGCCATTATTGCTCATGTTGACCATGGGAAGTCGACATTAGCCGACAGGTTGTTGGAATTGACTGGGACGGTTGAAGCGGGAGAACACGATGAACAAATGTTGGATCGCAATCCGATTTCGAGGGAAAGAGGAATAACGATTAAACTTGCTCCTGTTAGAATGCTCTATGAATTAAATAATTATTTAATTACGAATGACGAATTACGGATTAAATCTAAATCCGAAATACGTAATCCGGAATCAACTAATCAAATAATTTTAAATCTAATAGATACTCCCGGACACGTGGATTTTTCTTATGAAGTCGATAGAACATTGGCTTGTGTCGAAGGAGTAATACTTCTTGTTGACGCTACTCAAGGCATTCAGGCCCAGACAATTTCCAACGCTTATAAAGCAATTGAGAAAAATTTAATCATTATTCCTGTTGTCAATAAAATCGATTTGCCAAGCGCCGATGTTGAAAAAACAAAAAAACAGTTGATGGATTTTTTGGGGATAAAAGAAGAAGTAATATTTACAGTGTCGGCTAAGACGGGAGTGGGTGTTGAAGAGTTGTTAAAAGCAGTGATAGAGAAAATACCGTCCCCCAAGTCATTGATTCAAAAACAGGCGTCTTCGCTTTCTTTAATATTTGATTCGTACTACGATTCTCACCGAGGCGTGATTGCTTTTGTCAGGATTTTTGATGGAGAGTTAAAAAAAGGACAAAAAGTAAAATTGGCAAATCTTGGAACGGAATTTGAGGTCAATGAAGTCGGATATTTTTCTCCTGACTTGGTAGCAAGTGATAAATTGGCAACTGGTGAGATCGGTTACATCGTCACCAATCTTAAAGACATCCACAAGATAGCGGTTGGAGATACGATCGTTGATGTACGGAACGCATATATTCGTTCCCTACCTGGATATAAAAAGATTAAACCAATGGTGTTTGCGTCTATTTTTCCGACCGATACAGCCGACTATCCAAACTTCCAGAAAGCTTTGGAAAAATTATATATGAATGATTCTTCTCTCGAGTTTAGTTCTATTTACAGTCAAGCGCTTGGAGCTGGCTATAGAGTGGGATTCTTGGGTTTACTTCACGCCGACGTCGTCCGCGAGAGACTAGAAAGAGAGTTTGGTCTTAATTTGGTATTGACTCCACCCCAAGTAGAATATAGCCCAGCTGGAGTGATGTTTAAAGAACCGATTGTTAAAGTAATGATAATCTGTCCGGATCAATACGTCGGAGCGATAATGCAACTCACGCAAAACTATCGAGGTAAGTTTTTGACAATGGACAATAAAAATCAAATGATTTTGGAATACGAACTGCCGATGTCTGAATTGATCTCTGATTTTTTTGACAATTTAAAAAGTGTTTCTTCGGGATTTGCTTCTTTGGACTGGGAGTTTTTGGATTATCGCATCGTTAAGGCGGGAAAGCTCGAACTTCTTTTGAACGGTGATCCGATTGATGAATTCAGTGAAGTTGTTGTTGAGGAAAGAGCTTATGAAAAAGCTTGCTTTTTAACAAGCTGCTTAAAAGAGTTAATCCCCCGCCAGCAGTATGAAGTAAAAATACAGGCCCAATATAAAGGAAAGATAATCGCTTCAACAAGAATCGCTCCTTTTAGAAAAGATGTTTTGATAAAAAGCGGTAAAGTAATCGGCGCCGGCGACGTCGGTCGGAAGAAAAAACTTTTGGAAAAGCAAAAGGAAGGGAAGAAAAAGATGAAGATGGTAGGAAGGGTTGAGATACCGAAGGAGGCATTCATGAAGCTTTTTCGTAAATAACCAAATAAACAAATCTGCAAATCTACAAATCAATATTCAAATAAATTTGATTATTTAAATGATTAAATTATTCATTTGTTTATTTAATCTTGCGCCATTTTATGTTAGGGTCTTTCTTCATAAAAGTAAGCTGTCTTTTGGCATACTGGATTTCGGCGGTAATCCATTTTTCAATAGCTTCCTCTTTTGTTATCTTTTTTTCTAAATAGTCGATGATTTGCTTGTAGCCGATGGTTTTTAGCCCGGGGTCGGTCTTTTTATAGCCCTTTTTTAGTAGAGATCTAACTTCTTCAATCGCTCCTTGCTTAAGGCGTTTCTCTACTCTAGCCTTAATGGCTTTAATAAGATCGTCTTTATTTTTATAACGAAAACCGATGAATAAAAAAACGGGTGTTGAGGGGAAAGGGTTCCCGGCGGCGCGCAGTCGAGGGGTATTGTTCGAAGCGAGCACCGACGGGAATGAACCCGAGACAGGCCCCGTTTTTTTATCATTTTCGATTTCAATCTTTCTTATTAGTCTTCTAGGGTTGTTCCAATCACTATGATTCATCTGAGGAATGGTCCTTTTAAGGACAGAACCTAGGAGCATTTTTTGAAGCTGGGAAACGGTTTTTTTGTTAAGTTTTTCTCGGAGTTTAAAGTTAGGTGGGACTTTGAAGTCGAATCCGTAAAGAAGATGTTTTAGATAAAAGTAGCTACCGCCAACAAGAATCGGTGTTTTGCCGCGTTTTTCGATATCTTTTATTATATTTTGAGCGATTTTGACGTATTCGAAGGATGAGAAATATTGATTTGGCTCGACGATGTCATAAAGATGAACTGCTAAATTCTTGAATTGTTGAATTGTTTCTTTGTCCTTGCCGGTAATAATATCCAGATATCTATAGACTTGGCGGGAGTCGAAATTAATAAGTTCGCCGTTATATTTTTTGGTGTATTCGAGCGCTAGTTTGGTTTTTCCAGTAGCGGTTTGGCCTGTTATTATTATCATTTCTGAAGTTTAGCAGCGTCAACAAGATTCTTATATAGGTATATGACATCTATCGGGCCGACGCCTCCAGGAGTCGGAGTATAATACGAAGCGATATTTTTAATTTCTTTTTCCTCATAGTCTCCTCTTAGTTTTCCGTTTTCTTTTCGAAGACCCGCATTGATAAGGATAACGCCTGGTTTTAGCATCGAGGGATCGATTATTTTTTTTCCAACGGCGGTGATGATAATGTCGGCGCTTTTAAAATATTCCTCTGGATTGATGGTTTGCGAATTTACATTAATGTAATTGATTTTTGTTTCTTGTAATATATGACCGATAGGTTTCCCTCCTGTAGCGCCGCGGCCAACCAAAACAATCTTTTTATTTTTTAGAATTTTTTTGAAAAAATGACGATCTTTGTTAAGATTCACTAAAAGCCTTTTGTCGATTTTTTTTCCGGAAAAAATATACTTGATGATCGTCAAAACAGCTAACCCTATCGGAGGATAAAAAATAAATTTTTTTCGATGGCCTTCTATTTCTTTTTTTTGAGGTATGTAATCGTAGATGCTCTCGGTTGACAACTGGGCGGGAAGAGGTTGTTGAATAATTATACCGGTAACTTTAGAATTATTTACTTCTTCTTTAATTCTGTTGGCAAAGCTGATAAAGTTGGGAACATTTTTTAGATGAATTAGATTATATTCAATCCCTAATTTTTTGGCGACATTGGACTTGATTTTTACAAAGCTAATTTGATCAGAAGCGTCGCCGATCAAAAATACCGTGAGAAGCGGTCTATTTTTTATCAGTTTTTTGACCTCTTTTTTTACCTGTTTTCCTAGGAATAAAGAAATCTTTTTACCGTCAATTAACATATATTATTTTATCATACCGGGGTCGCGCTGACAATCCGATCTGTTTTTTCGGAAAATCTCATTAAAATCACCCCTTTGGCGGTTCGACTTCGAGAAGGAATTGAAGAAAGAGAAATTTTGACGACTTGGCCCGAGGTCGAGGTCATAATCAAAGTTTCATCCTCGGGTTGGATAATAGATGCCAAGGCCAGGCTTCCGATTTTATCGTCAATAGAAGCGATTTTGACACCCTTACCGCCCCTGTGCTGACCTTTAAAGCTGGAAAGCTTGGTTTTTTTACCGATTCCCTTTTCTCCGATAACCAAAATATTTTTCTTAAATTCGTCGTCGGAAAAAACATCGGCGGCTATGACCTGGTTTCCCAATTTATCTAATTCCATACCCTTGACGCCGATTGAGGCCCGACCGGTCGGTCTGATCTCTTTTTCTTTAAAGACGATGGCCTTCCCAAATTTGGAAACTAGGATGACGTTTTTTCTTCCATCGGTCAGTTTTACCCAAAGCAGCTCGTCCCCTTTTTCCAGCCTTATAGCGATAATTCCATTGGTGCGGATATTAGCATAGTCTTTAAAAAGCGTTTTTTTCATTGTTCCCAACTTGGTTGACATGACGACAAACATTTTTTCAGACTTTTCTATTATCGAGTTGTCATAAGTCAAGATAGAAGTAATTTTTTCTTCAGGACGAAGAGCCACTAAATTAATGACGGCCTTACCTTTAGAAATTCTTGATCCGGCAGGGACGTCCCAGACTCGGTTCTGGAAAACTCGTCCTTGATTAGTGAAAAAAAGCATGTAGTCGTGCGTCATCGCGGTAGTGATGAAATAAACATTGTCTGAATCTTTAGTTTCCATGCCGGTTACACCTTTTCCGCCTCTTTGCTGGACTCTAAATGATTCTTTAGGAACTTGTTTGATATATCCTTCTTTGGTCAAGACGACGATGACTTCTTTATTTTCTATCAGTTGCTCGTCTGTAATTTCGCCTGGTTTTGATTTAATTACCTGGGTTCGTCTTTCATCTCCATATTTATTTTTTAGGTAAACAAGCTCGTCTTTGACAACTTTAAGAATCTTAAAGATATCTTTGAGTAGCGATTCAAGGTACTTTATAGTTTCACGGAGTAATGACAATTCATCTTCGATTTTTGATCTTTCCAGGCCAGTCAGTCTTTTTAGCTGCATGTCGAGGATTGCCTGTGCCTGAAGTTCAGATAGTCCAAATTTTTTCATCAACTTGAGTTTGGCGTCGAGTTCGTTTTTGGATTTCTTAATTATTTCGACTACCTCGTCAATATGGCGAAGAGCAATCAAATATCCTTCCAAGATATGAGCGCGAGCTCTTGCTTGTTTGAGTTCGTATTCGCTTCTTTTGGTGACAATTTCAATTCTATGTCTGATGTAAATTTCTAAGATAGTTTTTAATGATAACGTTTGAGGAACTCCGTCAACTAAGGCAACGATATTAACGGGAAATGAAGTCTGTAGTTCAGTATATTTGAAAAGATTATTAAGAACCTTCTTATAGGAGGCGTCTCGTTTTAATTCAATGACAATTCTAATTCCGTCGCGGTCTGATTCGTCACGAAGATCGGAGATACCAACAATTTTTTTGTCGTTGGCGAGATGGGCGATTTTTTCAACAAGAGTAGATTTGTTGACTTGATAAGGAATTTCATTGACGACGATGGCAGTTTTTCCGTGTCCGAGATCTTCATCGGTAATTTTTGCTCTGATTAGAATTGAGCCTCGACCAGTCATATAGGCTTGTTTTATGTCATTGGCGCCGTAGATGATGCCGGCTGTTGGAAAGTCTGGACCTTTAATGTATTCTAATAAATCCTCAATCGTAACATTGAAAGACAAATTATTTACTTGTTTTTCAACATTTAATTTAGCTTTACTTATCATGAAGATAATTGCTTCTACTAATTCTGTTAAGTTATGAGGAGGAATTTTTGTCGCCATACCGACGGCTATTCCTTCGGCACCCATCAAAAGCAGATTGGGAAGTTTTGCCGGAAGGAAATTAGGTTCTTTTAAAGTACTGTCGAAATTGTCAGTATAAGTGACAGTTTCTTTTTCGATATCGGCGATCATCTCGTCGGCAATTTTAGAAAGCTTAACTTCGGTATAACGCATGGCGGCTGGAGGGTCGCCGTCAACTGATCCGAAATTACCCTGGCCTTTTATCAAAGGGTAACGCATAGAAAAATCTTGCGCCAAACGAGCCAATGCTTCATAGACAGATGAATCACCGTGGGGATGATATTTACCCAAGACTTCTCCGACTACTTTAGCGCTCTTTGAAAAACGAGCTCCGTGTGAAAGACCCATTTTGTACATGGCAAAAAGGATCCGTCGATGGACGGGTTTGAGTCCGTCTTTGACATCGGGAAGGGCGCGGGAGACGATGACAGACATGGCATAGTTTAAGTAAGCGCGTTTCATCTCTGATGTGATTTCGGCTTGTTGAATACTAGTATTGGACATATGAGTCTAATAAGACTTATTTGATGGCTTTTTTAATTGCCCTTAATGCTTCTTCTTTACCCAAGAAATTTTTAGTTTTAACCCATTTGTTGGGTTCTAATTCTTTATAGTGGTTGAAAAAATGCTGGATCTTTTTCTTTGTCATTTCGTCGACATCCTTAATGTCTTTAACATTAGCAAAAAATGGATCAACTTTAACTGTTGGGACAGCAATAATTTTAGTATCGATTCCGGCCTCGTCTTCCATTTCGAGCATTCCAATCGGTCTTGCCGGAATTACCACCCCTGGAGACACTGGATGCGACGAGATGACCAGAACGTCGATTGGATCGCCATCTTCGGCTGATGTTCCTGGTACGAAACCGTAATTAAAGGGATAAAACATGGCAGTATAAGAGAATCTGTCAACCATGACGACGTCAGTTTCTTTGTCCAACTCGTATTTGATAGAGGAACCCTGGGGAATTTCGATAAAAACATTAACTTCTTCTGGTACGTTTTTACCAGCGGAAAGCTTTTGAGTGTTCATAGGTTTTTATAAGGACAGTCCCTAAAGGGACTGTCCTTGAAATTTATAAATCCAAATTAGCCATCTTGGCATGGGTAACGATAAATTTTTTTCTTGGCGGGACTTCATCTCCCATTAACATTGAGAAAACATAGTCAGCTTCTTGTCCATCGGCAACGTTTACCTGTTTTAAAACTCGGTTTTTTGGATTCATTGTAGTATCCCAAAGTTGCTCCGGATTCATTTCTCCAAGACCTTTATAGCGTTGAAGGGTTGGTACGTTGGCGTGTTCACGAGTTAACGAGTTAATGAATTTGTTTTTTTCCTCGTCGGAATAGGCATAATTAATCTGTTTACCTGACTGGATTTTATAAAGAGGCGGTTGAGCGATGTATAAATGACCTTTTTGAATAACGTCGGGAAGATGACGATAAAAGAAGGTCAAAAGTAAAGTTCTGATATGTTCACCATCGACGTCGGCATCGGTCATGATCACGATTTTATGATAACGCAGTTTAGCATAGTCGATGTTTTCACCGATACCCATACCAAGAGCAATTACCAAATCCTTGAGTTCTTTAAAAGACAAAACTTTGTCCAAATAGGCCCTTTCTGTATTTAAAACCTTGCCCCGAAGGGGTAAAATCGCCTGAAATTTTCTATCTCTTCCCTGTTTGGCAGTGCCTCCGGCAGAATTACCTTCGACCATAAAAAGTTCAGACAAAGCTGGGTCTTTTTCCTGACAATCGGCTAGTTTTCCAGGAAGCGATGCCCCTTCTAATGCTCCTTTTCTCAAGACGGCTTCTTTGGCTGCCTTGGCCGCCAGTCTGGCTTTTTGGGCTAAAAATATTTTTCCTAAAATTTCCTTGCCGATCTTGGGATTTTCTTCAAAGTGAGTCTCCAGATAGTCAAAGACAGTTTGCTGGACAAAAGTTTGAATTTCTGAATTGCCGAGTTTCGTTTTTGTTTGTCCCTCAAACTGTAAATTGGTTGACGGCATTTTGACATAGATTATGGCTGACAGCCCTTCTTTGACGTCGTCGCCCGTGAATGTTTCATCATTATTTTTACCGGTACCAAATTCTTTTTTGGCATAGTTGTTTATAGCACGGGTAATGGCAGTTTTGAACCCTGTCAAATGAGTACCGCCTTCGTGGGTATTGATGACATTGACAAAAGAATGAATATTTTCGTTTATCGAGTCATTATATTGAATGGCTACTTCAACTTCTTTATCATCCTGTTGTTTTTTAATAAAGATCGGATCGTGAAGAATTTTTTTACCTCGATTTAAATCGCGAAGAAGGGAAATGATGCCGCCGTCAAAAAAATAAGCAAATTTATCCTTATTTTTATGATTATAGATTCTGAAAAAAACGTTATTGATAAGATAAGCTCTTTCTTTGACCTGTTTTTTGAATATATTATAGTTTATCTCGATTGTTTCCTTGAAAATCTCACGGTCTGGTAAAAATGAGACGGCTGTGCCTTGTTTGAATTTAAATTTAAGAATTGATTCCTTAACTTCTTTAACAGGATAAAGAGGAAGGCCTTTTTTATATTCTTGACGATATAGTTTTTTGTCACGCCTGACTTCAACAATGACATGGGATGACAAAGCATTGACAACCGAGGCGCCAACTCCATGCAAACCTCCGGAAACCTTATAGGCTCCGACGTTAAATTTACCTCCGGCGTGGAGTTTAGTCATGACGATTTCGAGAGCCGATATCTTGTATTTGGGCAGTTTATCAACGGGGATACCTCGGCCGTCGTCAAAAACCGTTAGGTATCCACTTTCTTCGATATTGACTTCGACATTTTGGCAAAATCCGGCCAAAGCCTCGTCGATTGAATTGTCAATAATCTCGTTGAGACAATGGTTAATACCATATTGAGAGGTGGTGCCGATATACATTGCCGGACGTTTTCGTACCGGTTCCAGTCCTTCAAGGACGACAATCGACTCGACCCCGTAATCTGATTTTTTACCTTTTGCCATAATCTAATTTTAGCGTAATTAGCCTTAAATTGAAAGCAGAAATTGGTTGTTTTCTATTTTCTTACTTCAATTCGACCTTACCACCTGCGGCTTCGATCTTTTTCTTAGCTTCTTCGGCTACTTCCTTTTTAACATCGGTCAAAAGATCTTTTGGAGCCGATTCAACCAACTTTTTCGCATCCATAAGACCTAAATTTGGAAGGATTTCGCGGACCGCCTTAATAACGCCCAATTTATTGTCTCCCGAAGCCGAAAGAACTACGTTAAAGGTTGATTTTTCTTCCTTGTCCGCCGAAGCAGTTCCTGCGGAGGCGGAGGCTGGAGTGGCGGCAACAGGCATAGCAGAAACACCAAACTTTTCTTCGAGATATTTAGCTAGATCAGCCATTTCGATAACGGTCAATTTTTCGATTTCGGTAACTAGTTTTTGTAATTTGTCGCTTAATTTTATTTCTGACATTATTGTTTCACCTCCCTTCTTTCATGGGACAAAACCTATTGGTTTTTTCCCAACGATTTTCCTTAATTGTGTCGAAAGCTATTCTCCCTTAGAGTCACGCTTTCGACGGATTATTACTTTTAATTTTTAATATATATACAACCTTATTAGTATTGTATTTAATTGCATAAACGAACTTATTGATCGGTGATTTCATCGAACCAATGGTTTTGGCGATTAATTCTTCTCTACTAGGCAGCTTTGCAATTTTTTCTGCTTCTTCGCTATTATAAAGAGCGTTATCCAAAAGCGCTAATTTGAAGGAAAGAGTTTTTTCTTTTTGAACAAATTCATAAAATGACTTAAGACCAGCTCCCCAATCTTCGCTAAATGTGATAACAGCTGTAGGTTCTCTAAGAGGGAAAAATTTTTTTATTAAATCTTTAAATACAGCCTTTTCAGCTGAAGATCTGTTTAAAGCTTTTTCAAACAAAGTATTTTTTATAACTTTCAAGCTTGAATCGGCTTTTTTGAGTTCTCTACGGAGGTTTTCCAAACTCTGATGAGTTGTTTTACCGATTTTTATTAAGACGAAGTTCGATTTTTCTTTGAGAAGATTATTGAGTGATTCGACTTGGGATTTTTTTTGTGTACTGACCATATTTTTTCCTCGCCAGGAGAACTTTTAATGCTACCCGGGTCTTAGGAAATCTATTTATTATATCACGATTCCTGCAAAAGTTCACGTAAAGTTTTTACATTTCTTTCTTCTTTATCATGCTTTTTGTTTTTTTTGATTCCGTAAGTGACCTTATACTTTTGAGCGAAAGCTTGTTTTTTCTGGAAGGTGTCGACGCGGCCTTTTCGATCCAAGAATTTATGTTCGCCTGTATAAAAAGGATGGCATTTATAGCAGACTTCGACAGAAATTGTTTGTTTGGTGCTTCCTGTAGTAAAAGTATTGCCGCAGGCGCAGACAACTTGAGCGTCGTTATAAAAGACTGGATGTATCTTGGTTTTCATAAGAAAATAATTATAACACAAAAAATTAAAAGACAAATACTTTTTCCCATTTTCCTTCTTTAATAATGTCTTCTAAATTGTGAAAGCTCTTGCCCGTTCTGTGGTCAGTTAATCGGTTTTGAGGGAAGTTATAGGTTCTAATCTTCTCAGCCCTATCCCCTGTCCCTACGTTTTTTACATAAGAATTGGTAATCCCTCTTTTCTTCTCTTCCTCGAGTTGGTAGAGTTTGCTCAAAAGAAAGTCGTAGGCGATTTTTCTGTTGGCTTCTTGATAGCGCTCGCGTGAGGCAGTCGTGACAATACCAGTGGGTTTATGAGTAAGTCGAACCGCCGTTGAAACCTTATTAACATTTTGACCGCCGTGTCCACCAGACCGGTAAAACTGCCAGTCTAAATCGGATGGGTTAATTTTAATGTCAGACTTAACAATTTGCGGTAAAGAAACAATGATACAGGTCGAGGTATGAATTCTGCTTTTTCTTTCTGTTTCGGGAATTCTTTGTACACGGTGAACGCCGGTTTCTCTCTTAAAAAAACTGAAAGCGTTTTCGCCGCTTATTTTAATTATATTTTCGTCAAGATTGATGAATTTAAAGAGCTTTTTTTGGGCAAAACGAATATAGGAAAGCAATAATTCTTTCATCCAAAGCTTGGATTCATCTCCGCCGACCCCAGGCAGAGCCTCGATTATTACGACGTTTGGATTAATAACCATAAAAAACTGTTAAACCGTTAAACGGTTAAAACTTAAAAAAACTTATTAAACCTTAAAACCTTAAACATAAAACAATTATTTTCTTTGTTAATACTTAACCGTTTCATAGTTTTTTTAACTGTTTAAGTTTTAACTGTTTCAATTGTTTCTTCTATACTTAATGTTTTTTGTTCCCCTGTTTTCATATTTTTCAGTTTTACGACATTTTTTGCTACTTCTTCCGGCCCGATGATAACTACATAAGGAATACCTTTTCTATCTGCATATTTGAGTTGTTTATTGAGTTTGTCGTTAATAACAGGGTAAAGAATAGTAGAAATATTATTTTTCCTTAATTGATCAGCGATTTTTAAGGAATTATTGAAAAAATCAATATTAAATATACTTACCAATATTTTAACAATATTACTTGAAGTTTGAATCATTTTTCTTTGCTTAATTACTTCTACTAATCTTTCAATACCGAAAGACCCGCCGGTTGCAGGAACAGATTTGCCAATAAATTTGCCAATAATATCGTCATATCGTCCGCAACCAGCGACCGAACCGATGTCTCCTTCGATAATTTCAAATTCCCAAACTGGCCCGGTATAATAAGCCAATCCACGAGCTATATAGGGAGTAAATTGAAAATATTTTGTTTCCAAGCCGACCGCTGCAAAATAATTAAATATAGTCTCGAGTTCGTTTAATCCTTCAATAGCAATCGGGATATTTTTTAACTGTTTTTTAAATTTGAATAGTAATTCATCGGTATTGCCTGATAAAGAAAAAATCTCTAAAATTTTTTCTGCGATTTCAGCTTTAATCCCTCTTTTTTCTATTAACTCTTTTTTAACTTTTTCTTTGCCTATTTTTGGTAATTTATCGATAGAAATGCAGATAGGAATAAACTCTTTTATCGAGGCTCCGGCAAATTGGATGATTCCGTTCATAAGTTTTCTATTATTGATATTGGCTCGAAAATCCTGAAAACCTAAATTTTTTAAAGCCTCAATTCCCATTTGGATGAATTCGGCGTCGCAGTTGACGTCAGGGCTTCCGATTGTATCGGCATCGCATTGGGTGAATTCTCGAAATCTTCCTCTTTGCGGTTTTTCACTTCGCCAGACGCTTTGGATCTGGTAGCGTTTATATGGGAAAGTAATTTTATTGATGTTTTCAGCGACGGCTCGGCACATTGAGGTCATTACGTCGTATTTAAGCATGACGTCGCGTCCTCCTTGATCCTTAAACCTATAGAATAGTTTTTCCGCCTCGTCACCAAGCTCGCCAACGAAAATACTGGAAGGTTCAAGAGCCGGAGTTTCCAAAGGCTCATAGCCGTATTTTTCAAAAACTTTTTTGAAAACGTTAATAACGTATTCTCTGATTTTAACGTCCTCGGCAAAATAATCTCTGAATCCGGCTAATTTTTGAATTTTTGTGCTCATATTGTTTAATTATACAATTTATAACTAAAAAAAATCCCTCCTTTCGGAGGGTCTATTTTTATAGAATAAACATTACCCTCCGTTAGGAAGGAAATGATGAACACCATTTGATAAACAAAATATTTTCATAGGTCAATTATATCACAATATATTTGCTTAATCTTTTTTAAACATTATTATGGATATACATTCATGTTTATCCTATAAGCATTATTCTTTTTCCATTGCTTGTGTAAAGAAACTAAAGCTTGTTCCAAATCTACTGGAGTTTTTAAAAAAAATAGGCCTTGTTGTTTGGCTTTAATTCGTTTTATAAAGAATGCTTTAATTTTATTTAATAATTAATGATATTTGTCCATTTTTACTGAAACTAATTCTAAATCATTAAAGTCTGGTCCAGAAGGATAATTAGGTCCCATTAAAGTTTCCATAATGCGTGATTTATAATGTACGCTAGATAAATTAGTAGCTTGACATATAAGTGCTTTAATTTTCGTATCTGGTACTGTAATCCAATAAAGTTCAAATAAAACTAAATTTGAACCTTTTTTATATTGATTATCTGCTTCTATCTCAAACCAGTGTTTCGCTTCATGTTCGGAATAGGTTTCCATTGGTAATCTGGCACCCGTTTTTCTAGGAATATATTTACAAAAATCCTTATCTAATAACATAAAAGTATCTGGGTGAACAAATCTTTCTTTTGTTGCATGAGTATTATGATACGAAACAAGTTCATTAAATAAAACCTGCTCAAACAAAGGTATAAAATGTAGCTCTTGAGGAAGTCGAAATGCAAATTTTGCTTTATGGTTATGATGATGTTGTAATTCATTTATTTCGTAAGTAACTTTTTTTTTCATTAATTCAGGGAGTTGTTCAGGAGAATTTATTAAAAATCGATTTCTACCTTGATTAAATTTAGTACTTTTGGGCTGTCGGAACAGGGTTTCAGGCATATTAGTATTATATCATTCTTTAATTTTCAGAACTGTTATTTTTTCAAGGTTTTTTTGTTATCATTTTAAAGTGTTAACAATATATCTTGTCAGGCATGGAGAATATTTTAATCCTGATAAAATTGTTCCATTTAATCTAGAAGATCTGCTTGATGGAAAAGATTATATTCCCAAAGGCTGAATACTCAAATTAGTATTTGATAATGAAAAGTTCATTAACAGAGAAAGAGTCAATTTTTGATCTAGTTATTTTCCAGCTTCAAGAGTCAGATTAAATGTTTTCACTTCCTTATTTCTCCAGACTTTAACAACTACTTTCTGGCCTACTTTTTTATCCATTATTGCTTTGGTTAATTCTTGGTTGTCTGTGCCTTTGACTTTTTTGCCGTCAAACTCAATAATAATATCTTCCTCTTGAAGTCCGGCTTTTTTAGCTGGGGAGTTTTCAACTACTTCAACAATATAGGCGCCTTCAACAATATCATTAAGAATGGCTGTTTGTTTATCGATCATCTTATATCGAACACCGATATAAGGCCTTTCAAAACTGCCACCGTTTTTATTAAAATTTTCAATTAGGTTTTTTACGACATTTACGGGGATGGCGAATCCGATATTCTGTCCGGACTGGGCAATTGCCGCATTGACTCCGATTACCTCACCTTTAGAATTTAAAAGCGGTCCTCCGGAATTGCCCGGATTAATAGCCGCGTCGGTCTGAATAACATTATCAAGTTTTTCAACAAATTCCTCATATGGGCTTCCGGCAGTTATCCCCCGGCCTAGCCCAGAGATAATTCCGGATGTTACTGTATTTGTAAATTCACCCAAAGGTGTGCCGATCGCTATTACTAGCTGGCCTAATTTTAAGTTATCAGAGTCGCCTAGCTTGAGGGATTTGAGAGAATTAGGGACTATGGTAATTTTTAAAATAGCTAGATCGTTTAAAGGATCACGATAAATTTTTTCAACATTATATTTCTTCTTATCGTTGGTTAAAACTTGATATGTTGCATCTGTTTCTGAAACTACATGTTTGTTGGTGATGATAAGACCGTCGCCGATAATAAACCCGCTTCCGATATTTTTTTCTATTTTTTCGGTTTTCCCTGGAATCCGCTCAACGGTTGTGTTTATTCCGACGGTGACAACTGATGGCAATGATTCTTCGACAACTTTTGTGATGACTGATTCTTCGTAGACAACGGTTTGTTTTTCAACCAATGGATTAGTCGCAGTCTTAGATAGGTTGGGGAAAAGATTAAAACGTTGGTCAACAGAAATAAGTATTATTATAGCGGCTAAAAGAAAAAGAAATTTTTTCATATTACAGTATTATTTTATTTCGTTTTCTACCTTGATATTCGGTTCAATTCCTTTGCTGTTGATCCAGTCGCCTTTTGGCAAAATCCATTTGGCAATGGTAATGTGTAGTCCGGCGCCACTTTTTAAGTCAAGAGCCTCTTGAACAGATCCTTTACCAAAACTTTTTTCGCCAATTAACTTAGCCCGTTTATGGTCGCGTAGTGATCCTGCCAATATCTCGCTCGCCGAAGCTGATCCTTTATTGATTAAGATCGATAAAGGAATATCCACTAATTGTCCATCTCTTTCAACCAGATAGTCACGATAAGGATTAACAGTTGATTCTTGTTTGACGATTAGTTTTCCCCGTGACAAAAATTCGGAAGTCAGGTAAACTGAACTTTCTAAATAACCCCCTGGATTATCTCTCAAATCCAAAACCATTCCTTTAATCTCCTTTTTTGACCATCTGTCTTTGATTTCTTCAACGGCTTTGTCCCATTCCGAATTTGTATTTTCACCAAATTGGTTGAGTTTTAGTATCGCTAAATTTTTTTCAAATGAAAGCTCTACCGATGAGACAATAATTTGATCCCGAACGATTGTCAGTTCGAATTCTTTCTCGTTTCTTTCGAGAGTTAATTTGACCTTAGTGCCTTTAGTCCCGCGTATCTTTGAGACGGCTTGGGGTAAAGTCCAACCGGTTGTTTTCTGACCATCAACTTCGTTGATAAAATCTCCAGCTCTGACTCCGGATTTTTCCGCCGGTGAGTTTTTTAGAGGGGCTATGACAACGACCCGCCCATCTTTTAGTCCGAGCTGGGCTCCGATTCCTTCAAATTTACCAGAAAGATCGTCCTTTGATTGAGCGTTTTCTTCGGGAGTTAAGAAAAAAGTGTAAGGGTCTTCAAGCGCGGCAACCATTCCTTTTATCGCTCCGTAAAACATTTTTTTAGAATCGAGCTTTTTTTTATCAACAAATTTTTCATCTAATATGCTCCAGACATTCCAAAACAAACTAAAATCAGTTACAGGGACGGCCTTATTGTTGGAGGTAGTCTGCGAAGAAAATTTAGAAAGAGTCTGGTATTGACCCAATCTATAACCGCCGCCAAATATTATGACAATGAAGGCGGTGACAAAAATAAAATTGACGAGCTTGATCTTAAAATTTTTCATTGATAAAAATAAATCTTAGCAGATTGAGCAATAACTGTGCAATAGGGATAGCCAAGTTTTACTATTTTTTTAAAGTCTTCTAGATTTTTAATAGTGGTTGTAAAGACGTCGGTTTTCTCCGGCAATTTTTCTAAAGTGACGAAGCCTTTAGCACCCATTGCTTCGGTTTTTACTTGGATATATGAGGTGATGTGATCTGTGAGAATAATTTTTTTTGAAAGCTCAAGCGCAGATTGAGTCAAAGATGGGTCAAAATAAATTACTTCTCCGCCAAAATCGGACGAAGGGTTTTTCACCGGAAATTCTTCTCCTTTATTAATTTTAATTTGAAGAGAATACTTATCGACTTTTTCTATTTCTCCCTTAAAAGGAGATAGAATTTTATTTTTTTCCTTGCCAACCGTCGAAATGACGAGAATTCCTTTATTATGGTCGATTTCTTTGACTATTCCGGATTCAGGTGAAAAGAATTTTTTTGTCGAAAAAATTCCTTTTTTTTCCGCTAAAAGACTGCCTTTGTCAATTTTTTCTCCGACTAATTTTTTGAGATGACGAAAGATATTTTTTGGGTCAATGTCGAGTTCTTTGGAAATATTTATTTCTAGGTCTTTGCCGACCTTTTTTTCAAGAAGGAGAGTTTGAAAATCGACCTTAAACCCTTCTTTTACGAGAATAACGGTTTCGTCAGGTAGATTATAGGTAATGGTCATAAACTACAGTATAGTAGAAAAAACAGTTAGCGTAAACCCTGATATGATACGTAAGGAATTAGGCCGAGATAACGTGCATATTTTATTTCTTTGGTCAAAGATCTTTGGTGTTTGGCGCACAAATTAGATCTTTCCCGGCCTATAAGCTTTTTCCTAGGGCTCAAAAATTTTTCCAGATTTTCAGTATCTTTAAAGCTAGGATTAGTTTTATATTGACAAAAAAAACATTTCATAAGATTTAAAAGGGAATATCGTCAGGGTTGACATCTTCTTCATCTGATTTTTCCTTTTTCTCTTTTTCGGGTTTGGTTTCTATGGGTGTTTCTGAAGCTACGGGTTCTTCTTTTTCTGTTTTTTCTTCTCCCACAGCGACTCTTTTTCCATCGCTAAAGACGATAAAATCATCAAGAACTATTTCGGTGATTGATCTTTGTTGACCGTCTTTACCTGTAAAGCTTCGGTAAGTCAATCTTCCTTCGAGGAAAACTTTCCTTCCCTTTGTTAGAAGCTTACCGCAGAGTTCGGCTAATTTTTGCCAGGCAACTATTCGGTGGTATTGGACGTCTTCTTTTGTCGAGCCGTCGGCCGTCGTCCAGCTGCGGTTAGTGGCGACTCCGAAAGTACAGACGGCGGTTCCAGCCGGTGTATATTTTAGCTCTGGATCACGAGTCAAATTTCCAATTAAGATGACCCGATTTAAAGATCTGCTTGCCATAATTCTTATTTAACTAATAATAAATATCTTATTAATTTTTCATTGAAGTTAAGCTTTTTTTTCAATTCGTTGGTTTTTTCTTTGGAAAGTTCGAGGTTAAAATTATAGAAATAAGCGCGATTATTTTTTTTGATAGAAAAAGCAAGGGTTTTTTCGCCCCACTTTTCCTCGCCGGTTATTTTGGCAAAAGATTCGACCAAATCTTTGATGTTTTTCAATTCTGCTTCTTCTTTAAGAAGAAAGGTTAGTTCATAGTTCATAATCTGTAATATAATACTATTTATGCTTAGGAAAATCAACAGAATGTGGGGGGTGTTTATTTGGTTATTGGTTATTGGTTTATTGGTTTATTCCAGATTTGTAAATCTTGATTGGGGTCTTCCTTATCCAATGCATCCGGATGAGAGAAATATGGCGACCGCAATTCAGGGGCTGAATTGCGTAATTTCGAATTTCGAATTTCGAATTTCGAATTTTCGTGAATGTGGCAATCCCCATTTTTTCGCATACGGGCAACTTCCGCTTTATCTCGGGTACGGTATAGTTTGGTTGATGAAAATAAATCCAACGCTGGCTTTGCGAATAATTTCGGCTATTGCTTCAATCATAACGACGATAATTATTATAAAGATTATAAATTTTGTATCAAAAAAAGAAAATAATTGGATGGCATGGTTGGCAGTGATATTTTCTCCTTATGCGATTCAATTGGCTCATTTTGGCACGACTGAATCACTACTGATGATGTTTTATTCGGCGGTTGTATATTTATCTTTGATTTATTCAGATAATAGAATTCATAATTCTAAATTCATAATTCTAAATTCTTTCTTTTGCGGTCTGGCAATCGCGACGAAGATGTCGGCGGTAATATTTTTAGTAGTTCCGGCGGTATCTATTATTGTTTTGTCATTTCGAGCGAAGTCGAGAAATCTTTTTGTAAGATCTCTCCACGCGCTTCGCTTGGTCGGAATGACAATAGTCGTCTCATTTTTTTTTGCACTAATTTTCTCTCCCCACAACCTTCTCAATTGGCAAGAGTTTTTAAGCTCGATGAGGTATGAGAGCGATGTTGCTTTGGGAAAAACTCTAGTTTTTTATATGAGGCAGTTTGTTGGAACAGTTCAAGTGTGGTTTCAGTTAACAAAGGTGTTTCCATATGCGTTGGGCTGGGGAATTGGACTGATTGGACTTATTGGACTCATGGGTGTAGGGTGGCGGGATAGGAAAATTAATTTCCTAAGGCTGGCTTTTTTTGTTTATTTTTTGCCGAATGCATTTTTGTTTGCCAAGTGGGTACGGTTTATGGCGCCGGTATTTCCTATTTTAACCGTTTTTGCCATATTACTTATATTAAATATTAAAAATGAAATATCAAAAATACATATTAAATATCAAAAAGTTTTACATTTTGCATTATCGTCTTTATTTTTACTTTTTTACTTTTTAATTTTATTACCAGGAATTAATTATTTAACTATTTATCTAAAACCAGACGTTAGGTTTCAAGCTTCCGAGTGGATTTATAAAAATATTCCTGAAAATTCCTATATTCTTTCGGAGACAGCAAATGTAGTAGATATTCCAGTAGAACTTCCAAGTTATAAATTTCATAAAGTTTATAAAGTCGTCTCATTTAATTTTTATGATCTTGATGAGAGTCCCGATTTACAAAAAGAATTAAAAGATCATTTAGAAAAAGCTGATTATATTTTTGTACCCTCGCGAAGAATATTTGCCAACTTGAACGGTCGCTATCCGAGACTCAAAGAATACTATGACAATTTGTTTAGTGGTAGATTGGGATTCGAAAAGGTGGCAGAATTTTCTGCTGGATTGAGCGATGAAAATAGTGAAGAAACCTGGTCAGTGTTTGATCATCCGGTGATAAGAATATATAAGAAAGTTAAGAGTTAGTAATGAAAAGTGAACAGTTTAGTTGAGAGTTTTTAGTTTAAATTTGTTGTTTTCTAAATCTTCAATAGAAAATCCTAAAGCGTTTATTTTTTTTCTAAGTTCATCGGATTTGGAAAAATTTTTATTTTTTCTTGCTAGTTTACGTTGTTCTGCTAATTTAATTATTTCTTCGGGAATTTTTTCTTTGCTGATTACATCAAGTTTTAAGCCGAAAACTCTATCAAAGTCAAACAAAAGATCAAGTTTTTTCTTTGATGAAAGATCTGACTTTAGCATCTCCCAGGCGACTGCCAACGCCTGTGGTATTTGGAAGTCGTTGGCGAGTGCTTCGTTAAATCGTTGTGTAAAAGACTGAGATTTATCTGACTCATAAGACTCATTTGAGGATGGTTTTAAGTCAGCGATAATAGCTCGCAATTTATTTAATCCCTCGTTAGCGGCTTCAATCGATTTCCAGGTAAAGTTAGCAAGCTGACGGTAATGCGACTGTAAGAATAAATATCTCAAAGCCAAAGGATCGATATTGTGTTTTTTTATATCGTCTAGCGTATAAAAATTGCCAAGCGACTTACTCATTTTTTGGTTATCAACCATGAGAAAGTTGTAGTGAAACCAATAGTTGACAAACTGTTTGCCTATCACTCCCTCTGATTGAGCAATCTCATTTTCATGATGAACCGGAATATGGTCTATTCCTCCAGTATGAATGTCAATGTTTTCTCCCAAATATTTCATACTCATAGCGCTACATTCGATATGCCAGCCGGGAAAACCTTCTCCCCAAGGAGACTGCCAATGCATGGAATGGTCGGCAAATCGGCCGACTCGCTTGAACCACAATGCAAAATCAGCCTTATTTTTTTTCTTCGGATCGACGTAGACGTCTTGACGAGCGCCTTTTAATTTTTCAGAAAGTGATTGGCCAGAAAGTTTACCGTAGGTTGGAAACTTTGAAACGTCAAAATATACTGCCTCTTTAGTTTCATAAGTTAAACCATTGGTGGTCAATTTTTTTATCATTTCAATCATTTCTTTTATATGCTCTGTTGCTGCACAAATGATATCCGGCCTTAAAATATTTAAAGCGTCGGTTGATTTAAAATGATAATCAGTAAAAAATTTCACGACATCCCAAACTGTTTTTTTTGTTTTCTTAGCTCCTTTTTCCAATTTGTCTTCTCCTGTGTCGTCATCGCCTGTCAGGTGTCCAACATCGGTGATATTCATGACGTGTTTGACTTTGTATCCTAAAAATTTAAGAGTTCTTTTTAGCAGGTCATTAACAACGTAAGCGCGCATGTGTCCGATATGCGAATAATCGTAAACAGTCGGTCCGCAGGTATACAAAGTAACCAAAGATGGATTTATCGGCTTAAACTCCTCGATTTTTCGAGATAAGGTATTGTAGAGTTTCATAGATGAAAGTATAGCAGATCATTTGAAGCTAAATCTACAGACAGCATATCGTAAGAAAATAGTTGTCCCAATAATCCAAAAGTACTGCTTTGTAGCGTATAGTCCATAGACAAGAAAGAATATTTACGATAAAGTTCAGTTAACTAGTTAACTGAACTTATTATGGTTAATATTTCTCGTAAAAGACTTCCGGACAAGCTTTTAAATAAAATTTATAAATTACTTCTTTATTTGTTGAGGAAAGGTGGAAACAGAGAAGATTTTTTTGTAATAATGAATGAGTTTTTTACATCCAAAGAAAAGATCTTATTTGCCAAAAGAATTACGATAATATACCTCTTATTAAAAGGAATAGCTCAACGGAATATTTGTGAGATATTGAACGTATCAAACGGAACTGTTTCAAAATATTCGCTTTTTTTAACAAATGAGAAATTAAAATTAGTAAAAGTTTTTAAAGGTAAAGTCGTAAAAGAAAAAGTTTTCGAGACAATCGATAATTTATTAGCTGATTTTATAATTCAACCGGGAATAAAAGTTGGCCATTGGCAATTATATTGGGATCATAAAAGAAGAAAAGAAAGACTAGAGCAATATGGTATCGAATATTAATAAAAATTCAGCAATTAAGTAAAAAACATGGATTATTTTTTGTTTTCTTTCCTAATTTGTTCCCAAAGCATGATATAAGAAATTAACACAACGATGCTTAATGTCCAGTTAACAAGTTGAAATATATTAATTTCTTTAAATGAGGTGTAATTTGATATTTGAAAAATTACATTCCATCCCATGTAAAGAATTAAAGGAATGGTAATCCAAAATACTACTTTAACTTTTTTTATTAAAGCTATTCCTATTAATATATTTAGAATTCCATTAGCAATTCCTAAGAAAAATGAACCTGAAACAGTTCAAAATATTATTGCAATAATGCCAGTTAAAATTTGTATTTTACCTGCTATTTTCCACCAGTTCATAAAAATCACCTTCTTTCTAGCTTAAATTTTTTAGTGTCGGAGTGGGCGGACTTGAACCGCCGACCTCACGGTCCCGAACCGTGTGTTCTGGCCATCTGAACTACACTCCGTTGATCTTATTTTACCATGAATCGGAGGAGAAATTATTGTTTACCTGATGCCGGTTTGGTTTCGGCGTGCTGTTGTTGAGCGGCTTTTTTTGGGGAAAAAATGCTTTTTCTTATTTTACCAAGAGGAATAGGAGCGGCCATTTTTTTCTTTTTTTCCTCTTCTTTTCGTTTTTTCTCTTGTTCCAGATAAATTTCCTGTCTCTTTTTCTCCAGTTCTTTTTGCCGCTTTTCCATAAGTAGTCTTTCGTCGCCTTGGCGGACCATCTGGAAAAGTCGATTTCTCAAAACCTCGGTTTTTACTTTTTCTTTGTCTTGAAATTTATTTTGTAGTTTTTGAAAGTCTAAGGGCGTGTGATTCTTAGCTTTTTTAACCTCCGAGGTTTTGAGATTTCTCGACTCCGCCTCTCCGCCAGTTGACAGATCGGCTTCGCTCGGAATGACAGATTGACTAGAAAAAGGATTAAGCGTTTGGGCCACTGATTTAACGGTTTTTTTAGCAGTAGAAGACCCAAGTTCAACCAACTGTTCAAATGTATCATCTAGTAGCTTACCTTTTGTCATGGAATAAAACAGTTAAACCGTTAAACGGTTAAAACTTAAAAAAACTTTTAAAACTTTAAACATTTAAATTAATTTTTTTGTTTAATCCTTAACAGTTTAATAGTTTTTTTAACTGTTTAAGGTTTAATACTTAACTGTTTAGCTTATTCCTAACATTGCTTTTGCTTTTTCCGACATTTTTTCCATACTCCATGGTGGATCAAATGTTAGATCAATTTTGATTTGATTTTCTTTTAATCCCAGTTCTTCAAGTTTGTTTTTTATTTCATCCTCGATCATTGATATCAAAGGACAACCGATTGTTGTTAATGTCATTAGGATTTCCACCCGCAAGGAGTCCGTTCGGCCACCTTGCGGGTGTCGAGAAGGGATTGCTTTTTCGATCTTTACGTTGTATACTAGTCCTAGATCTACGATAGAAATATTAAGTTCAGGGTCAAGAACTTCACCAAGAGCAGACATAATTTTTTCTTTCGAGAGTTTCATTATTAATAAAGTATAGCAATTGCTATAATGAGATTTATTGCTAAATTCTAATAATTATTTATGAATAATTTTAAAATCCGTTTTGTTCCTTTGGGTGGCATCGTTGGTGTTACAAAGAATATGTATTTGTATGAGCTTTATGAGAATGAGAAATTAAAAGACATTCTTGTTATTGATTGTGGAATTGGTTTTCCATTGGAGAAAGAGCTGGGGGTTGATTTTGTGATTCCGGACATTTCTTATCTAAAAGATAAAAAAGAAAAAATCAGGGCTATATTATTGACTCATGGTCATGAAGATCATATTGGTGCTTTACCTTACCACTATCAGGAATTGGGAGAACCATCTATTTATGCTAGCAAACTCACTTCTGTTTTTGTCGAAAATAAATTCAAAGAAAGAGGGAAGAAGCTCGCAATAAACAGGGTGGATTTTGAAAAAGAATATTCTTTCGGAGACTTTAGAGCCTCTTTTATAAAAATGACCCACTCGATTCCCGATACGACTCACATAATAATAAAAACTCCGATTGGATCTTTTTATCACGGATCTGATTTTAAGCTCGACCTTACTCCTCCCTATGGTTCGCCTCCGGATTTTTATAAAATTGCCAAAGCCGGACACGAGGGAATTTTGTGTTTGCTTTCGGACTGTTTGGGTTCGGAACGTCCAGGCTTAACTTTATCCGAATCTATTGTCGGTCAGACCTTCGAGGACGAAATGAGAAAGACTAGGGGCAAATTTATTATGACGACTTTTTCTTCGAACATTTCCCGTATCCGCCAATGTGTCGAGGCGGCGATTAAGTTCAATCGAAAAATAATTTTTCTAGGAAGATCAATGAAAGAATCAACTAAGTTGGCATCTGGAATTGGTTACCTTCCTATCCCCGACTCTCTTTTTGCTCGCGATGAAGACTTGATTAAATTGCCTCCCAACAAGATTTGCCTCATAGCGGCAGGTTCTCAAGGCCAATACGGGTCAGCCCTGTCAAAATTAGCCGATAGGCAAAATCCTTATGTTAAAATAAAGCCTGGAGATAAAATAATTTTTTCTTCAGACCCGATTCCCGGCAATGAAAACGAAGTTTATGGAGTAATTGAAGATTTAGTGTCACAGGGCGCCGATGTCGTCTATTCTGATATCGCTGAACAGCTACACTCGTCTGGCCACGGAAACCAGGAAGATTTAAAATACCTCATAAGATTTACCAATCCCGCCTACTTTATCCCTATAGGCGGCACAATTAGACACCAGAAGCAGTATGAAAATTTGGTAACAGGACTTGGATATGGAAAAGAAAAAGTATTTGCACTAGCTGAAGGTGAAACAATCTTGTTTGTTAAAGGAAATAAAGCCTATCGGGGACAAGAAGTGGAAACAAAAAATATCTACGTCGACGCTTATGGAGTAGGAGATATCGGCAATGTGGTCTTAAGAGACAGAAAAACTATTTCGACCGACGGAGTAGTATTTACGTTTTTAATAATTGACAATTTAGGGAGATTGGTGACGAGGCCAAGAATAGTCTCAAAAGGATTCATCTTTGAAAAAGAAGAAGAAACACTATACAAGGCCGCGATTTCTTTAATCGAGAAATCTTTAAAACCAAGAGGCGGGAGAGTCTTTGACGTCAATAAGATTAGACGTGATGTGATTGGCGACCTGGAAGAGTTTTTCTTTAAGGAAAAAGGAAGAAGGCCGTTGATTGCGGTGGAAATAATTCAGTTATGACATCTTTACCTAATAATTTAAAAAAAATCAGTCTATTTTTAGAGAGACTCCCTGGAATAGGTGAAAAAACTGCTAATAGATTGGCATTTTATTTTTTAAGACTTCCAAATGAAGATCTGAAAGATTTTTCCGAGAGCATTTCTTCTTTGAAAGAGAAAACTAAGTTCTGCAAGAATTGTTTTAATTTAACAGAAAGCGATCTTTGTGAAATCTGTAAAGATGAAAAACGAGATCATTCTATCATTACCGTTGTAGAAACGGTTTTGGATCTGTTGTCGTTTGAAACCGGTAACATTTATAACGGCGTCTATCATGTCCTTCACGGAAAGATCGATCCTTTAAACCATGTCGGACCGGAAGACATTCAAATTAAGAGTTTAGAATTAAGAATTAAGAATCATGAATCAA
This sequence comes from Candidatus Roizmanbacteria bacterium GW2011_GWC1_37_12, assembly GCA_000991135.1. Classification (GTDB taxonomy): domain Bacteria; phylum Patescibacteriota; class Microgenomatia; order UBA1406; family GWC2-37-13; genus GWC2-37-13. The sequence goes on along the minus strand of LBST01000002.1, from coordinate 849 downwards.
GAGTCAAGGAAATTATTTTGGCGACGAATCCTGATATGGAGGGGGAAGCGACGGCGATGTACATTAAGAGTAAAATCCAAAATCAAAAATCCAAAATCAAAATTACGAGACTGGCTTACGGACTTCCAATAGGTGCCAATCTTGAATATGCCGACTACATGACCCTGAAAAAGGCAATTGAGGGAAGAAATAAGTTTTAATTATTTTAATAATTTAAATTAAGCTTTGAATCTAGAATTCCTGTTTCTTTGTCTGTATTGCTCAATTCTAACTAAACCTTCTTTTATGGCTCCTAAGGTTTCATTGGAGATTCTATTAATAGCTCTTAACATTTGGGCAATTTTCCAACCATAAATATATCTACCATCTCTTGCAGCATCAAAAGCATCTTTTCTTGTAGGATTAACTAACTTTAGAATTCTCATCTTAGGAGAATTTTACTTCTTCTTCTTTTTCTTGTCAATGGCATATCGAAGAAATTATCTTGTTCTGTTTTTCTAAAACATCACTTTTGTAGCGTATAGTCTATAGACATTGGTTTTTTCTTCTGTTTTAATAAGGACAGTTCCTAAAGGAACTGTCCTTTTAAAGACCGTCCTTTTTTTAAATATGCCTAGTAAAAATTCTATAAAAATTTATGTTGAGAAAGGCTTTTATCACGTGTATAACCGAGGTGTAAATAAGATGCCGATCTTTTTAGATGAACAAGATTTTAAGGTATTTCTTTTTTATATGGATCTATATCTTAATCGGCTTAAGTTTCAAAAAATGGGTCTGAATTAACTACTTTAAATTGATATAATGCTCCAAAGTTAATATTTCATAATTTTAGTATGATTAAAGTATCCT
>LBST01000001.1 GCA_000991135.1 Candidatus Roizmanbacteria bacterium GW2011_GWC1_37_12 | reverse complement strand
TGGCAAAACATTCTTTTTATTCCTATTTTTTATCTTTTTATCTACAAAAAATATTCTTTTAGTGATTTGATAAAATCCTTTGCCGTAAGCCTTGGAACTTTTGCCATAATTATATTTCCCTTCTGGTTTTATCGCGAGATGGCTAGTTTGCTTAATCTATTTACCGTCAATTCCAATTGGTTTCCCTGGTACTCTCTCAATGCTTTCAACGGTTGGTGGATTGCCTCTGGATTAAATGGCATGAAGATTTCTGACAAGACTCTTGTATTAGGAATTATCAACGCAAAACAGTTTGGACTGTTATTATTCAGCCTTTTTTATTTTATTGCCTCTTTAAATATTTTTTTGGCGAAAAAAGAAGAATCACTAAAACAATTCGTCTTATCATCAGCCTTGGTGATTTTATCTTTTTTTCATCTTTTAACACAAAGTCACGAACGTTATTTATTTCATCTTTTAGGCTTTGTGATAATCTTTTATTTCTTTAAAATTGAGAAAAAATTAACCCACACTATTGGTTTATTGTCAATTGTTAGTCTAGGAATATTTTTGAACATGTACGTCAGTATGGCTTTTAACTATCCCGATCAGGTCTATTGGCCGTTTTCGACAGAAACAACGCGTTCACTTACTTTATATATATCGATGTTCCAGATAGTAACCTTTATTTATATTTTTGTTCGATATTTTTCTTCGTTTATCAGAAAAAATTATTTATGGGTTGTGGCCGCCTCTGTTGTTTTTATGGGGTTTTTAATAACAAAAAATTACAGCTATTTCTTGGGCAAGCCAATCTCGTTAACAAAGATCACACCGGTTGGAATTCAGCAAGACTATTTGAAACCGATGATCAATATGACCGTTGAGTCAGCTAGGGGAGTCAAATATTGGAACAGACTTTCGAATAACTATTATTTCTATAATCAAGGAATCGGGGCTCATGCAAATTCCGAGATAAGTTATGGTTTGGGTAAAAGATTTTCCAAATTAATAACGGATTTTGGGATTGATACTGAAGCCGGGGATCAAAACAAAGCAGTTTTTATTATTCAAGGAGACGGACGTGAACTATATAGATCTAAACCTAAAGGGAAGTATGACCTGCCGGAATCAATCTCGGTTTCAATTTATGGAATTGATAAGTTGTCGTTAATTGTTCAAAAGACAGGCGAAAGCAACAACGGATTACACGCCGACTGGCTGAACCCGGTACTAATAAGATAATTTCAAACTATGAAAAAGTTAATAACAATAAAAAAGTATTTACCTCACATATTATTACTTGTTATTATTTTATTCAACTTCTTCCTTTATCGAGGTGAATTTAAGGTCTTGTCCGACCCAAATGACAATACTTTCCACTCTGCCCTAATTGATGAGGCAAAACAGATTTGGGGTCAAGTTTTTAGAGGAAAACTATCGCCAGCATATCTTTTGGACAGCTGGAATGAACGTTGGGCAGAGGGTTTTTCTCTTTCATATTACTACTCCCATCTACCTGAAGCGGCGATTTCTTTATTAAGTTTTATTATCCCCTTCCCGACTTTTAAACTGTTTGTTATTATTCGGACAATATTGCTGATTTTATTGCCGATAAGTTTTTTCCTGGGAGCAAGAATTCTGGGATTTTCTCCCGGCTTTGGGTTAATTTTTGCCTTTTTTTCCCAAGCAATTTTCACGGACGGACTTTATGGCTTAGATTCTCCCAGCTTCCTTTGGCGCGGTTGGGGGTTATTTTCTCAACTTTTAGCAGTATCCGTATTGCCGATCGCTTTTGCTTACGGTATCAGTTTTTTGAAGGATAAAAAAAATCTGGGCAAAGCAATATTATTTAATTTTTTACTGGCCCAATCGCATTTTGGCATGTTCTATCTATTGTTGTTTGCCTATCCGGTTTTTTGGATGTTTAATTTGGAAAAATGGAAGGAAACAGGAAAGAGAATCTTAGTGTTTTTATTTTTACTAATAATTTCATTGTCTTATTTTATTTTTCCGTTTTTCCTGACTTCCCAATATCGAAATTTTTCACTGTGGGATCCGATCTGGAAGTTTAACTCCTGGGGGTTGAACCAGATAATCATCTGGCTGGCTAACGGCGACCTTTTTGATTTCAACAGATTTCCTTTTTTGACGATTTTTGTCATTGGCGGAGTGCTTTGGGGCTTGGTATCAGGAAATAAATTTCATCGTTATTTAGTAACGATATTTGGTTTATATTTTATCTTGTTTCTTGGGCGTGATATTTTAGGCCCGTTGGTTAATCTAATCCCGGGCATGAGTGAATACCATCTCCACAGGGTGATTGTTATGGTTCAGTTTGTTGGTTTGTTGCTTGCCAGCGGTTGGCTATTTAATTTACTTAAATTATTGACAAAACGAAAAAATTTAATACTTATAGCATTAGTGATTGGCCTAGGTTTTTACTCTATTTATTTGATAGAGAAACCAATTATTAATTACGTCAAAGACAACGACGTCTGGATTACAAGATCAAACTTGGATTATCAAAAAAATATTAATGATTATCAGGTAATTACAAACAAGTTAAAAGAATTGCCTCCGGCCAGGGTCTATGCCGGCCGGCCGGGCAACTGGGGGCGAAATTTTAAGATAGGTGACACTCAAATTTACATGGCTTTGTCCAGCGATGGTTTTCCGATTATTGGTTTCTTACCTCAAAGCTGGTCGCCTAATTCCGATGCCGAACAGTTTTTTGATGAAGAAAATCCAAAGCACTATGATCTTTACAACGTCGGCTATCTGGTCCTGCCGACTGACAAAAAGCCGCCCCAGTTTGTCGAATTGATTATAAAAAAAGGCAGGTTTAGTTTATATGAAGTCAAATCAGAAGGTTGGTTTACATTGGGTAAAAGCAGTCTAGAAGTGATGACGGAAAAAACTAACTTGGTTAACATTGTCCATCTTTGGTTTTATAGCCCAATGTTTGAAAATAAAAACTACCCGGTAATCGCTTTGAATGACGAAAAATTTACGTTCGTTAATCAAACAATCAAAATGTACGGACAAAATAGTTTCAACGAAAATATCCCTATTTGGCGCGAAAATCCTATGTTTGGGAATCAGGAAAAATTTGAACAAAAGTTGGTAAATAAGATTGAAAAATATCTTCCTCAAAGTTATGGGGTTATTTTTCGAATTGACGGAAAATGCAACAACTGTGTCGTTGTTCTAAAACAAACTTTTCACCCAAACTGGGAAATAGCTGTTAATGGAAAAAAACAAAAAACTTTTCCGGTTTTTCCGTTTTTTATCGGGGTTCAATTAAATGGGCCAGGCGATTATCAAATAACCGCTTCTTATAAGCCGTCGGGTTTGAAGGTATTTTTGTTGATTTTGAGTATTTTAGTTTTTATAGTCGTTTGGCTTAATAAAAAATCGTGAAAAAAATCTCAATTATTGTCTTCTTGGGGTTATTGGTCTACGGTTTTGGCTTGTTCAACGGTTTTGTCTGGGACGACGAGGTGATGTTCCAGACGGGGATTTCGGCCCAGGCTGGCGCCTACTTTCGGCCGGTGATAACAGCTGTTTATTGGACGATCTATAATATTTTTGGAGCCCAACCGTTTGTTTTCCATTTTATTCAGCTGATTTTTCATACCGCCGCGGCGGTATTGGTTTACCATTTGTTTAAACGGTTCTTTAAAGAAACAATTTCTTTAGTTCTCGCGCTTATTTTTTTAGTTCATCCATCAAACGTCGAGGCGGTATCATTTGCCTCGGCTATGCAGGAAATTGGATTTACGCTGGTAGGAATAATCGGATTGTATTTGTTTACCCGTAGAGACGTGATTAATCACGTCTCTACAAAGATATTTATTGGAACATTTCTTTTATTAATAGCCCTTCTTATGAAAGAAACAGGGATAGTTTTTTTTGTTTTGGTTTTCTTTTATTTGATACTTTTTAAGAAAAATAATAAGGCCGTCTTGATAAGCTATTCCGTTTTTTCCGTAATTTTATTGGCTGGGTATCTGTTATTTCGATTGGCAGCTGGAAATAATTACGTTGCCGGCCAGGGGCTTTTTCCGATCATGAGAGTTTCTTTATCAACTCGCCTCATCAATATTCCCTCAATAATTTTTTATTACATAACTAAGTTTTTTTACCCGATAAATCTAGAGATCGCCCAGCATTGGGTGGTACGGGCTGTTGACATTAGGAATTTTTTTCTTCCTTTAATTTTTGAAATTGGGCTATTTTTAACAGCAGTTATTTATATTACAAAAAGTAAAAATAAACTTTTTTTGTTTTTCTTTCTTTGGTTTTTGATCGGGCTCATTCCTCATCTGCAGATTATTCCTTTGAATATGACGGTCGCCGAGCGCTGGCTGTATTTTCCGATGATTGGGTTATTAGGGGTGATAGGAGTCATACTAAGCGAATTTAGAATTAAGAATTTAGAATTAAGAATTATTCATATTGGAATAATCATTATTTTTATTTTTTCTGTCAGGAGTTTTATCAGGACTTTGGACTGGCGCAACGGTCTATCATTATTTAGTCGTGATATAAGAGAGGATAGCAGTTTTGATTTACAGAATAATATGGGAGTAGAGTTATTCAGGGTTGGCCGATACGCCGAGGCGAAGAAATATTTTGAAACTTCAGTTAAACTGGCGCCTTATTGGTGGGTGAATTGGAATAATTTGGGAGTCTCATACGAACGTGAAAAAAATTATCAAAAGGCCGCCGAATATTATCAAAGATCCGTTAATAACGGCCAATATTATTTAGCTTATGAAAACCTGGCAAGGATATTGGTAAAGTATGGGAAAGACAGAGAAAAAACCGCTGATTTTATCGATAAAGCTTTGAAAGTGTATCCGCGGGATGATAATTTAAAGCAGATTGAAAATTATTTTCAGCGCGAACGAAACTTTAATTGAGTGAAGCGATCCCGATCATTTTAAAAATATTTTAGACCTTTAGATAATAAGTAGATCGGCCTTTTCCAACCATCAAAATCAGATTCAAGTGAGTTAATTTCCCTAGATCGCGAGCAGCAGTAACAGGAGCGATTTTAAACTCTTTCATAACCACTTTATTAGTTATCTTAACATTTGGTTCTTCAAACATAAAAAGAATCTTTTTTTGCCTTTCATTGAGGTTAAAGGTTGTTGATCTCTCTACTTTTTTTAATTTTATTTCACTGATTGTATTTTCTAACTGTTTAATTAAACCGGACGTGAAATATTCTAGCCATTGAGTAAGATTTTGTTTTTTTATTGCCGAATATATAGTTTCTTGATAGTCTTTTTTATCCTTTAAAAAATACTCTTCATATGGGACTATCCGGCGGAAGTCATAACCGTATTTGTAAAGAAATAGGGTAAAAATAAGATCGGAAAATGGTTCATTATCTTTTGAAAATGCGTTGAGGCTAAAGAAAATTATCTTGGCTAGAGCAGCTTGAATAATCGGGTGTTCAGAACTAACTTGAATGTATTTTATACTTTCTTCAATTTCTTTTTGGGTAATAATTAATCGGCCGTCAAAAGTTTGAGAGTATAGTTTAACAACAGTTGAATAACTGATAGGTTCATCTGTTGCCATCCAGTTTTGATAGATGTAATTAAGACTATCTTTTATTCTACTAAATTCTTTATTGCTGTAGTCTCTATTTAAGAATTGAAAAAAAAGCTTAATTCTTTTATTTAGTATTTGCCAGCGAAGCTGATTTTTATACCGAGGTGAAAGTGGAGTTAAAAGAATTACTTTTCTTAATTCCTCTATTTGTTTAACATATTGATTTAGAGATTGGGATTTTGTGTAAAAGAAACTTTTCATTTAGAAATAATCATATCATAATCAAATCATTTGTCAAGCGTATTTTACTTCATTTACCCCTTGACAAACTATTTTCCTATCCTTATTATAATTGTATAGGACATGAAATGATAATGATATGATTTTTTATCAAATAACAAAGCCTTAAATATGAAAATCAAAGTAAAACAGCTAGTATTGTTTCTAAGTCTTGTTTATTTAGTGCTTTTTGGCGCCACTTATTCAATAAATGCAGCGGTACAGTATCAGAAATGCTACAAAGAAGACAACTGTACTGTGGGAGAATTTTTGTATGATGATTCTTATGTTCCGATTGCTACAGCAAGCTGTGTTTTAACAAGTAGATTCCCGGATAGTTCAATATTTTTAAATTCGGTAGACATGGATAGCGCCAGCGATGGTTGGTATTCATATAGTTTTACTGCAACCGGTTCAGCCGGCTTATATCGATCACAGATCTGTTGCACTGCAGGAACAGACTATCTTTGTTTAGACAAAACTTTTGAAGTAGAAGCATCTTCTTCTGCTTTGACTAAGCAGGATGTAGCCGATGCTGTCTGGGATGAATCAAGATCAGCTCATACCCAATTGGGAAGTTTTGGGGAAGCATTGCAAAACATTGTTCCGTCAACTTCGGATATTGCCTCTGCTGTTTGGGGATATTCGGGTCGAACTTTAAACAATTTTGGTTCTCTGCCGTCTGATGTCTGGAACTATTCGACAAAGACATTATCATCTTTCGGCAGTTTAGTATCAAGCATTTGGAGCAATAATGAAAGAACTTTGACTTCAAGCGGAGTTGATACGAGTTTACTGGCTAAGAAAACCGACGTTGACGACCTGAAAAAAGAAGTCGCTTACAGTCAATCGCTTCTTGAAAAAACAGTCAATAAACCAGTGATAAAAAATTTCTTGGAAGAGGAACAAAATGTTGATCTGGAATCTAAGTTAAACCAATCCCAGCTTTTACTGACAGAGCTTCTTGCTGACAGTTATTCAGTAGATAGTAAATTAGGAATGTTGGATCTAAAATGGAAAGAATTTGACGAAAAAAAACTGACCTTAGTTTTAAAAGAAATTAATAAATCGAACAGTTCAATATCCGACTCAACAAAAAAAATCAAAGAACTTTGGAATTTAGCTTTAGCTGACAGTCTAAATAGTCAAGTTGAATCTTTAAGAAGTCGAACCGCAGTTATCGAAAGCGATCTTAAAGTTGAAGGTAAATCAAAGATAGTTAAAGAAGATCTTTTGAGTCTTGGCGAATCTTTAAATAGTTTTATAGAAACTCTTGGAACTGCTTCAGACAAAGACGGTAAAGAGACTCTTTATGGGAAAATAAATGAAGTAAAGACCTTGGCTAATACTTTTGATTTGTATCTGTCAGACGTTGACAAGCTTCTGATCAATTGGAGAAAGATTGAGCTTTCAGAGATGCAGAAAAAAACCGACGTAATAGCTTCCGATCTGGCAAAAATTAACAAACTACCAAGATCAATGATAGTAATTTCTTCACGACCGGAAGACAGTCTTAGTAAAAAACTTAAAAACCGACTTTTATCAATTAAGGGAACAATCGAAGCGAACAAAAAATTACTAGCTAAAATAACAGATAAACCTTTTAGCAGCAGCTGGCTTGAGGAGGGGAGTGTTGTTTTTAAGACCCTTCTTACCAATCCGTCAACCAGAATCAGCCAAAGTGTTCCTTTAAAATATTACCTACCGGCTGAAACCAAAAAAGAGGATATTATTGAAGTTGATGACGGTCTAGAAGTCAACTATGATGTTGAGAAAAGACAGCTTTATGTTGAGGGTGAGTTTACATTGGCTCCAAGCGAATCAAAGGTCGTCTCGGTTCGCGTCCAGGATATTTGGTCAATCAGCGAGGAAATAATAGAGAGCCTTCGACAGCAAGCTGAAGAGTTGGTTAAACCTCTTGAAAAAACCTCGTATTTTGGTCAGGGCGTGACGATCAAAAGCAATATTAATGTTTCTCTCGACAAAATCCTAAATAACCAAAAATCAGCAATGACGCCGGAAAACAAAATAAAAAATTATTTCGAAGCTCAGATAGAACTAAAAGGAATCAAAGATCAGATTAAAAATCTTCAGGATCTGGTTACTCAATCAGGGTCGTTTAGCTCAATGACTGGATTTGTTGGCGGCGCCCAAGCGGTTTCTGTCTGGGGACTAATCATTGTTATGGTTGCTGGTTTTGTTTTCTTGGTAATCTATATGAAGATATTAAGAGGCAGCGGCAGCACCGGTTCAAAACCCGTTTTCAAAGCAGTTGACAGCATCGGCCGCGAACAGATGATCAAATTTGCAGTCATCTTTTTTATCTTAGGTTCGACCATTTCTTTTTTAGCAAGTTTTGTTGTTTTGAAGGTTTTGAGTATCAGGCAGCCTAGTGTAAACTATGTTTCTGTTAAAACCGAACAACTACAAAGGCTGGATGAAGCTAAAATTGTCAGCCCGATACCAAACGAAACTGTTTTGGGTACTGAAACAAAACCAAAACAAGAGAACAAATATGTAATAGTTACAGACTTATCTGGTAGTTATTTGAGAATAAGAAAAACTCCAAATGGTGAAGTTATTGGTAAAGCATACAGTGGTGAAAAATATCCGATCTTAAAAGAAAAAGATGGTTGGACTCAAATTGAGCTTCAAGATAGTACTGGTTGGGTTTCTTCTGAATTTGTTCTACAACGCCAGTAAATTATAAAAATAATGAATTATCATTGCCAGAATTACTCCCAAAGGTAGAAGTTTTTTGTTGATAAAGTTTGATAAAATCATAACAACTATTGTTAAAGCGTGGAGGAGTGAGGTTAAAAATAGCCGCTCAATCAAAGGTATAATTGAAGTTAACATAAAGAAATTGAATGAATAAAGAACAGTTTCTGATACTGCAAAAAAAACTCCCAAACATATACCAATAAAAATTTGAATCTTTTTAGAAGGTAGTTTAACGACATTAATTATAAGGAGCGATTTAATAATCTCTTCGACTATATAAGGGTAAGGTAAGACCATCTCAATAGGAAAAACCAAAAATGGCGCAATCAACGCCATTAGTGGTAATAAAAAAATTGCAAATGTTTTATTATGAGAGTCGATGTTACTTTTTGTCATCGTCTTTGGCTGATTTTTTAAACTCTCTTATAGCCTCACCGATTCCTTTTGCTAACTCCGGTAGTTTTTTTCCGCCGAAGAATATCAAGACAACGACAAAAATTATGATTATTTCAGTTGTTCCAATATTGTTAAACATAAAGTTGATTTCACCTCCTATCGATATCTTCTATTTAATAATAGAGTAACTTCAAATAGAAAAGCAAGCGGAAAAAAGATAAGAAAATCAGTGAGAATATCAGTTGGTGGTAGACTCATCGTGAATATAAGAAGAGCCAAATAGATCATCGGTCTTAAGCTGACTAAAGACTGGTATTTGACAACATTTAACCTAATCAAAGGCGTGATGACAACCGGAAATTGGAAAATTACTGCTAGCCAGAGCGAAGTCATAAAGATATTTTTAATAAAAATCTCTATATCCCAGAGGTTTTGTACTCGTAATTGGCTTGACTGCTGGGAAAGGATATTGACAACGAACTTCATGATCCAGCCGCCAAAACTAAAGCCGATGATAAAAAGAATAAAACTAATAGGTATGGCAGTAATTATTGATATATATTCTTTTGATTTTAGAGCTGGCTTTAAAAAAGAAACCAACTGATAGATTATTAGAGGAAAAGCAATGATAAGGCCAAAGGTGATGCCTGAATTTACTGCCAGATTAATAAATTGAAAAGGCGAGGTAAAGACGATATTGGCGCTTTTTAAATTATAAAATTTTAAAATCAGCTTGATAAATGGTTCAAAGTAGATGAATCCAACTGCGGCAGCGATGAAAAAAACAGCTAAAACAAAAAACAATCGTTTACGAATTTCAATCAGATATGGCATGTATTGAGTAATAGCTGTTTGAAGAGTTGGAGAGGTTTTTTTCATAGTTAACGAATTTATTTTGAAGCTTTTTTAAACTCTTTAACAGCCTGGCCAATACCTCTTATAAGCTCTGGAATTTTTTTAGCTCCGAAAAGAACAATGATAATAAGGCTTATTACCGTCAATTCAGTCATACCGATATTTTGAAACATATATTTTCACCTCCCTTGCCCTCCATAGTTTTAACGAAGGAGGGTTTCACTTTTAATTATTAATCTTCCTGTAATTCCTTTTTTACTTTGCCAAACTCTTTTTTAGCCTCACCCAGTCCGCGGGCAAATTCGACTATCTTTTGACTACCGAAAAGAATCAGCAAGACAACTGCGATTAAGATTATTTCTTTTGCATCTAGTCCAAACATTTATTTTTTCACCTGCCTTTAGAATTTATTTTCGAATTTATAACGAGCAATACAATTAAATCATATAATACTTATTGAACAAATTGCAAGAGCAATGTTGTAGACTCATTATATGACGATATTGATTATAAAATATAAAAGATTATTAAAGACAATTTTTTTTATTATCTTTTATTCTCTTATTCCTATGGTTGCTCTTATCTTCTATATGAGCTTGGGGCAAAGAGAGATGTCCATGCAAACAGCCAAATCTGAAACATCCCATATTGTCAAACATATAAAATTGACAGAGGAGGAGTTTATGTCAAAGACAGAGTTGTTTTTGTTTGTTTTGTCAAAACTTGACATCTTGAAAGACAATAACCAACAAGAAAAGTGCAGTGAATTTTTGTCAAAACTTTTAGAGCAGTTGGAATTTTATAGCAACATCGCCGTTTCAGATCTTCAGGGAAATATATATTGCAGCGCGATTCCGCTTGAGAATCCTGTAAATGTTTCTGACAGAAAGTATTTTATCAATGTCATCAGCAACCGCAGATTCTCTTTAGGCGATTATCAGATAGGCAGGATTGTAAAAAAGCCTGTCTGGGTAGCTGGTCATCCGATTTTGACCGATGACGGAGTTCTTCAAGGAGTGGTTGGCGTTTCCATAGATCTTAAATGGTTAAATAAACTGCTTTCCGATCAGCCGCTGCCTCCCCAGTCGATCCTAAAAGTGTTTGACGGACACGGGGTTATCCTGGTTTCTTACCCAAACTCAAGTGAAGTCGGACAGAAAAAAAATCTTGACAGAGAGATCGCCTATGTTCTCCAAAACAAAAAATCACCTTTTGAACTTAAAGGTTCTGATGGAAAATTGAGAGTCTATACATACTCTAAATTTGATCCAACATCAACCAATGAAGAAAAATATGTCATAATAGGGCTAGATAAATCATTTATTGAGAGACCCGCAGACGAAACATTTAAAAAGAGCTTAGTTTTGGCTTTAATTATTGTTTTAGCAGTGTTTGTTATTGTCTTTATCAACTGGCAGTTATTTATATATCCGCAGTCAAAAACCTAGATCTTACTTAAGTGATGCCAGAGTGGCTTTTGCTTTTGCGTCTTTAAGAGTCTTACCCATTGAACCGGCAGTCGTGTGTCCGGAGATGACTTCATCCCAGACCGCATCGGCAATTTCCGAGGCAGATGCTCCACCAGCTTGAGTCTCAATATAGGTATCAGTACCTAGATCTTGAGTGTTGCCAGTTGTATTATTTACAATTGTATTGGCTCCTCTTACGTTAGTATTAACAACGCCGCTACCGATAGCTACTCCGTAAGCGCTGTTTTTATAGATTAAATTATTTTCCACTAAATTATCAGAAGTTCCTGTACCAGAAAGTAAGATTCCATCAGCATTATTGGAAATGATATTCTTAGAAATATTTAACTGAATAACAGAGTTATTTGTTTTAATTCCGTTTCCATCGCAGTTTTCAATAACACAACCTGTTATTTTTGAAAAAGCCGAAGAAATCATATTTATTCCTTGTCCGCGGACATTAGTTATCCAACAGTCTTTTATAAGATTACGATTTCCGGTAACGGAAATAGCATTGGCGCTACCAGTAACTGCTGTTTCAATGTAGATACCGCTGATTTCAACAGAATGGGCGCCGACTGAAATCGTATCATTACTGGTTGCTGTTGGTTTGAGTTGAAACGTGTGTCCTGGACCACGAACTTTAAGAGTGTTTTTGGTAATTGATAGAGTTTCTGTAACTGTGGTAATTCCTGAAGGGTGGCTGGAAAGGCAGTAGATAACGTCAAAATTAGAATCAGTAGTCAAGATTTGAGCTTGAGCAAAAGTAGCAACTGCTTTTGATGGGAGGGTGCCAGTGTTTGAATCATTACCGTTTACCGGATCCCAATAAAAAATATTACCAATACCACTGGCTTCGCTACCACGGAGAGACTCAATAAGATACTTAATATTTGTATTGTCATCAGGAGTAGCAATTGTTGGAGAAGAGGATTGGGCGATTGTTATTTGGGTGTAAGCTGATGGCGAAATTGGGTTACCTGATTCAGCAACAAGATTTCCGCCCGTGACAATACAGGCGATTGTATCTGGGCCGTTTCGTGCCTGAAAACGAAGCTTCCAATTATTTAAAAGCTGAACTGTCAGGCCAACAAATGTTCCTCCTCCTAAAGACTGTTTTCCAAAAGCATCGGCGATCTTTGAGTAAGACATAGCCGGATTCAGCTCATCTTCAGTATCACGGATTTGATTAATTAAGTATTGGAGATCAACCGATGTATCAGGAGAGGGGACTTCAATAATTGAGTTGTAAAAATCAAATGTTAAAGGCGAGGGCATATTATAATCATTATAACAATTATAAAGATTAAGTTAAGTTACGATCGTATCTGTTGTACGGATAGCAGAAGTAGAATAACCAGTAGAACTAAAAGTTCCGGTTGTTTCAAATGGTAGGATTGCTGTTGCGGCTTTTCTTCTCACTCTGACAAGGATATTCCGATCAGTCGAGTAGATGACTGTGACTGCTTCAGATGTAGCATCGGCTTCGGTATCAATATATGGTACATAAGCAGTGTCGTCTGTTGCCGTATAGGTTCTGTCAAGAGTTGGAGAGAGTCCGGTGAACTGTGAACTACCACTATTAGTCCAGCCGGTATATGTATAACGGGTCTCCCGAGTGGATCCTGTATCTGAAGTGTCAACAATTCTTATTGAGCCAGTTGACGGCGTATCAGATGGGATAGTTTCATTGACGGTAAAGGCGGAGTTGCCTGAAGTATTTCCAGAGGCTGACGTAAACATCGCTTTATTAATTGTAGTTCCTGATGTGGTTCTAAAAACAGCCACCCGGTCGCCTGATAGAAGATTAGAAATGGTAATTGACTGTTGATTAGGTGGAGTTCTGGTTGTTCCTCCGGAGTCAATCAGCTGATAGTTCTGGACGTCAGCTGCAGCCATATTTTCGATCCAGACTCCTTGGGCGCCGAAGAACTTACCTCCGGCGAATGTTCCAAAAGGCGAGGCTTTGACCGGTGAGAAAGTATTAGTTGGCGTGGTTTGATTGTCTTCATGGGCGCGGATATAGAGCTGTCCTTGTTTGGTAGTAAAGCTAATCGCTCCTCCTTGGGCAGTCGCCGTCGGATACATCGTGTAGGTTGATCCGATTCTTGTCACATATTTTAAATATTCATAGACTTGACTTAAGACTCTGGTGGCAGAGCCGATGACGACCGAGTAGTTATTGTCAGTGCCTTGAGTAAAAGCTTTTCCGACTGTATAAGCATTTGCCATATTGGCAGAAGCAGTTGCTGTCTTACCTGAAGAGCTTCCGGTAATGGTTTCTGTGTTTAAAGGCCCGGCGTCGCCGGTAACATTGCCGATCGTCATTGTTCCTGAACCGGTCGAGGTTGTTTGTTTGAGGAAAGTTCCTGATCCGCCAGTCCAGGTGACAGTCTCAAGATTTGTAAAGTCTCCACTGATTGCGCTATAAGTGACTGTTCCATTGACAAATACGATCTTAATATCACTATATCCGGAGACAGTCGCAGTCGCAGTCGTATTGTTCAAATCAGGTGAAGTAGCAAGAGGTACGGCGTTTCTACCACCTGAAGTTAGATCAATACCGAAGTGATCATAAAGATCAGCATTACCACCTGATGGATAATGGCGTAAAAAAACCGTGATCTGGGCGCCGTTAATTTCCGTACCTGCTTCTTTTACCTTGATAAGAACATCAATGTGGCGGGTGCCGGCTTCAGGCCACCATTCAGATCCGGAAAAAATACGAGAACCGTCTTGTTCAATATATATCTGTTGGGAATCGTCCTCCTCGATCGAACCTAGGGTGTAGATATTTGACCAAAGATTCTCGCCAGATGCGGAAGCCGCGGTAAAGACACCGCTGGCCGAGCTTGAGGCGACGGTATAAGCAGAGTTGACATCGGCAAAAGTGTCACTTCCTGACGTTGGCCTGATCCAGACATAACCGATTTCTGTAGCTGTTCTTTCGTCATAAAAGAGAATTGTTCCTGTTTGTCCAGTATCGGTTTCGGTGATGACTTTTCCAATATCTGATGAACCAAAAGCAGTGCCGGCACCGGTCGCGTCATATGGTTTGATTCTGATTCCGCCTGATGTCCAACCATTGGTCTGGACGGCACCGGTTTTTAGATATTTGAAAGAAACGTCGTCCATGAACCAGGCATTGATAAGAGTGTATTCGGTTGGCGTTTGAGCACTCATTGGGATGGTATCATCCATCTGGGTCAGCTCGTCAAAAGTATCCATTAAGTAAGAATAGAGCTCGTTGACGGTGTAAATCGTGGTTCCTGATGAATGGTAGACGCGCTTATTTACATAGTCAATCGTAAAATCACTCGATATTGGCATAGTTTTTTATATTTTTCTAAACTTTATCTCAGTATAATTTGTTACTTTATATATTGTCAAGAGCTTATAAGAAAAATTTTTATTTTGGCATCAAACTAGAGTTCAGATCAAGTAAATTCCCATGTTTATTATTTTTGCATCGGCATTCAGAAAGGGGATTTCGAGCTCTTGGACATCCTTGAGTTGGGCATTTCCCCATAATTTTAGAAACATATTTGCATCCGCCAGTACAGACAAAATGAGGAATTGGTAGGGAAAGTTTGTTTTTTTTCTCCATAAAATTAAATCATATAATTTATTGAAATTATAATCAATAGCTTCTATAATTAAAAATACTTTATGATTATTATTGACATTAACGGCAATAAAAGAGACTGTGTCAGCATCATTCCTGATAATAGTTGGCCAGGATACCTCAAGATAAAATACTTTTCTAAGTTCAGAAAAACCTCTCATGAAGAATGGTACCTGATTAAAGACTTTATTAAAAATAATCCTAAACTGGCTCATCTAACAAAAGGAGGCTCTGATCCCTGGAAAGAAGATCTCGGCGTAGTTTCACTTTCTTCCAACCAAACCTTGACTGATAAATCAAAAAAATGGAAGTCTAACGAGTTTGCCGGTTATCCTTTGTGGATTTCCCGAGGGAAAGGTGAAGGTCAAACAAGAGGAATTATTATGAATACTAACGATACTTTAATAATTGACAAGCCTTGGAAGATTATTCCAGACAAATCATCCCAATATGTCATTTCCCATAATGTTCATGATCCACAGATATTAGGAAATACTTTGCCGGTTGACTATAAAATTAAGAGAGTTAAAAAGAAGAAAAAGTCAAAACTTGACAACAGATAACATTTAAAAGATAATGAAATTATGGGAATCCTGCCAAACATCTTTTCTAAAAAAGAAGACGAAACAATCAAGAAACTGAAATATCAAATTAATTCAGTGAAAAAAACACCTAAAAAAAAGACAGCAAAAACATCGGATAAGAAAACAATAGCTCCATTGCCTAAAAAAATTTCTAAACCAAAAACTCTTTTAGCTCAAGGAGAGTCGGTTTTTTATGGATATAATATTAGGCGTCTATATGTTGATGATCATTGGTATTTTTTTCTTGAAGATGTCTTGGCAGTTGGTGGAAGACTCGGACTAGAAGAAATTTTAGCAAAATTAAAAGACAGTAAAGAATATAAGGATAGCTTTCAAAAATATGTCTTATCTTTAAAAACGGTTGTTGATAATGAAGTCAAGATTGTTGACTGTATAGATGCTGAAGGATTTTTATGGATTTTGCCCCAGGTCCGTAGTGATAAGAGGGTTTTTCCAGGTCCATTTCCTGATTGGTTGAAAGAAACCGAACAACTTCCACTTCCAACTCCTCCAGTTGAGAAAAATAATTAATTTATGTGACAATTGAGTCGGTGGTACGGATAGCAGAGACTGACATGCCGGAACTAGTTATCTGTTTTTTTTGAATAAAAGGTAAGATGCCTTTTTTTCTAACAACAACAACCACATAACGGTCAGAAGCATAGGTTATGCTTTTTGTTACGCTGGTTGTAGTTGCTTGTTCTTCAATATATGGAACATATGCTTTATCATCGGTTGCCGTATAGTTTCGATCAAGAGTGGGAGAGAGTCCGGAAAAAGTCGAACCACTCCAACCGGTGTAGGTATAGCTTGTTTCTCGGGAAGATGTAGCATCTGAAGTGTCTACAACACGAAGAGTGCCGGTTGATGGAGTGTCCGAAGGAATAGTAGTTGTAATATCAAAGGTTGTTTCTCCGGAATTATTATTAGCAGCACAGGTGAACATTTCTTTATCAACAATTGTATTGTCTCCGGTTGCCCTGTATACGCCGATTCGATCACCACTTTCAACTGAATCAACAACAAGAGCGACGGTTGACGGAGGCGTCTGGGTCGTATTGGTTGAATCAGTCAGCACATAGTTATTTGCGTCATTACTGTGCATATTATAGATTTTTACTCCTCGGGCGCCGAATAGTTTTCCACCAGCAAATGTTCCGAAAGGCGCTTGTTTTGATTGAGTGATTGTATCAGGAGTACCGTTTATTGTTGCTGTTGTTGAACCGCTTGTTAAAGTGTTGGTGTCGGAAAATGTTCCATGAGTGTTTCTAATAACCAATGTTCCAGTAGTGCCATTGTCAATTAAAGAAACTATGTAGCCAGTTCCTCCACTGTTTGAAGTAATAGTAGAACCTTGGACAAAAGGTCCGTTTGTTTCACCAGTATAGTTGAGTCTAATATCACCAACTGCAGTGTAATATTCACCGCTAACTCCGTTTAATGTTGTTGATGAGCCTGTACGTGTTACATATTTTAGATATTCATAAACTTGGGTAAGGATTCTTCCGGCGCAGTTGATTTGAACATCATACGGACGGGCACCATTTCCATTATTCAAATCATAAGAATAGTAACCAAATGTAATCGTAATATCGCTGTAGCCTGATACTGTTCCTTCGGCTGTTTGGTTATTAGTATCGTTAAATGCTGCCAGAGGTACAGGATTTCGACCGGTTGAGGCATCAATAACAGTATGATCGTAAAGAGTGGAGAATTTACGAGCTAAAATTGTTAAGTTTCCAGAATCGGTTTCTACACTAGCTTCTTTTACTTTTATTAAGACGTCTATATGACCACTTGACCAAAAAGGAGCAATTTGAGCATCATTTTGATAGACATCAAGAGTTGTGCCAGATACAAGAGTGCCCAGAGTGAATATATTTGACCAAATGGTTTCGCCAGTTACAGCGGTTGATCCGCCCATTGCTCCAGCTAAAGATCCATTGACATTTATATTTTCCGAAGTATTGTTAAAGTCATCATCTGTAGCATCAGTCCTTACCCATAATTTTTTAAGAGTAGTATTGTAGTCAACTAATTTTCCCGTATCTCCGGTTGTGACTCCAGCAACAGTTGTCCCAAGATCAGTATCGTCAACTCCGGAAATAGTAGCTAAGGTCAAAATTCTAATACCAGTTGTATTAGTTGGATGAGTCCAACCCGAAGTTTGGATAGCGCCTCCATTTATAAACTGCATGCTGGTATCATTCATAAACCAACCATTAACCAATGTAAATTCAGTTGGGGTTTGGGCTGTCATTGGAATTGAGTCATCCATGAGAGCGGAATCGTCAAAGTAGTTCATCAGCCAAGTATATAGATCTTTAGCTGTATAGACGACTGCGTCAGCCGTATGTCTGATAGTTTTTGTGGTTGTATTGATAGTAAAATCTCCGGCAATGGTTGTATTGGTCGTTACGTCAGCAATTGAATCTTCTGACATAGTCACATTGATTGTCAAATTACTGCCACCGACTGTTCCTGTTGCCTGTGTCGGTACGTATTTTGTGGCTCCATCTGATGATTTGCGTACTCGAATGGTAATACCTCCAGCTCCTGACACAGTGCTTCCAACAACATTTCCTGATGAATTTGTCAGCAGACCATTTATGATGACGCTTGAATCAGAATTTTTTGTGACATACACACGTGCATTTTCGATTGCAACTTGATTCGTATCTTCAATATGGATTGTTACATCGACGCTGGAGTTGACAACAGTTGAGGCTCCAGATCCGTTCCGAATACTTGGCGTATCACCTTCGCTGATATTTATTGTAACTGCTCCTCCGGAATTATTATAAATACATTCGTTGCCTGTTGATCCATCGGTTGCCGCATAACCGGTAAAAGTATTTCCGGCAAATGAATAAGAATTACCCGCGCACGCATTTGTTAATTCAATGGCATGTTTTGTTCCGCCTGAAATAAACGAACAGTTTGAAATGTTAGTCAAATTATTTGATAAAAGTGCTTTGACAGAATCATTAGTAGAATCAAACGTGCAACCCGTAAAATTTGCTGAGTTTTGAGTTATTAAATTACAGTTTCTGAAAGTTGAAGTTAAAATTGTTGAATTCGATTGAAAACCAAACGTGCCCATATTTGTGAAAGTACAGTTAGTTATATTTATATCGGCATTATCAGTTGTGATAAAATTACCGCGGGAGACTGTTCCAAGAGCCAGAAAAGTAATATTTGACCAATCTAAACGACTAGTTGCTTGACGAACTTCAAACGCATTAAAATTGGAAGAAACCTTCTTAGTATCAGCAATAACTATGGACGTATTATTATCTCGAAAATCAACGGCGCTTGTGTATCCTAATACAACAAGCCCTTGCACTTGATATCCACCAGAAACTGCCTGAATTAGACCCCAACGATTGGTAGTTGAATCGTTCTGTGTTGCATATCCAGCAAATGTTGCGTAGCCGTTTGCCAAATCGCCCCCGTTAATGCGGGCCTCACATCGACCATAGCGAATTACATCAAAACCGAACGGATTACCTTTGGCTACTGCATTAATAGAATTTACAATATAGCCAAAATACTGATAGGTGGTTGTTGGTGTCCCTGTTGTCACATCGGCTGTTACCGTTGGATCAACCGGTATACAGATCCATCCACCATAAGCATAAGTATCGTTTCCCCGTACGTACCACGATTTATAATCGCCTCCACCACTTCCAATAGATAGGCGCATGCCACCGTTTGCCTCAGTGGCTAAAGCATTAGGTGCAGAGTAGTAAATCCACGCAATATATGCGCCATCCGTCGGTATGGTAATACCACTACCATTGTTATAGTGTAAACCTCCAAGACCTGTTGCGTTGAATGTTTTACTAATACAACCTGTTCCTTGAATAAAATAGTCTACTTCGGCAACGGCGATACCACCGGCTGTAGCTCCTGTTGGTTCGGTATAACCAGTGGTTGCTTCGGCAGTATTAATAGTAGTTAGATCAGTTGTGTAATTAGGTGCGGTCATAGTTTTTTTATTTTAAAAATTTTTCTTTTTATCTAACTTCATTTTACGAAAAATAAATTTTTTTTAAAGCAGATGTAAAGAAAAGAATATTTAAAAAAAGTAATTATTCGATATCGTTATCACTAACTGGTTTTATTGTTTTATCGATAACCAAAAAAACTAAACCAAGCACAATGTAGATAAGTGATGGAATAATAAGTAAAAGACCAGTAGCAGTCAAAGTCATAGTCCAGACTACCGGGATAAGATTGGAGCCTGTTGCCAACTGTTGGATAGAGTAGAGCTCAAACATGGCGGCGATGAAAAACATCACTAATCCTTTGGTCAGCTGTTTTTTTTCAAACATAGAAAAGACAAGAAGAATTGAGGAAAAAAGAGCTATAGTTTTAATGACGATTGATACAGTCGTAAATGGATATCGGGATAAAAGATCACCTTGTAAAAATTCAAAGGGAGATTTTAAAACGAAAGAAACCGGACCAGCAATAGTATCGAAGATATAAGCTAAAAGAAAAAGCCCTAAAATAATAGCGGCGAGATATTCTTTTTTCATTTTAGATTAATTATATACCCTTTTTAAAATATTTCATCAAAGTATCCGTATGTTAAAGATGCGCGGTTGGTCCAATTTGAAGAAAAGTTGCTGTTACCTTTTACATATCTGTAAGCACCCGAGGAATCTTCTTTCATGACAAACCAAGCGCCGGTTTTGTCAACAAATCCATAATAGGCAGGTGATGAGGCGTCGTCAATTTCGCTGATTTTATATCCATCAGTTGGAGTTTTTATTGCCGGATCAATAACTGCTCCAGTTGAATCCTTAACAGCGATTGTTCCAGGTCCTGGGACGCTGCCGAAGAAGGCGGCGTGGGTTTTTTTAGTGAATACTGACATCATAAAAAGACCAGCACCAGCTGAAGCGATTATTTTTAAGAAAACTCTTCGGTCATTATCAACGTCTTCTTCAATGACCTCACCTGACTCGGTTTTATCTACTTTTGGTTTATTTTTCTTATCTTTTAAAACCAGTTCTTGTTTTCTAGTACTGTTTTTCACAGGTATAATAATGGCAATCGCTTTCTGTCTTTTGGGTGTGACAAGCTCCATGAAGTAGGCAAACAATGGAAAAAAAATCACTGCGCTTATCAATTGAGCAGAATTTTCTACTTTAAGAAAAGATATCAATGTCATAATAGAAACAATGATAAAACTGTAGTAGATTAAAAATTTTTTCATTTTTTTATTTCAACAAATTCTTCATTAACAAATCCATGAGTTTTTCCGTTAAATATTATTTCATACCACGAGTCCTTTTTTTTGAGAAAAAGATAGGGTTTGTTTTCCATTTGACCGATGATTTTTCCTTTTATTGAAGAAGAATCACGGACATTTACTTTATCGTTAATAAAATCATTTTTTAAAGTAACAAATGATGCTGGGGTTGGTTTAGGGCTTATAGTTAACACAATTTTTTTAGATACATTATTAACAGTCGTGCTTTTTTTACTAATTTTAAGGATACTATTTACAAGCAAGACTATAAAAAAAACTAACGTTAAAATTAAAGCTGATTTATTGTGTTCTTCTTTCTTTTTAGGAGATTTTTTTTTGCTAAAAAACGTTTCAATAGCCGTATAGCTAAAATATATTGCAATAGGAATAAATATCAGTTGAAAGAGAAGTTGTTGAGGATTTTGGCTAGATATAACTCCTGAAATTGTAATAAAAAGAGAGACAAGCAAGCAGTAGTAAAATAGTATTTTTTTTGTCATTTTAATATTCTTTGACAAACTGACTGTGAATCCAACCGGTTATATCGTCATTGAGATTGATAAAATAGTATCCATTCTCTTTTTCTGTGTAGGGATAGTATTTGCCATAGACTGCCTGACCAATGATCTTTGACGAACTGCTTTTGGTTTCATAGACTTCAACAGACTGCCATTTTCGATCAGAGATGGTAACAAAATTAATGCTAACTGATTTTGTTGGAGATAAAGACAGAATTGGAGTTAGGGAAGTTTCTGATAAACCTAAAATATCATCTTGCTCCTCAACCTGATCTTTTAATTTAGCTACCTCGGCTTTTAGTCTGCCTACTTCCTGAATCAAATCTGAAGAAGGAGATTGACCGGTTGAGGATATGGTAGTTGGTCTATTTTTTTTGAGTTCTTGTAGGATTTCCGCCTGTTTTTTTTCAATCTGATCAAAGCGGTTGAGAAGGAATTTTTTTGCAGAAGAATAACTGAATAGAACCGTCAAAAAAGCAATTATTATGACAATAATCTGTTTGGTAAACATATAAAATATCATAGCTTAATGTTATACTTAAAACAATGGAAATTTTCATAAAATTAATAATCTTTATTCTTGGGGCTTCAATAGGATCTTTCTTAAATGTTTTGATCGATCGATTACCTAAAGATGAATCAATTACCGGGCGCTCCCATTGTGATTTTTGCAAGGAAAAAATTACTTGGTATGATTTGATTCCGATATTGTCTTACTTTTTTTTGAAGGGAAAAAGCCGGTGCTGTCATAAAAAACTGTCTTTTCAGTATCCGCTTGTAGAAATATTAACTGGGGTAGCGTTTGTTTTTGTTTTTTTTCAAGGACAGAACCTACTAGGTTCTGTCCTTATAATGGGAATTTTATCTTGTTTGATAGTGGTATTTTTCTCCGACCTAAAATATCATTTAATTTCTGATTGGGTATTATTAGCTTTTTTTGCTTTTTCTGCTTTATATAAGTTTGTTTCAAACCCTCTTTGTCATTCTGGCTTGTCCAGAATCTTATCAAGCGGATTCTGGAGTCGCTGCGTTCCCCAGAATGACGTTATAGCGGCATTAATCGTTGGCCTTCCAATTTTTCTCATCTATTACATATCTCACGAACGAGCGATGGGTTTAGGAGATGTCTATCTATCTGCCATTATGGGGCTTCTCCTCGGTTGGAAAGCTGGTTTCCTGGCTCTATACATCGCATTTATCACGGGCGCAGTATTTGGAATAGTGTTGCTCATCTTGCACAAAAAGAAAATCAAAAGCAAAATCCCTTTTGGGCCTTTTCTTGTAACAGGGACATTGACGATGTTATTTTATGGTGATAAGATATTGGAGATAATTAAGAGAATGTATGGATTTTAATTTTCAATTTTCATTTTTCAATTTACATTGAATTTTCAATGAATCAATTTTCAAACATTGATAATTGTAACATTGTAAATTTATTGAAAATTGTAAATTGATAATTGAAAATTGCTTTTATGTTAATTCTCGGCGTCGTTGGCCAGATTGCCTGTGGTAAAGGAGTTTTGGTAGATTATCTTATAAAAAAACTGAATTTTGTTTCTTTTTCACTTTCTTCAATTCTTCATGACGAATTAAATAAAAAAGGCACAAAAGAATTTACCAGAAAAACACTTCAAGACATGGGTGATGAGCTTCGAAAAAGATACGGCGACGACGTTTTGGCACGTCGAGCAATTTCTAAAATCAAAAATCTAAAATCTAAAATCCAAAGATATGTCATTGAAGGAATTCGTAATCCAGGCGAGATAGAGTTTTTGAAAAAAAACCCGGCTTTTATTTTGATCGGCGTTAAGGCGAGCAGGGAAATTAGATTCAAAAGATTATTACAACGGGCCAAGCCATGGGACCCAAAAACATGGAATGATTTTGTCAAAGTCGACAGACGTGATCTCGGCGTCGGCCAAAAAAAATCAGGACAACAAGTAGGGAAGTGTTTAGCCTATTGTGACTACGTGTTGACCAATAACAAAGACACGGCCGATTTTCATAAAAAAGTGAAAGAGTTAATGAAAAGGGTGTTCAAACTGAATGGCACTTCGTGAAAATTTTGCTGCTCCATCGATCTAAAATAGCAATTTGGTAGGTCATTGTCTATAGACAAAAGAGTTCATAAAGTCTATAAAGTTATAAAGTTCATAAAGATAATGAGCAGTTTTATTAAGACTGAAAGACAGTTAGTAGCGGAATTTTTTTCAAATATCGGTGTCGCTTGGTTTACAGCTGGAGTGATTGGAGTTTTTATAGATCAGAGAAGAAATATAAACGAGATTTTTTATTCTATTATTTGGGGGATTTTCTTTAGTTCCATTTTTTTGTTAGTTGGTGTAAAATTAATTAAAAGATAATTATGACATTTGAATATTTAGTTATAGTTTTTAGCGTAGCAGGTATCGCAAGTGCCGTTTTATTAGTAGTTGGTTATTTAATCGTTAAAAAAAATATATGAATCCAAATCCATACGTCTTAGCAATAATATCTCTAATTACTTTTTTAGCCGCTTTTATCTACGTCTACCGCGGTCTTTCGAAGAAATAAGGTTAAATTTGAGAGAAAGATCATTTTCTTTCTTCTGATCCGTCTTGATTGTGTATCACTAAAACAGACCTGGTGGTATTTATATTTCTTCTCCAAAAAGGAGTTTTTTCAGTCGTTTTTATATTAGTAATTTTTCCAGTGAAATCTATGTGAGTTTCTATTGAATCAACAGCCCGACCATCAATATAATGATTAGGTCGGTTTTTTAACGCTAAAGCTACGCCAACACTTATAACACCAATAGTGAGACATGCTATAGGAATTGCATATCCAATAACGGAGGTATAGAATTCAGGCGAAGCCCAACGACAAAGATATGGACTAGCAAGTAAGCCAAGTGAAACTATAATATTACGCAAAGCATGACTTTCCCTACGCATAATTTTTTAATTGTAACACACTATAAGATTAAAGTCTATTTTATTTCATGGAGTACATAAATTTCTCTCCGGCAGTTTCGTAGGAAAATAGTTCTTCCGGTTTAAACCAAAGGTTGACTTCCTTTTCTCCGTCTTCAACCGTGTCTGAAGCATGAATGATATTTCTTAAGGGTCTGTTTTGTTCATTAGCCAAGTCAATCGTGTCATGGCTAAAATCACCTCTGATTGTCCCAGGCGCAGCCAGGACAGGGATGGTATTGCCGGATAGTTTACGGACAATTTCTATGGCGTCGTAGCCTTCAACAACTGCTAAAAAAACAGGGGACTCTTGTAAATAGGTGATTAGCCAACCTTTAACGGTTTTTCCGATTGAAACAGCATCGTTTGTTTTAAACACGCTTCTTGCGTCCAGTCCCTTCTTCTCGTAATTTGTCAACGTCCGTTGTCCGACTTTAGCAAACCAAGCCTCGGTTTCCGGATAATGAGCAATGATTTTTTCTTTAGTTGCCCACTCGAATTTTAGTCCGATGATTTTTAGGCCAACAGTTTCAAAACGGCTGACAATTTTTCCAATAATTCCTCGCTGAACGCCGTCGGGCTTTATTATGAGTAATGCTTTTTGTTTATTCATATTTATTAGATTCTGGAGTCGCTTCGCTCCCCAGAATGACGTCATTCTGGTAAGGCCGGAGGCCGCATCCAGAATCGTTGTTATACTAAATACAAAGAATCAACTTCTCTTTCATAATTTTTAAATTCCATTTTTGGGAACCAGTATTTGATCTCTCTCTCGGCTTCTTCTTTACTGCCCGACGCGTGAACAAAAGTTTTGACGACGCGGTCTAGACTCGAAGACAGAGTAGAGGAATCAAAAGAATAGTCAGAATGCAGTGTGCCAGTTTGAGATAGTAATGGGATAGTATGACCTCTTAGTTTTCTGGCGATCTGAATGGCATCTGGTCCACTCCATATCATAACGATAATTGGTCCTTCCATCCAGTATTTGACTAGCCGGTCATAAACAAACTGGCCTAGTTTCTGTGGGTCGTCTGTGCCCATTTTTTCTTTGACATTTCCTCCACTTTGTTTAAAAGAAGCAATGGTTTTTTCTCCCATTTCCTTTATCCAAACAGGTGTTCCAGGGTAATGATTTTTAATGACGTCGGAACTTGGTCGGAGCATCTTGGCGGCCATTAGTTTGAGTCCGACGTTTTCAAAAGTTTCAATGACTTTACCAATCAAGCCACGCTTGACGGCGTCAGGCTTTATTATGATCAAAGTTCGCTCCATAAGTAAATACCAAATAACAAAACACAAATAACAATTGAATAACAAATTACCAATAATAAATATTCAAAAATTTGTTATTTATTATTTTATTATAAATGTCTTTTGTAATCTCTTCAATACATTTATTTCCATCAATATTAATCCACTTCGTCCAAACCTGGTTTTTCACGAGATAGTCATACTGTTTGTGTGTACGTCTTATAAACTCAAAGTCTTTTTCCCGGCGGTTTTTCTCTTTGTCTTCGCCGCCCTTTCTTTGGATTGCTATATCTGGGTCGACGTTTAGATAAAAAACCATATCAGGGATTTCTATTTTAAAGTTTTTAGCATAATCCAAGGCCATTTTCATGTCAACGCCTTCAAGAGTCTGATAACAGAGAGTAGTGGTAAAATAACGATCAGCAATGACAATTTCGTTTTTTCTTTTTTCAGCAATCATTTGGCTGTCCATGATAAACTGCATTGTGTAGAGGAGAAATTGCTGTTCGGCTGTCAAATCCTTGTTTTGATAGAGGAATTCTTTGATTAATTTACCGACGTTTCTGTCGTAGTCAGGGTATTTAATCAGGCTAACATTCGTCATTCTGGGGAGGAGCGGAGCGACGACTCCAGAATCGTTGTTTGCAGATTCTGGACGCGCTCCCTCGCTATCACTCGGTCGCTTGCCAGAATGACCAAGAAGCTCGGAAAGGTTTTTTGCCTGCGTCTCGCACCCGGCCCCATCAATTCCTTCGATGACGATGAACATATGGTTTACAAAAACATTATAATCTTTATAAAGATTATAAAAATTATAATTATTATAACACTTATGGATGGCCAAGGTTATAAGAGTTTGGCGTTTTATAAACAATCGGTGATCATTCATGATTTTACGGTAGAATTTGTCAAACTTTATATTGACTATCATTCACGGACTCGTGACCAAATGGAACAATCTGCCCGATCGGGCAAGCAAAACATTGCTGAGGGCTATACTCAAAAAAGTATTGAAAGCAAAATAAAATTAGTTGGAGTAGCACGTGGATCGCTAGAAGAATTGCTAAACGACTATCAGGATTATCTTCGACAGCACAATCTTAAACTTTGGGAAAAGGATTCACCGGAAGCACGGAAAGTGCGTGCCCTAGTTTATAACCGTTATAACAGTTATAAAAATTATAAAGATTATATTTCTTCGGGCGAATCTGCCGCCAATGCCATGATTTGTCTTATCAACCAAACTAATCAGCTTCTTGATCAAAAACTCCGATGGATGGAAGAGCAGTTCGTCAAAGAGGGTGGATTTAGAGAGAATCTTTTTAAAAAGCGAATGGACTACCGTAAGGGCAAAAAATAAGCGTTATAACTGTTATAATATTTATAAATTTTATATTAGCTTTGGCCAGTCCTCATAGCTCAACGGACAGAGCACAGGTTTCCTAAACCTGCGATGTAAGTTCAATTCTTACTGAGGACACAGTAAGAAATACCTGCCTGCCGGCAGGCAGGTCAAATATTAAAGATCAAATATCAAAAATGAAGAATGCTACAAAGCTTTCACGTAAACACATAATTCGTCATCATATCCATAAGGCCACTTCAAGTGAATATTTTAGGGTACTTGTGCTTAGGACGCTTGGGAATTTTTTACTGTTTTCGTCGCTTTTTATGATAGGAAAGACTCTATATTCTCCCGTCCGTGAAGAAATTAAATATTTTATTAATAGCAAGCTCAACAAGCAATATATTGTGGCTGATACAATTACAATTCCTCCTCCGGCTGTCGAAAGCAAAGGATTATTAGCCAGAGCCTTCAACTTTAAACAGGTTGAAGTTTTAGCTCCGAGCGATCCGGAATTTTCGATTGTCGTTCCCAAAATTGGTGCCAATGCAAAGATTTTTTCTAATACTAATGCCGGAAACGAAAAAGAGTACTTAGACGTTTTGGAAAAAGGCGTCGCCCATACTCTCGGGACGGCTTTTCCTGGAGAGGGTGGACACATCTTCCTTTTTGCCCATTCGACCGACTATTTCTGGAACGTCGGTAACTATAACGCGGTTTTTTATCTTCTTTACAAACTGGAGAAGGGTGACGAAGTCAATCTTTTTTATAAAGGGCAAAGATACGTCTATCGCATCATTGGCAATCAGGTCGTTGATCCGTCGCAAGTTGAGTATCTTACCCGAAAGACCAATCGTGAGTTTCTTACGCTCCAAACCTGCTGGCCTCCGGGAACTACGCTTAAGCGCTTACTCGTGTTTGCCGTTCGTGTTGCAGAGTAAAAGCTCGACACCGTATTTTTGAGTCGACTTCACCCCAAAGGGGCCCTAAGTCATTGACTCAAAAACAGGTGTCTTCGCTTTTTTCCAAAGACGAAGCGGGAGGATTTTTTTCACTTTCGAGGGGACCACGAAGTGGTGAGACTCTCGTGTGATAAAAAATACTACCGCTGAGTCTTAGCGAATTCCAACCAAATAAAGATCAGGGAGTTTATTGGCTTCTGGATTCAGATTTGCCAGAATTAGTATTTTTCCGTCAGAAGAAGTTGTGAAGAATTTAGCCTCGAAAGGACCGGAGTAAACCGGTTGACGATTGGTATTATCGTAGTCGGCAATCGAAATCTTTTTATCCTCTTCAATGACAAGGTGGCGCGAATCAAAATACCATTGGATATTAAAATTCGAAATTCGAAATTCGAAATTCGAAATAAAATAATTTTTATCTTCTTTTTTATCGTAGATATAAAATCCGCCTTTTTTCAAACTGCGGGTCTCTATGGCTTGATTGGTAGCGATCAAGGGCGGAGTGATCATCTGCGAAAGGCTAACATTGTCTAATGATTGATACAATACCTTTGTTTCATTTGGAGAGAAGGAAATAACCTTAAAAGAATCAGAGGCGATTTTAGAAAATTCAGGCGGGTAGGTTTCGAGAATTTTCAAAAAGTTGGCTTGTTTTTGTTCTTCCCAAGCCGTAATAAGCGCTTGTTTAGACTCCGCAGACAGTGATAGGTCGAGGATGGATTGATTCTCTTCCTCGAGAGAAATAAGATAGTTATCAACGATAGCCTGTTTTTGGTCTGGCGAAATCTCGACTTCGACGGTTGAGAAATCAATGGGAGTTGTAAAGAGTTCTTTTTTGACAATGGTTTTTAAGGGTGGGAAAAAAGATAGAGGTCTTCTGGCGGCTTCAAAAAGATAGACACCTTCCTCTGCAAAAACTACGATTTTATCAGTATCTTCCAAAGGAACTGCTTTGACAATGCCCAGATTAGTCAGAGGAGATAATGACGGGTTCGCCGGGTAGAGAACAGCGTCGATATTGACTACCAGTTCGCCTTTGAGATTGACTTTTTTACTCCAGCTGGTAAATCCTTCCTTTTTTATATCGATCTGATAGTCTCCTGGAGAAAGAGTAAGGTTGTTATCGGTGACGCCGTGAAGGAGGCCGTTGAGATAGATTTTGGCGGTTTTTGGATAAGAAGTGACAGCAATAATACCAGTTGAGCTCAAAGATTTATTTTTATAGTCAAATCGGTAACCGCGCGCATAAGCGATAACCGAGACTAATATCGTCAAAAACAGGAGAAAAAATATAAACTTAGAAAGAAATTTCATATTCAACTGTATTATACTATAGAATATTATGTTCTTCCGTAAAAAAATAGGAATCGACCTTGGAACAGCCAATACTCTTGTTTATGTTGAAGGCGAGGGAATAGTTTTGAATGAGCCAACCGTAGTCGCTTATTCTATTGAAGACAAGAGGATTTTGGCTGTTGGCGACGATGCCCGTGACATGCTTGGTCGGACACCGGGGTCAATTATTGCCAGCCGGCCGATGAAGGAAGGGGTAATTGCCGACTATACTACTACCTCGGCGATGATCACCTATTTTTTAAAAAAAGCCTTAAAAGGAGGTGTCTTTTGGCCCGAAGTAATGATCTCTATTCCAGGCGGTTCTTCCCAGGTGGAAAAAAGGGCCGTGGTGGCGGCTTGTAAACAGGCGGGAGCCTCCAATGTTTATTTGATCGAAGAGCCTTTGGCGGCCGCAATCGGCGCCAAAATTCCGATTTCCCAGGCCTCTGGTCACATGATTGTTAATTTGGGAGGCGGGACGACCGAAGTGGCGGTGATTTCACTAGGACAGCTAGTGGTTTATAAGACCGTCAGAGTGGCAGGGACAAAGCTTGATGAAGCGATTATCCAACACTTACGCAAAAATCACAATATCATTGTTGGAGAAAGAACCGCCGAAGATATAAAAATAAAGCTAGCTAATGCTTTTATCGAACCGACTCGATCAACCTCCGAGGTTGAGGAGCGAAGCGGGAAAACCTCGGAGGTTAGAAAAATGGAGGTCAAGGGGCGGGATTTTCAATCAGGATTGCCAAAGATCTTTGAAGTTGACGAAATATCGATTAACGAAGCTATTACTAAACCTTTAAAACTAATTCTTGAAGGCATTAAAGAAGTATTGTCTCAAACTCCGCCGGAGTTGGCTTCCGATATCGTTGATAAAGGCATAGTTTTGTCAGGTGGTACTTCGCTGTTGACTAATATCGATCGTTATATCACCTACTTTACTGGCGTTTCATCTTTTGTCGTTGATGATCCGTTGTTTTGTGTCATAAGAGGGGTCGGAATGGCGATTGAAAATTTGGATAGTTTTAAGGAAGCTATCCGATAGTAATTAATGAAATATTAAAAATTAAACATTAAATATTAAAAAAACTTTATAAATCTTAAAACATAAAACTTATAGTATAATTTATTGTTATAAAACAATTTTTTATATCAAATAGATTTTTACTTTGTTAAAATAATAAAAACGTTCAAAAAATAATTTGAACAAAATTCAATGAAAATTGAAAATTGAAAATTTAAAATTGAACCTATAACAAATAGATAAAATATGGATAAAAATAAGATATTAGGCATAACGATTCCATTACAGTCTAAACAGGATATCCTAGAGAAAATTATAAAGTACCTATCATCTCCTAAGGGTTTTTTTCATATCATCTCTCTTAACCCGGAGAATTTGGTGATTGCTCAAAAGAATCAAAAATTTAAAAAGATTGTTGAGACAGCCCAAATCAAGATTATTGATGGAGCGGGGATTGTTATGGCGGGCCGTTTATTAAATTTAAGCCTAAAAAGATTAACAGGAGTTGACCTTATGAAAGATTTAATAAATTTGGCTTCTAGTATGCGCTTAAGAGTGCTTCTAATTGGT
The DNA here is from genome assembly GCA_000991135.1 of Candidatus Roizmanbacteria bacterium GW2011_GWC1_37_12. Taxonomy (GTDB): domain Bacteria; phylum Patescibacteriota; class Microgenomatia; order UBA1406; family GWC2-37-13; genus GWC2-37-13. The sequence goes on along the minus strand of LBST01000001.1, from coordinate 50,366 downwards.
GGTCAACCAAATTTAGCACTTGAACTTAGCGATTGCTATAATGAACAATTTCCCAAGGCTAAATTTAAAGGACTTTATGGTCTAAGAAATGTAAAAAATCCTGTGTTTGATGAAGAGGTAAGGATTTTTTCAATAGTGCGCTCTTTTAAGCCACAATTAACATTTGTTGCTTTTGGTTCGCCTGACCAGGAATTATGGATAGAGCGTCATAGAAAGGAATTGTCCGGATCCGTGGTAATGGGAGTGGGTGGAGCCTTTAATTATTTATCTAATAGTGTAAGGCGGGCGCCGTTATTTATGCAAAAGCTAGGACTAGAATGGTTGTTTCGCTTAATAAACCAACCTTGGCGATCAAAAAGACAATTGAGACTGCTTAAATTTATATACCTAGTTTTTAAGGAAAAATGGATAAAAAACTAGCTTCGATAATCAAATATTTCGCCGTTTTTGACTACTTTCCGCGCTTTGAGGAAGTTTATACCTTTTTTCCAAGAAAAATTTCAAAAAAAACGCTAAAAACGATGTATGAAGCTGTTTTAGATACTCCACCCCAGTATAGTATAATCCGTAATCCGAAATCCGCAATTAAACAATTAATTAATTACGAATTACGAATTACGAATTCAAAAAAGAAATTAAGGAATTGGAGGTTTAGATTATATATAAAGCTCGTTTTGTTATTTCCGCAAATAAAATTAGTCGGTCTATCTGGATCAATCTCGATGATGAATGCGGATTTGGACGATGATATAGATTTATTCATTATTACCAAAAAAAACCGTTTATTCACCGGAAGATTTTTAGCCACGATGATAGCTTTTATTATGGGGTTGAAAAGACCTCTAGGGCTAAAAAAAGCCTCGGATAAAGTCTGTCTCAATCTTTTCTTTGATGAAAGCAATCTAAAAGTCCCGAAATTCAAGCAAACTCTTTTTGTCGGCCACGAAGTCCTGCAGATGAAGCCGATTATTAATAAAGATTACGTTTACGAACGGTTCTTAGTAGCGAACGGTTGGATATTCAAGCTTTTTCCGAACGCCATAGAGAATTTAGAATCTAGAATTCAGAATTCAGAATTAAAAAATAAAATTTCAAATTCTAAGTTGATTCATAATTCTAAATTCATAATTCTAAATTTTGGTCGGATTCTTGAGTTATTTTTTAAAAAAATACAATTGTTATTGATCAATCGTCACAAAACTACTGAAATCATTACATCCTCCCAGCTTTGGTTTCACCCCGACGACTTCGAAAAGAAGATTAAGTTTCTTTAGTGTAGCATGTTCCTATTCCCGCAGCTTCCATCTGGTCCATGATGACTTCGGTGCGCTTGACGTCGATTTTTAGGCTATCAGACAACTGTTTTGAGGATATTTCATCGTATTTGTCCATCACTTCTAAAGCTTTTGAAAACAACGGGTCACGTTCCACCTTTTTTTCGCCACCATCCACCTCGGAGGTGGAATGAGGCTGATTTTTGGGATTTTCGATACTTTTTAATCTACTATCAATATCATCCAATTTTTTCAAAATTACTTTTACCGATTCATCCATAAACTTTATTATATCATTGCTTAGAAAAAATATGTTATAACTAAATTAGAAATTAATAATTCTAAAAAAATAATATGGAAATGATTCCAGGAAATAAACTTTTGGATATAACAGGAAAGACGGCGATTGTCACCGGAGCGGTCGGCATCGGTTATGGAATTGTTTATCGTCTGGCTGAAGCTGGCGCCAATGTTTTGGTCACAGGCCGTAATCAAGAAGAGATAGACAAAACTGTTAGCGATCTAACAGGAAAAGAATTTAAGGTTAAAGGCTTGAAAGCAGACGTATCGAGCGAGGCGGACGTGAAAAATATGCTCGACGTTGTAGTTAAAGAGTTTGGCGGGCTGGACATTCTGGTGAATAATGCCGGAATCTATCCGAATATTCCTGTTCATCAGATGACCTTGGATGATTTTGATAAAGTTTTAACAATCAATTTGAAAGGTGTTTTTCTTTGTTCAAAATACGCATCAGAGCAGATGATCAAGCAGGGTAGAGGCGGAAAAATAATCAACATTACCTCAATCGACGCTCTTCATCCGTCGATGGTTGGATTAGCTCATTATGACGCTTCAAAACACGGAGTCTGGGGATTCACAAAAAATTTAGCACTGGAGTTAGCACCTCACAAAATCTGGGTCAATGCCGTTGCTCCAGGCGGAATTGTTACTCCAGGTGTGCAAAAAATGCAGTCTGGCATGAAGGTCCCAGCAGGAGTGGATATGGCAAAAGTCCTTGAGGCTTTTATGGGAAAAATTCCCATGCACAGGATGGGCGAGCCCGACGACATCGGCAAAGTCGTCTTATTCTTAGCCAGCGAAATGTCATCCTACATGACCGGCACGCAGGTTGTCGTTGACGGAGGGGTGTTGTTGTCATAGTCTAGTTTTGGATATCTTAAGGGTGACCTGAGTTTTTTTACCTTTAACTAATAGGTATCCCAGGAATTCGTTTTTTTTGAACAAGTTCCTGCCTACCATTAATATGTTCAAAATAAACCTCATCCGTCTCAACGATAAATTCCCGTAATTTTTTTCCTTCAGAAGTAAAGGGCAAAAGAGTAGCTGGATTTAGTTCTTGAATCACAATCCCTGGCTTTATCGCAAAAACATTTTTTCCAACAACACTGCTAGACTTTGAATTACGTGAAAAAGGGGCAACAGCCCAACGCCATACCGTTTCTTTTTCCCATGTATTAATAACTCTTACGTGTTGTGGATTAGTTGGCAGATTTGGAGTTACTACTATTCCCTTAAAATCTTTAATAGCTCGACCTTGGTTTAAAACTTGACCCGTATCCACGGTAAAATTTGGATCAAAAAAATATGAAGGTGGGTAACCAGCTAGTTGTAACACATTTTTTAATGTTTTAACCAACAAAAGCACTTCATCTCTAATATATTCAGAGGCTTTACGATCATATTTTGATAATTCATCAACCTTTTTTTCTAAAATCTCTATAACTCCATTAACATCCTCCCATTTTGCATTAGGTAATAAATCATAAGATCTCAAACCCAGAGACTTTTTATACTTAATGAGCGAATTTAAAAAATATCTTTCCGAATCATTATAACCACTTCTTGGTCTTTTTTCGGTTTTAGGATAAAAAAATTTACCTTTAAAAGAACCATCTTCTTGAAAGTCAGGGTCTAGTGCATAATATTGTCCCTCAGAGTTTGATAATAGAAATAATTTTGATTCTTTAACTGTTCCGTCAAGATTTAAAGAATCTCCATTTGATAGAGAATGTACAGCACTACGTGCAACCTCTTTCCATTTATGCTTACCTGTTAAATTATCAGAAATAATTACAAAATAATCTAAACCAGGTTGATCAAAGACTAGTCCATCTCTTGAAAAAATTATTGATGTCTCTGGGGGTTTTTGTTTCTTTTTGCTGATTAACAGATATGGACCCGAATGGATAACATGAAATTCATCAATATAATTATCGTCTAATCCGTCTTCATAACTATTAACGAGTGGTTTAAATCTTAATGTTACGCAACCCGACTCTTTCCCTGTCCCAAGTGAATTTATTGCTGGTTGATAAGTTTTTAATGCGTTTGCCAAATCAGCAATATAATCCTCGGGGTTTGTTAGTTTTTGACCAAATCTTAACGCCCTTGTATAAGAGGTTAAAGAAAAACTGACAGCAGTAAGGGCATCAAGGTTTTTTTGATTAATACGTTCATGCATTTCTTGAAGTTGTTGATTATGTCTAGACCATCCAATTGTTGTCATCTTGGCTTTGATTCCGAAGTTTTGGCTAAGACGTTGTAAAAACTCCGAAAGAAAAGGGTAAGATCCAATATCATTGTCCAAATAAGGGAATATAGTATCAGGATGGCGTTCGCGTTTATAACCCAGTTTTATTGCAGATTCATCAGCCACGGTTGCTATAGATGTCATTAAATGGTTTAAACCTTCTGTTGTTAAACTCCAGATTGATGGATTAGCAAGTTGACTACAATCAGCGCAAACATTACCACAGCCGATTTCTGGTTGAAGGATTCTCATTCTTGTAAAGGCTTCTTCAGGGAGTAATCTTAATTGTTCGGTTAAACTTGGATTATTTGATGATTTTTCTGCCAGTTGACTAAGGTTTGTTAGAGTATTAACTTCTTTAGCCATCATTTAGTATCAGATTATATCATATCAGCAGGCTATGGCTATCTATGGCTATGCTTGTATATCTTATTACTTCAGCAAGGCCGTTTCATTTTTAGCCAGCGAAATGTCATCCTATATGACCGGCACGCAGGTTGTCGTTGACGGAGGAGTGTTGTTGTCTTGACGAGGCTCAATCTATCTTCCAAAAACATTAATAGGTTTGCCTTTTAGATAAGCTTCCAGATTATCGATCATCATGTCGTTACCAATCTTGTTGGTGACATCGGAAAATCCAGCGATGTGAGGTGTAGCAAATATCTTGGGGTGTTTTTGAAGTTTGATATAAAAAGGATTGTTGCTGTCAGCCGGTCGGGCGCTCATGACGTCATGGGCTATATAAGATAGTCTGCCCGTGTTGACAGCTTTAAGCATCGCTTCTATATCGATAATCTCGTCAGCCGTAACCGTAATAAAAACACTACCTTTTTTGAGAGAGTTAAAAAATTTCTTGTCGAGCAATCCTTTTGAATCAGGGTTTGAACTCAAAACATTGACAACAATATAAGCATTCTTGACAGCTGTTTTCAAGTCATCACCCCTTTTAAAATAGGTAACATTCATTTCAAAAGCGCTGCAGATCTGACCAACTCTCTTTCCGACATTACCTTTCCCTAGTATAGTTATATTCTTTCCGGCTAATCCAATTGTCGGATCGGACAATGGGAAACTAAGAGTTTCCTCTGTATTGGTATATTTTCCTAATTTTCTCATCGCCATCAAGATCATAAAAATAATCCATTCAGAGACAGCATGTCGGTTTGACCCAGGAGCATTGCAGAGAGTAATATTATTAGTTTTCAATACCGAAGGGTCGGCAAAACTACCTACTCCTACAAACGGAACCGTGATAAAAGCATCTTTTAATTGATGATATTTCTCACGAAGGCCAAACATCCAAGAACAAATAATTTTATAGCCCTGGCATCGTTTTAGCCATTCATCGGCTGTCTCCGGATGACTGTTGTGGAATTTTACCTTTCCTAGTTTTTTCAGACGCGCTATTTGCTCCTTTGAGAAACTCATCGGATTAGTGACAAGTATTTTAGGTTCGATTTTTTTCATAATATATCCTGTAGTATATATATGACCTTGACATCTGTCAAAATGTTGTCCATAATATTGGACAAGGTATGCCTATTGACAAAGATTTACAATTATTTGGTTTAAATGAAGCTGAACAGCTTCTTTACATTCTTTTAGCACGAAAAGGTTGGAGTACAGTATTACAAATATCAAAACATTGTCAAATTAAACGGACAACTTTGTACCGAATTATTGAGTCAATGGTAGATAAAGGATATCTTAATACTCAAATTGGTGAAAAAACGACTTTTTATAACATTGCTCCGCCGGTTAATTCTTTTAAGACGACAATTTTTGAGTTAGAAGAGAAAATCAAAAAAATGAAGCTATCAATTGAAAAAATAAATGAATATACTCAAAAATTAATAACAAGCAAACTTGACGAGACCTCTCTTTTTTATTACAAAGGGATCAGTGGATTAAAACAAGCAGAATGGATGATTAGAGCCAGTAAGACAAATATTGAACTCCTAGTGTTTGATTCTGAATTATGGGCCAATGTGGTTGGAAATAAATTTGCCGAAGAGCTACGGCAACAGGTTGTTGAAAAAAATAATAGGATAAGATCTATTTCGAATAATGAAGGTGTGATCATGCCTGATGGAACTACATCGTGGACAACGAATAAAGAATATACAACAAAACACTACCGCCATCGCATAATATCAGAGAAAATAATGAAGATGAAACAGGACATTTTTATCATGCCAGATTCCTTAATTTTCTGGGGTGTGGAAAAAAATGACGAGATGGCTATTGAAATTAAAAATAAAGACTATGCTGATATGATGAAACAAATCTTTGAATCGATATGGGATAAAGCAAAGGCGATCGACAATTTTGGTCAGAGGTTTAAAGCATAAGATTCATTTCCCATCCTACGATGTAATAAGGCCAAATTTAGTACTTGACATCTAATAATTGTATGTATAAGATATGTACAATGGGTGATACGGGGAAGTATAAAGCGTTCGAGTGGGATAAAGGAAATATTGATAAGAGTTATCAGAAGCACGGAATAACGCCGAATGAGGCCGAAGAGATATTTTTGGATGAGAATTTAAAAATATCAAGAGACGTCAAGCATTCACAGAAAGAAGAAAGACTAATTGCTTTAGGAGTAACATTGAACGGTAAAAAATTATTTATTGTTTATACGGTTCGAGCAGAGAAAATTAGAATAATTTCCGCTCGATTGATGAACAAAAAACAAAAAAACTATTATGAAAAAACTTAAAAAAATACCATATTTTAAGACGGAAAAAGAAGAAAGAAATTTTTGGCAGACAGTCGATGCGACTGAATATGTAGATTTTTCTAAATTACAGAGAGCCAGATTTCCTAACCTGAAATTGACCAGTAAGCCAATTACTATTCGATTGCCAATATCTTTATTAGAAAGGGTCAAAGTCAAAGCCAATCAAATGGATATTCCCTATCAATCTTACATAAAACAACTTATTGCTCAAGGACTTTAAAAGGTAAAAAAGCATTTTGGAAATTCTTTAATCTCTTAGTGTTTAAGATGTCAAATTTAATGTTGTGAACGAGCTTCCAGATCATTGTCCTTAATCGATAGATATTGATTTATTCTGATAGTTGTCCGGAAGTTTTTTGATTGAAGAATATCCTTCGAGCAACTTTTTTTCACGTTCGTACAATGTAGTCCAGGTAGGACACGATCCAAGGTCAAGTAGAGCGTCAGAGGAAACTGCCGACTCCCAGTCAAAAATCAATTGGAGATCAAATGTTTTTGGATCATATCTTAAGTTATGGTCAGCCAGATCATAGTGGACAAGGCAGCCTTTTTCTATATTAATTAAATCTTTTGATTGTTCAAAAACTTTCATTATCCGATCGGTTTGTTTGATAGACAAGTATCCAGATTCAGAGATAAATTTTAAATTATCAATTAATTCGACTACGATATAGTCGTAGTTTTGATTTTTTGTTCCGAAAAGCTTGTTTTCCAGAGCTGACTTTTCGTCAAATCGACCAAATTTTTCAAAGGTAATCTTAGACATTTTCGCAGTGGTTTGCCCCAATTGAAAAGATATCCGATCGTAGTCTTTTTGACTGCCTTTAAAGACAACTTCCGGATCAAGTCCTTCAAATTTTTCCTGGATTTGAAAATCAAAAGGATATTTTTTTCTTGAAATATCAACATAAATTATTTTATTTGTTTTTATACCTGCTTTAGAGGCTTTTTCAGTAATTAGTTTTTCACCTAAGAGGGAGATTTCTGGTTTTTTTGGCCCAAGATTGGCGCGTAATACTAAATCACGATGATTATTAAATTTAACAATGTAAATAACATGGGGAAGTCCCCAGCTTTTTGGTTTTTCAAAAGAAACTACTTCAAGATTCAAAACATCTTTGAAGATCTTAGGAATAACTGAAGTATCAAAAAGTTCGTATCTTTTTTTAGCCTTAATGACTTCGTCTTGAGAAAAATATGCTCCGCCTCCTCCGTAATGAATATCTGACATTAAAAAATTATACTACACCGTAATATTAGACAGTAGTTATGGTATTTTATTTCTTTTTTCCAGCAAGATACATAAGGGAAATAGCGATGATGAGGAGAATCAAGTACGTATAAGGAGAATTAACTATGGCGACTAGCTGATCGTTGCTCACGTTTTTTATCAATTATCATTAGCAAACTAATAATTATTACAAAAATGAGTCCCATTAAAATAAATAGCCTGTAAGATGTTTGATCCATATAAATCAAGTTAAAATTTTTCTAGAAAAGTACAAGAAAATAATAACATTAAATATGCCAATAGACAAGTCAATCAAATTCAAGTTGGCAGCTTTTTGAGTGACGAATAATGCTATAAAGTAAGCCTTGCTTATATCTAAGCAAAAATCTGAAATCAACGACCTTGTTCTTCTATTAAAAATCATGAGAATAATTTATTCAAAATCAAATCCTATTGTCAATAGGTTATAACCTACAAAACCATGCTTTCGTATCATAATGAAAAGATATTTTTTATGAAGTATCACTCTATTTTCTAAAGGCTGGTTTTTTAGGAAGATTTAGTTCCGTTCTCACTTTTTCTACTCTTTTTTTATAGTTTTTGAATAAAGTCTCTGATTTTATAAATCGATAACTAGATTCAGAATTTTTTAAGAGCGAACAGACGAAAACATCAACGTCCTTGACTAACTCGTTGTATGGTTTATCCGAAAAGATATCTTTTTCACTATGATGAAGAATTGCTTCACAGACTATATTCATTTCGTTTTTGGAAAATCCTCCAACTTCTTGAAGTAATTTTTTTGCAATTGGCCCACCGAGTTTAGCATGGTTTTTGTACGATCCTTTCAAAATTACATAAATGTCGTGTAGAACAGCTGCGACTTCAGCTATTTCAAGATTCAAACCCCTTTTTTGGGCTAATATCCGAGACATAAAAGCGCATTCGCTCGAATGCTTTAATTCAAAAACAATAGAACTATCTCTTTTATTATCCGGAATCTTTGATATTAATAATAGTTCCACAACCTTTCTTTCAACGTTTTCAGAGGGAGTGAGATTATTCCCTTTAAAATGATGATATCGTTTACTACTCATAAAAGATCATTGTTTAAGTATTCTTACGACTCCGTTATTTGCGTCAACTTCGATAAGGTCATCATCTTTAATTTTTTGGGTAGCGTTATTTGTTCCGACGATACAAGGAATATTAAATTCTCTGGCGACGATAGATGCATGACAAGTGATTCCGCCAAAATCAGTAACAATAGCGACACACCTTCGGATTGCCGGCATAATATCAGGTGAAGTCATTGGCGAAACAATGATATCCCCATGGTTAACTTTATACATTTCGTCAATGTTTTTGACAATTTTTGCACGTCCGACGCCTTTTCCTCCGCAAGCAACTGTTCCTCTTACTTCAATTTGACTGGTTTTACTAATGCCCTTAGGAAACATTTTTTGACCAGAAAAAACCTGTACGCCCTTTTTTAAACTAGTTATTACTGTGCAAGAACGCAGACGAAGAGATAGCTCTTCTTTTAATTTTGGCAAAATTTTTTTGTAATTAAGTACTTCACTTGGTACAGTTTGTTCCATAAGTAAAGGAGAGATCCCATATTCATTACCGATTGATTTTAGATGTTTATGGAGATAATAAGCAGCTTTCATCATATATTTTTTCCTAATATCTTGCATAAGAATCATATCTCTTCCGATCTGTATTAATTCAGATGATAGAGATATCGGACTAGGAATGATTACTGCTTTTTTTTTGACTTTATGCATTTTAGCCTTGATTTCAGTAATTATTTCCTCTTCAGTTAATTGATGGACACCGTAATAGCTGTTTCTGATCCAAAAATAATTTATTAAGATTGGCTCTACATCTATGTTTCTGATACCTTTTTTTTCGGCTTCCTTTGCATACTTCCATAAAAGATTTTCGTATTCATCTGTAAATGATTTCTCTTGAATAGTGATATGTTCTCCTGGTTTGAGCAAGCTGTCTATATAAAAAGATACGGGTTCAGTTATATAGGCAACTTTCCAGAACTCTATGTATTGTTCATAAAATGAAGAGTAATCTTTGCAGTGACTAAACGTTGCGGCGAATTTATGAAAATCATCCCAGACCTTCTTTTTATTTTTTAGATAGATAGGTATGAGCCGTTTTCCAACATCTCTAAATTCACTAATTTTTAAAAAAATTGTTACATTGTCGTAGTCAAATACGTTATATAGATTCGGAAGACAGATGCCATAGTAATCTTTCATCGGTTTTAATCCTGCCTCAAGAGTCATTATGAGGTGATGAATTCTTGAAGGGCGTTCCCATTCATGCCAATCATGGTCAGAAAAGATTTCTTTGAGAGGTTGAACGAGAAAAGACGACTGATTAATATGAAAGAAAACTGTTTTTCCGATTTTATTTGGTAAAACGATACCAATATCAACTAATTTTTTGAGTTCAGTCGAAGCCAGACGCTTATTCACCTTAGCTTTTCGCGCGACCTCATTGACGCGATATTGTTGTCTGTAATCAATCAAAAATAATTTAAGTATGGAGACGCGCGAACGACTTCCGAAGAGTTTGGCGATCACATCTGTTTGTGACATGATTACTTATTATATCCATTTGCTTACTAAAAGTCAACATAAGACTTCTCACCCTACGGGTGTAATGAGGTTAATTATTTAAAATAAAAATGTAAAAGTTAAGTAGAGATGCAAATGACACCCAGATAAAATTAATATATCAAAGTTTTTTATCTAAACCAATCTTTCCAGTTTTTTGGCCAGCCGATTATGAGAAGCAATGCTAGTGGTGCGCCCCAATTAGTCCAGCGCTCTACGAAATCCCAGATCGGTTCACCGACAATCAGCCGGAGGAGTGCCGTCCAAAATCCCCAGAACGTCATCCACAAAAGTGCTAGCCTGATTGGTTTTATAAGGACGATGATTGCTAAAGTAGTATCTATAAGACCAATAAGAAATAAGATTTTTATAGCTAAAGTAGGATCAGAAATACCGAAAGTAGCAAACCAATCAACCCATGCTTTTTTGCCTTGTAAAGCAAGGATTCCATGGCCGAAAAACTCGCCGGCAACGGCTATCCTCAAAACCCATTTTATAAGCTTTGTATTCATAAGTCGAAAATGAACAGGACAATACTAGTGAGAATTAACGTTTTTAATCATTTTATTTTTCCAACTGGCGGAGGGTACAGGATTTGAACCTGTGGACGACTATTCATCGTCACGGCTTAGCAAGCCGCTCCATTACCACTCTGGCAACCCTCCTTTTAAAATAACTTACCAAAAAAACTATAAATTCCCGTTATCTGTAATAGTAATTTTACATCATAATACTTGATTGTGCACGTGCCTCGATATTCTAAGCGTTTTCTCTTATTATTTGGATTTGTTATTGTTGACTTACTAAATTGATTTAAAGGGATATTTAACATTTTGCTCCAAAATAACTTCTCTTTTTTTTCATTATGGGTAGAATGTAACTGTAATCTAACTCTTATTTTTTCTTCATTTATATCAAAACCTTTCCTTAAAAATAAATTATACACTTTTTGTGCCGCAGAGAGGAGTTGAACCTCTATCTCTTGCGAGACACGGTTCTGAACCGTGCGCGTATGCCAATTCCGCCACTGCGGCAGCTTCTAAATTATATCATCAAATAATATAGAATTTTTGCTCTTGACATAGAATGAAAAATAGTCTTTAATCATTATTAATGAGGCGGTTTTTTATAGTTTTAGCCTTTTTGATCCTAACTACTTTTTTAAACCCTACAGTCTATGGATTGGAAAAACCCCATCAATACTTTGACTGGAACCGTTATCCGATTACCGATGACAGAGTCTTGGGCGAAACGACTGCTTCATCATCGCCTCGGGCAGACGGCGATTACAAAAATCTTACTCGGCCGACCTATTTCTTTGGTTTTTTCACCAACGTCGCTTCTGACAATCCTCTATATTTCCTAAAAAAGATGGAAGAGGGGATTAATGTTACTTTTACTTTCAATCCTGAAAGCCGTGAACAAAAAAGACTTGGTTATGCGGCCGAGCGCTTGGCCGAAATGCGCGTCTTGGCAGAAAAGGGAAAAACTAATTTGGTTTCCGGCCTGACAGACGACTATCAAGATTTACTCAACGAAGTTTCTCAAAATATCGTCAGTCTAAAAAAACAAGGCCGAGACGTCAACAAGCTCGTTTCGGTAGTTGACGTTGAGGCGGCTCGCCACAGTTTGATTTTGGAAGAGCTGGCTTTGAGACTTCCAGCGCAGGCTGAAGGCGGGATAAGGATTGCACTTTCTGCCAGCGAACAGGCGATGGATACGACTGCCGATGTTTTGGGCAAGCCGGCTGTTCCCGAAGAAGTTGTCCAGCGCCTCCAGTCATTAAAGGCTCAAGGGCTCTTGAGCCCCGAAGAGGTAGCCAAGTTAATTAACGTTGACTCACGGCAAAAGGCGCGTGAGGAAATGCGTAAATATACTCAAGCTGGTTTTATCCCCCAAGCCGATTTTAAGAAGATGGACGAAGCGGCCAGAAATTACTTTCCCTTTAATTACATGACCATCGTCGAGGTAAAAAAATTCAATGAATTGAGGCAACTCGAGACGCAAAAACCCGATACGGAAACAATAAAAAAACTGCAGGAGTTTGCGAGTAGTTACAAACCAGGGGAGATTGTTCCTACCGAGCTTCGCCGTTTTTGGGTGCCAATGGTTAGGTTGGAAGAACTGCAAAATACAGTTAGGCCGGATCTTATTTCGGAGGATTTTTTTAAATACCGACCAGAAGAAAAACAAAAATATCAAGAGGTGGTCGAGCGGATGAAGCCAAGAAAAGAAGACGTCGAATATATCAACCAACTCGTCCAGCAAAATCCCAATTTACTCAATGATCCTTCTTTTGCCAGGATCAAGGCGATCGGAGATAGGTTTGGGCCGGCTGACCCGTCAGCATATCAACCGCCAACAGCAAGAAATTGTTCGACTGGAAGCCACTGGGTAGGTATTCCTTTTATGCCTGAAGGCGGATACTGCGCTCCAAACTATAATTATTCAGTAAATACTGGTGGCGAGATTAAAGAGTCGTCTTGTCCGCCAGCCTATCATCGCGGTTATCCTGGCGGACCATGCATCCCTGATAATCCAAATGGATCTGGAATAAATAATTATTTGCCGGCGCCCGGTAGCTGTCCTGCCGGCTATAGCTGGAAGACAGAGTCGTCATCTTCCCGCGGCGGTTATTGTATGCCAGACTATACGACCTCAAGTAACGGCGGTTATCCGGGAGCTTTTTCTGTTCCTGCTTATTGCCCGCCCGGCCAGGTCTTTCGCGAAGGCAAATGCGAACAGTATAATCCGCCGCCAAAAGAAGGTTGTCAGGGAGGAAGTTTTTGGAACGGAGAAAAATGTATTACTCCTAAAAATTGCGGATCCGGATATTATCAGGATTCATCGGGCGAGTGTAGATCGAGCAGCCAAGATTATGAAAGATATAAAACAAAATGCGCTGACCGGCCAATGCCGCCTGGAGGCTGTGGAGGCGGGTATTGGGATATGGAAAGCTGCAGCTGTAAAACCAGCGACTTTAATAATCGGCCAGAATCTGGAGGTTCGGGAAATTACCAAGGGCCTTCTCTTCAAGAACAAGAAGCGGCCTGCCGTGCCGGAGGAGGAACTTGCGTCTCTTGGGTTAATAATGCTTGCGGTTGCGAAAGGCCTGGCGGGACAAATTACGGGAACTACTCCGGAGGAGGAAGCTGCGGATCCGGATATTACTGGACCGGTAGCTACTGTGCTCCTTCATCTTCTGGTTCTTCCTCTCCTTCTCCTAGTTCTCAACCGTCAGAACCATCTCCACCACCCTCTTCACCGCCACCAGAGTCACAACCGACGTCGCCTCCTCCTGAATCACAACCGCCACCGCCAACTTCAGCTCCACCATCAGAGCCACAACCGACGTCATCTCCTCCTCAATAAAGTGATAAAATAAGATTTGATGAAAAAATTCTGTACTTTATATCTTGTTCGTCACGGCGAAACAGACTGGAATGCGAGAAAACTAATCCAAGGACACAAGGATATTCCTTTGAATGAAAAAGGTAGGGTCCAGGCAAAAAAGCTGGCAGATGAGTTAAAAGGCATCGATTTTGATAAGATCTATTCGTCTGATTTAAAAAGAGCCAGCCAAACAGCAGAAATTATCGCCCAAGAAAGAAATCTAAAAGTGATTACATCTTCGAATTTGAGAGAAAGGGATTTTGGGATCTTTGTGGGCCGGACTTTTGTTGGTGAAAAAAATCTGATTAAATTAATTAAAACACTTCAAAAATCAACAAAAGAAGACAGCCGGATAGAAAACGACAAAAATTTATTAAAACGGTTTGCAGGTTATATAAAAAAAATATCTAAAAATAATCTAGGCAAAATAATTTTGGTAGCAACTCATGCCGGAACAATCAGGGCCTTGCTTGTAAGTCTTGGATGGGGGACGTATGAAAGCCTAATAGATGGCTGTATTGATAATCTCGCGTACGTGAAATTATTGTCAGACGGTAAAAAATTTACAATCAAGGAGACTTTTGGGGTAGCAAAGATTGGATAATTTCATCGGCCTCTTTGAGAAAGACACTTTTTTCTTTGTAGGAATTTTCGATCATTATTTTCGGAAAAGGGACTTTTTTGTAGCATTCGAGCCATAAAGGATAAAGGTCGTCAATGACTTTTCGATATTGTTCGAGATATTCGTCTATAATTTTTTTATCTGTAATACCTTTATCCATTATCCTTTTGAGGTATTTTTCTTTTCTTCTTTCCAAGCTGACTTCGGGAATGGTTTTAATAAAAATGACATGAGTATCTAATCCCTTATGAGCCTTCAGATATTCTTTAAAATAAAAATTCGCCTGTTCTCTATAAATAAAATGTCTCGCATACACATAGTGAAATATACCGCATTCTAGAACGACAATTTGATGATCTCGACTAATATTTCGAATATTATTTATATCTCTCTCGATAATTTTTTTCTCTAGTTCGGTTCCGGTATTAACAGCTCCAAAATCTTTTTTACCTGTAACGGTGGCGGGGTTAATCTCATCTATAAAGTGCCAATTTGAATATTTCTTTTTAAGATTATTGAGGAGACTGGTTTTTCCCGAAGACTGCGGACCGGCGATGACAATTAGTTTTGACATCTGTTAAAATTATAACATGAATTATCAATTATCGGCAAATTTATTAAAATCAGTAAAAACGGCAAAAAATATCTTAGTTAACACCCATAAAAACCCCGATTATGATTCGATCGCGAGCGCTCTGTCTTTGCAATATGTCCTTAAAACGCTTGGCAAAAATGTCAAGATAGTTTCCTGTCAGAAAATCAACGAGCATTTTTTCTTTTTAGAAGGAGCAGAGGAAATTAACTTTATAAACTTTAAGAGCTTTAAAAACTTTATAAACTATGATCTATTTATTATTCCAGATACGGGTAATTTCGACCGGGTGACAGGAAGTAAAGAGATAGCCCTGCCGGAAGCGATAGATTATATAGTGATTGATCACCATAAGACCAATAGTTTTTCTCACCCGCTCAAACTTATCGACGAGCAGGCAGGTTCAACGACAGAAGTCCTCTATAGTTTATTTTCCGACTGGAATATCAAGATTGATCAAAATTTAGCCACATTACTTTTGACGGGAATTTTGGGAGACACGGTGTTTTTACGATACTGCGAGAATCGGAAAAAAACAATGAAGGCGGTTACGGACTTAATCAATAATGGCGCGGACATGGATTTTATCAGCGAGAATTTTTACGAAAGATATGATTTTAGCTACATAAAATTAGTAGGGGAGTTTTTGGCAAGAATGCAAAAAGAAAAGGGATTCGTCTGGTCGGCAGTTGACTATAAAACTTACAAAAAATACAGTTTTCCTGAAGGGGCAAGAGAGATGGTGGCCGATCTTTTTTTTCGAGGAATCAGTGAGACAGATTTTGGCGTAGTTTTGCTTGAATCGAAAAAAGGATTAATAATTTTAAGTTTTCGAAGCAAAAAAAACACGGACGTGACAAAGTTTGCAAAATTATTCGGCGGAGGAGGGCACAAAAATGCCGCCGGCGCAACCGTTCATGGAAATATTGATCAAATAATAAAAAAAATAAAAGAAGTCATTGACAGAATATAAATTTTAATTTAATCCTAAATTTAGATTTTATCTTATCCTGTTTACCCACTGTAGTCTCTACGAAGGTGGGTCAATCAGTGTCTCAACCGCGGCGGTTAGGATAGAGTGGTAATGATTTAATAATGAAGTCATATATTAAGAATTTTAAATTGTTCTGGTAGTCTAAACTTCAATTTTTGTAGGTTATAACCTATTGACGAAACAAAAGAAAAAATATTATTCTTTGCTTGAAGAATGAAATTAACCAATTTACAGTTAAAATTATTTGCAGATTTCTATTCGAATATGGCAGTTCTTTGGTTTGGGGCAGCTTTTATTAATCCAATTGGGATAGTCTCAACCTTTAAGTTTTTAATATATGGGATTTTTTCATTAATATTTGCTATGATATCTGTTAAAGGGGTGAAAAAAATATGAATTGGAATTGGGAACAAATTGCGAATAATGCATCTTTATCTTGGAGTCTAATAATGATAATTAGTTTACTTCTTTTTATTGCCATGAAAGTGCAATCAAATAAACATTAATGTCTATTCAAATAGTGGAACTTGTTTCGGGTAGAGAAGGAATGGAGTCTGGTAGTATCCAGCCTTCTAATAAGCCTTGATCGATCAGTCTTTGAACTAATTCTATTTCTTCAGCTGACCAGGGATAGTTTTGCCATTTAGCAATAGTTTCATTAATTTTATCTTGATATTGTTGATCACCAGTTAATCTATACATTTCTCTATGATATTTTAACGATTCAATGCTGCTCACGTCATATAATAAAGGCCATAAGGGATTTTCAGGTGTGATACCGTTTTGATCTAGGAAATAGGCAATTGATGATAGATCTGTCCCATTGTTTTTCATTCCGATATCATCTTTTAATTGTTTATAATACTGATCGATTAATCCATATCTTTTTAACATCGCTATTTTTGCTATGTCACCATAAAATTCAGCTTGATATTCTTCTTGGCTATATAAACCCGTATATTTTGAATTAATATAAGGTTGATTATCTTTGAAAAATGTTCCGTAGTTTTTCCAGTCTTGGATGGCTTGTGCGCCATGAAACCACTCATGGAAATGCGTACTTATTGCTTCAATATTTTCTATGTCAATAATGGGAAAACCTTGTTTGTCAACTCTTATTTGAGGAAGATAAAGATGTTGTTCGGGCGATATAGAAATAGTTCCTGGAGTTTGATATGGTATTGCTGTTCTATTGTCAGGTGTTGTCGTTGCTCGTTGCCAGTTGTTAATTGTCGATCCGCCAGAAGCTTCTCTAAATAGCGACTCATTAGTAAAAAAATCAATCGCATTTGGATCATTATTCAAAAAATCAGTAATAGCATAGTAAAGAATGTTGGCGGAATTAAAAAGAGTACTAAATGAATTGTTTGACATTTGATCTTTACTTTCCAAAAGCATCTGTGAGGAATAGACAATTTGATTTAAAGTTGTTTCTAATGACATTGGTTGAACACAGTCGACTTCAGTGTGAAAATCCAAGCACGTTGACATATCATTTCTCGCACTTGTACCTGGTTTGGGGGTTCCGGAAATAGGTGTTGTCATAATTTCCGGATTAATTAAATGATTAAGTTCTCCTATTCCATATCCAGCTAAAAGTGCAAGAATACTCAGAGGGACTAACTTTGTTAGACTAATTCTATTTTTGTTTGGCAATTTCCTTCTAATTTCACATAATTATTATATATTGCTATAGGTTAATTTTCAAACGTAAAAAAAACTAATTCCCGAGTTATTTTAAGTTTCTCAGGATTTTCTCCACTTCCCGATCGTTGATCTCATGATACGGACCTCGGTGGGAGAGAAGAGCTCCTGAAAAAGTCTTCGGGATATGCATAAGTTCGTGAATTAATGTCTTTATTTTCTCCCGTTCGTTTAATTTATCAAAACGCCTAGCGTTTACCTCGATAATGTAATTCGGCTCAAGTCCGGCGACTTCCTTGAATAATTTTGCCATTCCCCATATTCTTGCATAAGCCCTGGTCTTGGCGTCAAAGCTGCGGATACAATGGACGTTATTAAGTTTGATGTGATTAAAATTCAGTTGTTTGACTAAGACTCGAATTTGTCTTTTGATTTCCGGAGCAGCTTTGTAATTCATATGATAAGCTCGATATCGAAATTTTTGGTATCTTCGCTTTCCAAATATGATACTATATTATTGATGAAAAAGATTTTAATTTGTCTTCTTTTGTTTTTTGCTTTAGTTTTTACAGTTAACGCCGAAGAAATAAAAAGTTTTGATTCGAGGGTTAAGATTAATAAAGACGGGACGATTGATGTCAAAGAAACAATTGAATATGATTTTGGAGAGCTTGATCGACATGGTATATTTAGAAACATACCTTACATAAAAACCAACAAGGATGGCAAAAAATTTAAATTAGACTTTTCGAATTTTTCTGTCACTGATGAAAATAATTTTGCTTACAAATATTCACGATCTACAGTTGATGAGAGTATTAAATTGAAGATCGGTGATCCAGACAGAACAATTTCCGGAATTCATACTTATATTATTCAATATAAAGTAAGAGGAGCCTTGACTTATTATTCAGATCACGATGAGCTCTATTGGAACGCGACAGGAAACGACTGGGAGGTACCAATCACCCAATCAACCGCGCAGGTTGTTTGGCCTCAAGAAATACAAGAATCAGAAATAAAAGTTGCTTGCTATACGGGAATTACTGGCAGTACGGAAACAGCGTGCAACTTTTTTCACGATCGTGATAAAGTTGGTATTAGTTCAACAAGAGAGTTAAGTTCGGGAGAAGGATTGACGGTCGTTGTTGGCTTTCCGATTGACATCGTTACCAGATTAGAACCAAAAGAAATTATTAGTTTTTGGGATACTTTTATTGGAAAACTAGTTGGATTACTACTTGGGTTATTGGCATTAAGTTGGTATGTTTTTTTACCCTTTTTCATAGTGTATAAGTGGTGGTCAGGAGGGCGAGATCCAAAAGGAACAACTGGGGTGACGACTGCATGGTACAATCCACCAAAGACGTCTGAAGGAAAAAGATTCTTAACTCCTGGTGAAGTCGGGGCATTGGGCGATGAAACAGTTGACCTAAAAGACATCTCGGCGACGATTATTGATTTAGCCAGACGGGGATATTTGAAAATAGAGGAGAGGAAGAAAGGAGATTTTTGGTTGATAAAACTGGATTCCCAGAAAGCAGATTCTGGACCCTTACAGGGTAAACAAGCCAGAATGACGTCATTCTGGCAAGTCCCGCTTAGCGGGACGCGTCCAGAATCGTTGTTAGAATATGAAAAATTATTGCTTGATAAATTTTTTAAATCAAAAAAAGAAATCAGACTAAAAGACGAGTATCTTTATGAAGAAGTGGAAAAAATCAAGACAAGTCTTTATGAACAAATTGTTGCTGGGGGATTGTTTCCGAAAAATCCACAAAGTATACGGACGGGATATTATGTTTTGGCAGGAATCGCTTTGTTTACCTTTAATTTATTTTTGGCGTTTATTACTTTTGTTTTTGGCCGGGTCATGCCGAGAAAAACCATAGAAGGCGTTAATGCCTTTAATGAAGCTAAGTCCCTTAAAAATTTCCTGACATCGCAGGAAAGGCAGTTAAAATTCCAAGCTGATAAACAGATGATGTTTGAACGCCTTTTGCCGTTTGCAGTCGCATTTGGCGTTGAAAAGATTTGGGCGAGGCGATTTGAAGATTTAAACTTAAAACAGCCGGATTGGTATCAAGGGTATTCGAGCGGCTACTTCAACAGTTATCTGTTTGTCAACTCTCTTAACTCTTCGATGAAGAGTTTCCGGTCGGCGGCAACGCCAACCAGGAGTTCTTCTGGCTTTTCTTCAGGCTTCAGCGGTGGTTCATCAGGTGGGGGTGGCGGCGGGGGAGGAGGGGGGAGTTGGTGAGAAAAATTCCGAGGTCTTAGCAAATTTTATATTTCATCCCAAACTTTATGAAGTTCTTTTTCTGCATATTCTTTGGAGACTGGCCATAGATAAACATAACTTGAGAGAAACTTTGCTTTTTTTTCAAAATCAAAAGCTATCTTCATTGACTTTAGGTATCTCATGGCTTCTTTTACGGCTAACAATTCTTCTTGGAAACGGAACTTAGAATCAAAAAGATATTTATAGGCAAACTTCAAATATCCTATTTTCTTTTGCCTTTTTCTGTGTGTTTCTTCGTGTATAAGAAGGGCAATATGTCTTGGATTTGGTTTTTCTGATTTCAAGTCACGATATATATTATCTGGGATTAAAATTATTGGTCCTAAGCTCTGCGCAGTTGATTTACCAATTAATGGCAAGTGATGTAATAGCGATCCTTTAGAAATAACATACCATGGAAGTTTCATTCTGAAATTATAACAAGAGTTAAGGAGAGTTTAGTTAGAATTGGCAGGCTCTCGTGGACGACTTCCGAACTGTTAATTGGTTAGAAATTGTCCCGTATCCAAAATTAGTATATCAAAAATCAATGATGTTTTTGAATCTTAACGAACAAATAACTAAATAAACTCCTGTCCGTTCGGTTAGACATTGTTTAATAATCAGAAGCAGTCTCGTGTTCTGTTTTAAACAATAAAACTCTAGGTAGAGGTTTCCCTTTTTTATTAACATCTCCAACTTCTTCAAATTGTTTTAAAGTAGTAATATCTTGGTTTATCAAACATATATGATTAACAATAACTATATCAATCGGCTTTCTTCCCTCAGATTGTGGTTCAAGTCTTACTATTCCTTTTTGTCTAACTCCGACCTTACTATATTGATTTGGTATTTTTTTTACTAGTATAACTTTATAACCTTCAGTTGAGAATCTGTCTCGCAATGTCCCTGCTACCCAATCTCCACTAAAAGCATTATTGTCTCTACTTAGATAAGTATTCCAATCTTCAGCGATATGTCCCTGACTCCACCTGGCATTAGTTACAATAAGTAAATCTACGTCTGGTCTTTCTCCAGATTTGGAGATATTTCCTGCTATACCATAAACAGCAAAAAATACCCTTCCTTGAGATTCGTTTATCTTGTGTTGATTGGCAAGTATCCTAATATTTTTTATCACTGCTCCAACAGTAATTGCATCTGGCCGATTAAGTCTTGTAATAAAATCTTTTGGGGTTTTTATTTCTTCTCGTCTTATGGGTCTTGGGTCAGGCATGATAATAGTATACAAAAACGTTCTATAAATTCAAGTTGATATAGCAATCTAAACAAACACAACCCAACCCCATAAGGATAGACATTGTTTAAGAATTTTGTTTATTTTTTTTCTTGGTAATATGCTTTACATCCACCTTCTTCATTACCTGGTTTAGCTTTACAATAAGCACAAACTTGAGCAATAATTCCAATTGGATGAAGAAATTCAGCATCAGAATATTTTATTTCAACAACGTCAGGACTACTTATGGAACATTTTTAAATACCTGTTTCTATTACTACTTGTTTTTGTTCACCTTTATCTTGAAAACAATATACTTTTTTACCATCAGGTATTCCTTGAACTCTCGCTACTACTTTTTTCTTACTATACATATTGTTCCAATTTTAATTGTTCTGTTTTTCCTTGTCAAGAAGCGAAGGAAGTTAAATATATAATTTCAGAAACGTCTCCTCACCCCTTCGATAAGTTTATCCTGAGCAAAGCCGAAAGATTCAGGGTAAGCCAACCCTATGTGGATAAATATTGTTTTGAAGCTCTAAGCAGGGATGCCAGGACTTGAACCTGGAAAATTAGTTTTGGAGACTAATGTGATACCATTTCACCACATCCCCTATTTATTTTGCCAATTTTTCCGCAAACCAATTATAGACAAAACTGAGCTCTAAAGCAATTTTATAATGTAAAAATCTGTTAGAATAGTTATTAGCTCCTGTAGTTTAACGGATAGAATAGAGGTTTGCGGAACCTCTGATGGCAGTTCAATTCTGCCCGGGAGCACAACATGAAACTAACCTCAATACTTCTTGCGATTTTTGTTGGTCTAATATTTTTTGTTCTTTTTCCTTATCTTTTTATTCTTTTAAACGATTATTTTTCCTTGCCGGTCTTTGCCAATGATACGGCTATGGTTATGGGGGGAATTTTAGGGTTGCTGGGATTGGGATTAGTGGCCTATTGTTCGGGATTGTTTTTAATCGTTGGTAAAGGTACACCAGCGCCGATTGAGCCGCCGAAGAAATTGGTTGTTTCAGGGCTTTACAAGTATACAAGAAACCCGATTTACATAGGCTATTTTATGATTTTATTGGGTGAGTTTATGTATTTCGGTCGTTTATTCCAACTCTTTTATCTTTTTTTGATAATTACCGCTATAAATACTTTAATCATTTATCACGAAGAGCCGGTTTTAAAAAAACGGTTCGGAAAAAGCTACAAAAAATATTTAAAAGAAATACCGAGATGGTTCTAGTTTAATCTATCCGTCACCCGTAGGGTGACGAGGCTAAAATTAAGCAGTCACTTTGGTGTCTCCGGTTGGAAAATCGGGAACGGAAGGAGAACTAGTTGGAGGAGGCGTTGTTGGTGGTGTTTCGGTTTTTTCTTCGAGTTTGTCCAAGACGGAGTTGAGTTTTTCATCCGCTGGAGTTGGAGTGATTTGGGCGGGTGGAGGAGCTGTTGGAGTTTCTGCAGGAGTAGCTTCTACTGGTTTTACTGGTTCTTCTGACGGTTTGACTTCGGTGCTTGTTGGTTCAGTCAGTTTAGTCTCTTCTGTTTTTGGAGTTTCACTGGTAAATCCGAACGTCGTGTCGAATTCTGCAGGTGTAAATCCTTTTAAGACTGCGATTGTGCCATCATCTTTTTCGACTCTTGTTACAGGAGTTCCGGCAAAGTTGTTAGAAACGGCGAGCATTTCCGTTAAGAAATCCTTGTTGGTTTCCAGATTCTTTTCTTCGTAAGTAAGATTATGGTTTGTGAGATATTCCCGTTCCTGTTTTGAGAACTGACAATCGGTAGTTGTGTAAACTGTAATTTTCATGAACTTATTTTCATTATCAACAATAAAAAAACAAAAGTCAATAACAATTTAGTTTATAAAGTTCATAAAGTTATAAAGTTTTTAAAGTTATTATTCTTTATGAACTTTAGGAACTTTAAGAACTTTTGGACTAGAAAAAGCGTTTAGCTTTTTCAGTTTCCACATAAAAAGAGCCGCCTTGTTCCTGGCGTTTGAATCGATGACGTAGCGTAAAGCTTCCTCGAGTACCGGGCGGGGAATGGTCTTTGACAGTTTAATATAGAGGCTTTTTCGCCGTTCATCTTGAAGTTTTTTCGTTAAGTGAACGCCAAACGCCTGAAATTCACGGGAAACATAGCGGTCTTCGAGGGGGTTGAATTTTTTTAAGATGTCTTTTACTGACTGCATTTTGTCACTGGGAAACTATTTGTTGATAAACTTTTTTATACTCATTTACCATTTTACCAACGGAAAAATTTTTTTCTATATGATTTCGACAGGAAGAACGCATTTTTTGATATTCAACTTCACTCATTGAATAAATTTTATCAATGGCTTCTTTAATACCTTCAACACCGGTTTTTTTGACGATCCAATTACCTCTAATATCGTTTTGAGAGTTGTTAATCAAAAAACCGGTTTTTCCATCTTCAACTACTTCAGGGATAGATCCGCGAGCATATGCAACGACAGGCGTGCCGCAGGCCATCGCCTCAAGCATTACCAGTCCAAACGGTTCTTCCCAACAGATTGGGAAAAGAAACAGTTTGGATTTTTTATATTGATCGATGACCTCGTTTCTTGGAGCGTTATAGTAATGGATTTGAGCTAGGTCAGGCTTTTTACTGAGAAGATCGTTGAGCCAAATTTCGTGGCTAAGCCTTGGTGAAATAAAGAATGTCGCCGGTTTTTTACAACTTTTCACGGCTTCAAAAGCGACGTCCAGGCCTTTTTCCGGGATTCCTCTGCCGATCCAGAATATTTCCCCGCTTTGTTCTTGGCTAAATTCAAATTCGTTGAGATCAATTCCATGATAGATAGTTTGAACGTAATTTAAGTCTTTTAATGTATTTCTTTGGTAGTTGCTGATAGGGACGAAATAAATATTTTTATTTTTAAAAAGCGATAAATATTTTTTGGTTTTGCTATCGTCTAATCTGCTATGAAGGGTAATAAGAATCGGTTTTTTGACAAAGTTAGCAAAAGGCAGAGCGATTTCTCCGTTACCGATATTAACGTGATATAAATCAAAATTATCCGGCTTCGAAAAAGCTTTTGAAAGCAGGGAAAATTCATAAAGCTTGTGCCAATTTTCGCCGATATCTTTATCTTCCATCGAAGATATTTCGTTGATGCTTTCGATTTTAACCGGCAGGTCAGAATCGCCGGAAGCAAAGACAGTCAGTTGGTAGCCGTCGCTTCTTGACAGAAATTTATTGACAAAAGTATAGATAAAGGTTTCCGGCCCGGCTGCCACATTTTGGCTGATTTTTAACTTGTTTGACCCTAAAATGGCAATTCTCATAAAAGGGGAATGAATTTTTCTTTAAGTATAGTCTTTAAGTCGTATTGAGTCCGGCTGCGGTAGTTCAACTTTACTCTCAAGCTTTGTTCGATAAAGTTTTTTACTATTTCGGCGGCTTTTTCCGGGCTGACAGTTCTGTAATCCAGATATTTGACAAATTCACCGCCTACTTCTCGAAAAACTTTTAGGTCGGAAACGAGAATGGCAGTTTTGGTTAGAGCCGCCTCAAGTAAAGGCAGGCCAAAGTTTTCGCTTTTGGACAAGAAAAAAACTATATCAGAGATCTGGTAGAGGTCGTGTATTTCCGACCGCATCAGCGCCCGGTTGAGAAAATCGTTGAAAAACATGACGTTGTCTTTTAATCCAAGGTCGTCAATCTTTTTTTTCAGGCGATCATAGTATTCGACTGTAGAACGATGGCTTGAAGGTTTGCCAGTAATAACATAACCGATTTCCGGATAGGTTTTTTTCAATTCATGGATAATATCAAGGCAGTAGTCAATATTTTTTCGCTCCAGTATATTTACAGGAGAGAGAATAAGTGGGAATTTTTTTAGTAATTGGTATTTATCTATGATCCCCCAGATCAAATCGTCAATTTCCAAAAAATGGTTAATGTCGATGCCGTTGGGGATGACGACAGTCTCACCGTCATGAAGCCCCATTAACTGTATGAAAGGTTCTCTAAAACTTTCGGAAATAAGAATATATTTAAGATTTTTTATCGGAGTTGTTAATAATTCTCTTTCAAACTTTGAGTTGACAATTTTATCGAGATCTTTGATTTGAAACTCATTGATATATGAATGATCATGAATCCAGCCAAAGTACTTTTTTTTCGGGTATTTTTTGACAAAATTTTTGAAAACATAGACAAAAGGAAGATTCCTTACAATCGTTATCATATTATGCACGATAATAACGTCAGTTTTCTCGAGAGCCCTTTCCAATCCTTGGTCAATTGTGTCTGCCAGTTTATAAAAATCATCGTCAATTACACCCTTATCTAAAATTTTCTCTTGTAAAAACGGATTAAAACTTAATACCGATTGGAGTTCGGGGATGACAACCAGTTTAATTGCCGGATTTTTTTCCTCGCCCGACCCGGTAATAATCGTCACGTCATAACCTAGGTTAGTGAGAATTTCAGCGTGCTCTTTAACCATTCCTTCGACTCCACCGATATTTGGAGGATAGGCAAAATGCATTAAAGCAATTTTTTTCATAGTTTTAAAATTTCTAAATAGGTTTTTTCGTAGTTGTTAACCATGGTTTCGGTTGAAAAATTGGCAACGGCGTGATCGCGGCAGTCTTGTGGTTTAATTGTATCAATTTTTTTTAATGCTTCTTTTAATCCTTCAATTCCTTTATCAGGCGAAACAACAAATCCGGTTTTCCCATTAATAACTAATTCCTTGACTGATCCGCGGTCAAATCCGATGACCGGTGTTCCGCAACTCATTGCTTCAGCCATCACAAGGCCAAACGGCTCATACCAATTTATTGTCATAAGAAATGCTTTAGCTTTTTGCATAAGGGTGGCAATTTCAGGTTTAGTTAAAGTTAACTCTGCTGAAACCGGTCCGATCCATTTTATTTTATCAGACAGATGAGGTTTGACATCGCGGTTATAAAACTCCATATCCTCGACGTTGCCGCCTAGCATAAGGCGCGAACCTGTTTCCTGCGCCAGTTTTATTGCCCATTTGATTCCTTTTGGATCCATAAAACTCCCGTCAGGATTTTTTGCTTTTGACAGCCGGCCGAGCCATAGGAGATAGTCGTCTTTTTTTTGACTGAAAGAGTAAATATTTGTATCAACTCCGTTATAAACCACCTTATAAATTTTTGCTTTTTTAAATAATTTTTTATGAGCTTCCGAAATTGAAATATGGTAGCATTCGGGGAAAAGACTAAGAGCTTCGTCATATTCGGGAAAAGCCTGGGCATGGATAGTTGAAATGATTGGCGTTTTGATATTTTTAGCGGAAAAAAGATTAATGAATTCAGGATAAGTATGATTATGGATGATGTCAAAATTGTTCCCGATCTCCTCAATTTTTTTTGCCAACTTTACTAAATAGGCGGTCTCGGCATAAAAAGGATTTTCAAAAGCCGGCATATCGACAAAACTTTTCTCAATGACAGGGATAATTTCCACACCAGGAATATAACTATCGGCTGTACCTAATAAGCTTACTTGGTGGCCTTTCTTTACCAATCCTTGAGAGATTTCGAAAATGATACGTGGTCTGGCCGCAGGAATTTCCGGAGTGACCTTCCTTTTTAAAAGAGAAACCACTAAGATCTTCATAAATTCATTTTACATGATTTTTTCCGTTAGGCCTTGGTTTTTGCAGAGATTTTTCGTAAAGGTGATAAAATTTGGCGGCAATTTTTGTCCAGTTGAATTTTTCCATTACTGTTTTGTAGGCCTTGTTTCCCATTTTCCACCTTAACTTATCGTCGTTCAAAAGTAAATTGACTTTTTCGACGATAAGAGCCGGAGAGCGGGGTCTGATTAAAAAACCATTGATGCCGTCTTTGACAATTGTCGTCACTCCGCCTTTTCTGGAGACGACGACAGGAGTATTATGAGACATGGCCTCAAGTATTACCAGTCCTAACGGTTCATTCCAGACTGAAGGGGCGACGTAGACATCGGCACGTAGATAAAAGTCATTGATCGTTTCTAGGCGGGAAGAAAAGTAACCGACCATGTGGACATTGACGAGTTTATATTTGACAATCAGACTTTCCAGATATTTTTTTTCCGGTCCGTCGCCGGCAATGACGACTTCGGCTTTTATTTGGCGGGCGGCCTTAATAAGGTACTCAACGCCTTTGTGTTGGGTCAGTCTTCCGGTAAAGAGAACCATCTTATCGTATTTAAAATTATATTTTTTATCAATCCAGGAGACGTCTTTGTTGAAGTCGGTTTTATAACCGATACCAGAGGGAATAGTTTTCATTTTTTTATAAAGATCGTGACCGAACATATCCAAGTACCACTCGCGGGTGAAGTTGGAATTAGCGGTGATATATTTTGCCCGGACAGAGGCGTCGCGGACATTGGCTTTCCAACGGTTATCTTCTTTGAAATAATAAAGATCGCTGCCGTGGGTTGTAATAATGAATGGGATTTTATATAAGTTGGCAAGCGAACGGGCCACGGGAGGTAAAAAAGCCGTATGAAAAACGTGGATTAAATTTGGTTTGAACTTTTCGATTACTTTGGCTGTTTGAAGGAGATAGTAGTTAAATATTTTTACATGGTCTAGATTGGACATTTTTGAATATCTTCTTTCGTTGGGAAGTTCTGGGTTACCGACAAAGACTCCCATCATCGGAGGTTTGAGAGTTCTTATTTTTGCTCCCGGGACTTTTCTTCGCTCCGGCGCGACGATCATCGCTTCAAAATCTTGACCATAGTGTTCATCAAGGCGGTAGACGAGTCTTCTCAACCAGTTACCCGATCCATTGCCCCAAAGCGGAAACATGTAAAGATAAAGAACTTTCATCGTAAATGAATTATATCATTAAATTAAAAAAGTGAAGTTTACAAATCTTTTAGAAGGTCGCCGACTTTTATTTTTAGAATTTTTGCAATTCGAAGGAGAAATTTTACCGACGGATTAGCCTTACC
Source organism: Candidatus Roizmanbacteria bacterium GW2011_GWC1_37_12 (assembly GCA_000991135.1). Classification (GTDB taxonomy): domain Bacteria; phylum Patescibacteriota; class Microgenomatia; order UBA1406; family GWC2-37-13; genus GWC2-37-13. Next base: position 22,190 of record LBST01000001.1, on the reverse strand, counting down.
TTCTTCAACTTCGGCGAGATAACTGCGATCAATATCAGATAAAGTTGCCACTTTGTATTGGGAAAGCTTAATTTTTTTACGGGCGCTAACAATATTTTCCCCGAGTCTTTTGTAATAAAAATTACCCCTCATATAAGGGGTATAATATTCTAATAATTCTTTCTAGTCAGTCGGTTATAACCTACAAAATGATTATTTTGGACTTTTATAAGGCTATTTTTACCTCGATATACTACATTGACTATATCCCAAAAATTATTACATGCCTCCGCAACCTCGGAGGTTGCCGATCGGCCTGTGGCAAAGACCTAAAATCTACTCTAAAATGAGCCTTTTTATCATTCTTAATTTTTTTTGGTAATCAATTCTATTTTCAACAAATTTCCTGTAAATTTCAGGATCTTTAATAGAAATTTCTGTGATAATTTCTTTTAGAATCTTTGGATTGTTAATAAAATCGCGGTAAGAAGATAATTCCCAATCCTCAGGTTTATTAACTAAATTATTTGTAGTGGGATTAAGATGTATATAGCGAGAAACGTGCAGCAATTGTTCATTATTTTTGACCTTGACTGCTTTGAAACTTGATTGCCATAACGGTCCTTTTCGTTCATATTTAGTATTGAAAAACTTACTAAAACTATTTTCTGAATCGCTCATATATTTAGATAAAATATTATCTTTAAAAATTTTTATTAAAAGATGATAGTGATCGGGCATAATATTAAAAGCTAAAAATTTTATGTAAGAACATTCTGTTGGCAAAAGCAAATTCTCACAAGTAAAATCATCATTTTTTTCTAAGAATTTTGAAAAAGCTTCTAGTTCTAAACTGCTATTGTAATAAAAAAGTCGATTAATAAATTGTTGGCCGTTATCAATCTTGCTAAAAATTCCGTAATTAGCGATGCTTTTATTGAAGACGTGATAAATTTCTCCTTGACAAAATTTTTCTTTTCTTTTCATAAAGAAATTATTCTCTGTTTTTTTAGTTTTGTCTATAGACTATACGCTACATCAATAATAATTTAGAAGATCAAAACAATTAAATTTGTTCGATATCTATCGAATCATTGCCTCCGCAACCTCGGAGGTTGCCGATCGGCCTGATAAAAGGCTCTAAAGAGATAGAAAAAACTGGGTTTTTAGGAAGGTTTGCAGTTGGGTGTAGAGCTTGGGAAAAACTTCTTTTTCTAACTGGATTTTTTCTTCAGGGAGAAAATCGTGGAGTACGTATTTAATGCCGTCGGTCCACCTTTCGAGAGTCCCGCCTTCGTCAAGACTACGGCGGGCAGGTCTATTGTCGACGCCGATTCTAATCCGCCAAAAGTCTTTTGATTTCAAGTTTTGTTCGATAGACTCGAGGCCGTTGTGAAGCTTGGGTCCGACGCCCTGTTGAATATGGAATTTACCAAATGGTATGTCTAAATCATCATGCGCAATTATTGAATTATTAATTTCTGATTTCTGATTTCTGATTAATTTACTAACAAATAATCCAGAATTATTCATAAAACAATCTGTTCTAATCAATTTTAATCCGTAATCCGTAATCCGTAATTCTTTAATCGAGTAATCAACAAACATGTGTCCGACATTATGGCGATTGTTCTGATATTTTTTTCCCGGATTTCCGAGGCCTACGATTAAGATCATAAGGAAATTATAATAGATTTTTGCTATTATGAAACTGTTAAGTACTAAACTGTTAAAACCTAAAAAAACTTTTTAAACATTAAATTATTAAACATAAGAAGTTTAATCTTTAACAGTTTAATAGTTTTTTTAACTGTTTAAGTTTTAACCGTTTAACTGTTTAATAATTATGCCTAATTACATTTCTGACGTTACCAAAAATCGTTGGATGGTGAGTAACCCCAAACGCTTAGTCCGTACAGGAATGGATGGCAAACCATTCCGTTGTCCTTTTTGCGAAGGAAATGAAGGGGATACCCCGCCTGAAGTCTATCGAATAGGCGGAGGAGAAGTCGATAAACCAGGTTGGCAAGTTCGCGTAGTTCCCAATCTTTATCCTATTACAGATATTCACGAAGTGATAATCCATTCGCCTGATCATGAAAAAAACATCGAAGATTTTTCATTGGAACAGTTAGAAAATATAATAAAAACATACATTGACCGATTTAATGTATTAAAAGAAAAAGGCAAAGTTTTCATCTTTCATAACTATTCTTTATCAAGCGGGGCTTCATTAATACATCCTCACTCACAGATTTCCGTCGTTCCAAACGATATCCCAACGAATACTTTAGCAGTTCAACCGATAGTCAATATAGTTGAACAAAAGGGAGAGTTTGTCAGTTATTGTCCAGAATATAGTGAGTGGAGTTATGAGATGTGGATTGCAGAAAATCCGAAATCCGAAATCCGAAATCCGAAACAAATTCTAAATTTCAAATTCGAAAATTTAAACGAAACGCAAATAAAAAATCTGGCGGGAATTCTTCAGTCTTCGATTCAGAAACTTAAAAAAATCCACAACGAAAATCCTCATTATTCAAAAAAACCCTTCGGCTATAATTATTACATCTTCCAGCCTCGTCACCCTACGGGTGTCCAGGCACAAGATTGGTATCTACGAATCATTCCCAGATTCATGGAGAGGGCGGGGTTTGAACTCTCAACCGGGATTATGGTCAATTCCGTTGACCCGGAAAAAGCAGCAGAAGAGCTGAAAAATATAAAGTGAGACTTCGCAAATTTTATGCTTTTGTAATCTTCTGAAACTATAGTTTTGTAGCGTATTGTCTATAGACAATGTAGGGACAGGATATTATCCTGTCCTTAAAGTTCATAAAATAATATGGACTTGACTTTATGTATTACATTGTATTACAATATGAAAAAGCTAATTTGGAATGAATGGAACATAGACCATATCAGAAAACACAATGTGACAGTTAATGAGGTTGAGGAAGCTTATAAAAATAAGAAATTTGAGATAGATTCTTATTCGGATAGAAAAAAATTGTATGGTTTAACTAATAAGGGCAGAATGATGATTGTAATTGTTTCTAAAGAAAATAACAAAAATTTATATGTTTTTTCGGCTCGTGACATGAGTCGAAAAGAAAGGAGAGAATATTATGTACAAACCAAAACCAATGCCACCATTTAAAACGCTAGACGAGGAAGCTGATTTCTGGGATACTCACGACACATCTCCGTTAATGAGAGGTGAAAAGGTTGCTCTGGAAGACTTAGAGTTAATTGAAAAAGAAAAAAAAGAAGTACTTGTAATTAGGATTCAAAAGTCAATAAAGAAAAAGATTGAAGAAATCGCCAAAGCCAAAGGAATTAATCCGACGACTCTTTCTCGAATGTGGTTGATTGAAAAACTTACACAAACTAAGGCAAATTTATAGTAATTACTGTTAAAAATCTACTGTCGTAAATTTTTCTCCTACGATTGCCCTTGATTTTATGTTTTTATTATTGATATAATGAAAAGTATGGATGAGAAAAAGAAGCATATTATAAATAAAGTCACAGGTATTCTATTAGACGAAATGTCGAGAAAAAATGTTAGTCCGGAGCTTGGTCAGGAAATCGCTGCTTATATTCTAGATCAAAGCAAAAATATTAAAGAAGATAAAGATATAAACAATTTTTTAAAATCATTAGCAGATAAATATTCTATTTTCAAACCTTATTATGTCAATAAAACGCTTGAAAAACATATAGAACAAACTGATGCAGAAAAAATAAACTCAATAAAAGATCAACTTTCTGAATTAGCAAATTTTAAAACCAAATAATGGCAGGAGAACAGCAATTTACACCAGAAGCAGCAAAAGCAGTAGTTGGAGTTATGGCTCATCCGGAAACTGCTGTGACTGGAACGACGACAGCAGATAAAATATTAGAAGCGGCTAGATCAAGATATCAAGTAGGTCAATCAGAAGCTTCTCTAGAAGTGATTGCTAGAAAAACCCTACCTCATAAGAAAGAAGATGTTGATCGGGTTGCTCTTTGGAATCTTAGTTCAGCAAGAGATTTAACTACTCAAGAAAAAACTAACCCCACTAATACTGATGAAAGTAGAAGATTTGATGAAAGTAAAAGTGAGGATGAAGCGGTGAGGTCTTTAGTTGAAGAGGGAACAATTGATGCTGCATTTAGAACAAAAATAACCACTTTTTTAGAAACAAATAGTCCAATTGTAGGAAAAGTAATTGAAGAAATGAGAGCATCTGGAGGCAATGTTGATAATTTTGTTGATGGACTTATGAAGATGCCTGGTTTTAAAAAACTTGCTATGGAATTTCATACTGCGCGATGGGATCCAACTAAAAGATTAACCCAAGAAGCAGCAGTTCAAAATCTAGAATTAGAAATAGCTAAATTATCAGCCCAATTAGGAACTGAAGTAACTCAAATCCAAATTGACGCAGCAGAAACAGAATTAGATAACGCTAATACAGCATTAACGCCAAAAACTGCCGAACTTATAAAAATAAAAAGTAAGACTGATAAACTCAAGGATTTAGAAGACGAAATGAAAACTACTAAAGAAATGTTTAATAAAAACAAAGGAGTTGGAGGTGCTTTAGAAGCTCAAAAAAATGATTTGTTATTACGAAGGGGAGGATTAGATGCAACTACTCAACAAGATCAAATAGACATTATCGATCAACAAATTAAAAAAATTGATGCAACACCTGCTTATGCTAATTATATTAAGGCACAAGCAGATATAGCAGAATATAATGCACTTCCAGCAGAAATAGCTGCTTTACAAATAACTGTTGAACCGTTGCAAAAACAAATAATTAAAAAACAGAACGCTTTAGATGCATTATTGGAAAAACAAAAGACAAATAATACACCTCAAAAAAAAGCTGAAATAGAGGCTCAGATTAAACAAAAACAAGGGCAACTAGCCGACGCAAAAACTTTGCTTGAAGCAGAACAAATGAAATTTTACAGAGAAGTTACTCATATTGGTGAGGACGCGATGGAAAAATTTATTACAGATAGTCTAAATGGAGTTAAGACAATTTGGAAAGAAGAAGCAACGAAGCAGGCTGAAAAAGATAAAACAGATCAAGGAAAAACAGCTGCTTTGGCAATTGAAAAAGCTCAAAATCATCTTTGGAAAACAGCAAAAACTAAAGGAAAGTTAACATTCTACACTCCCGATAAAAACAAAGCTCAGACAATATTAAATGAAGCGTTTAAAGCTGGTGGAGGAGAAAATATAGCAGTTTATTTAGAAACAAAAACTCCTGTAGAATTAGGAATTACAGTAGATGAACATGTTGCATTAAAGGAAAAGTTAAAAGACCCTGAATTTAGAAAAGTCCAATCAGAAGGCATAGCAAAACAAGCCTTATGTGATTATTTGATAGCTGGCGGAAGATTGAATGGGGACTTAGTAAAAAGTTTAGCGACGACTGAATTTGGAAGAGGTCTATTATCTGAAGCTAGGACTAAAGCTGATGAAGCAATACAAAAATATAAAGATCAGTTTGGAAAAGGCGTATTAGATAAAGGAACAAAATTTGCTGAATTCTTAAAGAAAAGCTGGTGGATGTGGGGAATAGGGATACTAGCTTTGATAATATTTTTAACAATGAATAAGTAATCTACTTTTTTTGATAAGTATTCCTACCTCTTATTCCCACCTCTTCAGGTGTAAAGATTGAGGTAAGAAATACGTTGAAATAAAACATAGAACAAGAAACATGAAACAGGGAAATTTGGTCATTGACAAAGTCGTTAGGAAGTAGTAATATCTAACTATATGCAAACTCAAAAAATTCAGATAACTCTAACGCCGGAAGAAGTCATAGCCTTAGCTTTAAGAGGTAAGACCTTGGGTTATAATGTCACCAGATACATTAAATTTATTGTCAGCCGCGAAGCTTATGAGGCGGTCGAGTCATACCCGACTATAAGAATGGGTGCTCTCTTAGAAAAAAAGACTTTAAAAGCAATAAAAGAATATAAAAAAGGTAAATCCCGGAAGCTTTTATCTGTTAGTGATCTATGAATGTCTATCTTTCGAAAAATTTTGATAAGTTTTTTAAGAAACTAACAAAAAATAACCCTTCTCTTAAAGAAAAAATAAAAGAGAAAATCACTCTTTTTCAAGAAAATCCTCATCATCCGTCGTTAAAGCTTCATAAATTAAAAGGAAAAATGGTTGAGGATTGGAGTTTTTCCGTTGAAGGCAATCTGCGGATAGTTTTGACTTATGTTGATGATGGAGTACTTCTCGTCGATATAGGTAGTCATGATGAAGTGTATAAATAAAAAAGAAATTGAGAGGTTATGATAAGATGAAGGTATATGTTAGATAGTGCTGTAGAGGGAAAATCTCCAACGGCAGTTTCAATGCAAGAACCATCGCAAGCTATTCATGAATCACCTCTGTCTGCAATTCATCCCGATATGAAAGATCGGGCGACGCCGCTTGAAGGAACAAATCCTGGAGCAAAAGAAGCTCAACGAGAGTTGGAGCAGATGATAAGAGCAGCGGCTGGAGAAAAGCCAGATTCTTTAGAAGAAGTAAAAATTGGGCCGGAAATTAAATCTGAAAAAAAATCACAAAGTTTTTTGGCAAGGATTTGGGATTCGATAAAGAATTTTTTCAATAACTTATTAAGATAAAGATTATTTTTCCTCCCTGACTGCCGTCAGGCAGGTTCTACCCCAAGCAGTCGAAGGACGACTTCTTTTCGATATCTTCTGTCTCCTCTTGAGTTAATTCTTATTGCCGGTAATTTTCCTTTTTTACCCCAGCGTTTGATCGTCAAGGGAGAAATTCTCAAGAGTTCGGCGACTTCGCGAATGGTCATCAGATCGGGCAAATCAGAAAGTGATATTTTTGTAGATGATTTGATAGAGGACGACATGGTTTGAATTATAAAAACTCGTTTAGAGTTTGTCAAGTTGATATACTAATAATATGAGGAAATATTTTTTGAGAAATTACAAAATTTTTCTTTCAATATTTTCTTCTTTTATTCTTGTTTTTTTCGTCGTTCCTTTTTTCATGACACCGGGAAAAATGACAAGAATTTTATCGAATCTTTCTAATCTTTGGACAGGTCAAGACCTGTCCCTACAAAGTCAATTAAATAATGGAAATAATTCTTTTAATTTACCAACAGGTTTTGTCAGGCCAATAGATATTGTTACCGATGATTTTCGAGAGATTCCAAATCAAATTATTTCGAGATTTTCGCCAACGCCTGCCGTCTCGCCCCCCAAAGCTTCAGCGACGGGGGGAGTCTTGATGAAGGCGGGTCCAACACCTACAAAATTTATTCAACCAACAAAAATCCCTAAACCTACCCGCCCGCCCGATGTCTTTCCTATCGATCCATCTCTTGCCCGCTATGGAAAAACGACCGATGAGGTATTTACTTATGCTTCGCAGAAAACCTGTGTTCCTAAAGAAGTCTTGCGGTCAATTGCCGCAATTGAAAGCGGGGGATTTTTCGATGTTGTTGATCCAAAATATTTTTTACTTTATAATTCCGAAAATTGGTGGAACAGTCAATTTTTGACAGAGGAAAGACGGGCTTGCAGTGGGTACGATTATGATAATGGCAGTGGCATCATTCCTTCAGACAGTAAGTATGCCGGACACAACTGTCATTCCGACGGTTCAACTGGACCTAATTCATATATCTGGGGACCGATGCAGGTAACCGGGACGGAACAGACAAAATTTGCTTCACAGGTGAAAAGTGCCGTTGGTGGCGGCAGTAAAAAAATAGACAGACGGATAATTTTGGACGCAATTTTAATTGTTGGATTTGTCAGTAAACAAAACGTCAACCCAACGAGCTGTACTAATTGGACAGCCCAACAAGTAGCTAAAGCGGCTTGCGGATATTACGGAAGTTGTGGATTTAAAGATGGCACTTACTACTGCAATACTTTTTGCAGAAACTATAAAACTTACGGAGGAAAAACAGATTGTCAGGGAGCTGTTAATCAGATGCAGGATAATTGCTGGGGACAATAGAAAACAATTTTCCATTTTCAATTTACAATAAATGATTCAATTATTAATGTTTCAAATATTTAAAAATTGATTCATTGAAAATTCAATGAAAATTGAAAAATGTAAATTGAAAATTGCTATTATTTATATTGCTTATAATATTTCAAAATATTCGTGCAATAATTATCTCCACAACTACCATAATGCTTTTCAGCAGCTTCCCGGACGGCATCATCGGGCCAGTCGGTGCAGTTTGAGGGAGGAGTGCCAAGACGGTTTTTGGTGATGATCGCAAAAATTACCGCGTTATCAAAAAGAACCCGTCTGTCAATACTTCCTTTTATGACGTTGGTAATATATTTTTTTGCGGCATTTTCTTCATCTTGATTTATTTGAAGAATTCCCATGATGGCTTGATCATAGCCTCCGAGGGCGTTTTGACAGACCGTGCCGGCATCAACCGCATCGGCGGGAACGATTCCGGTCTGTGTATGATATCCCATACCGGTGCAGGAGCTTCCGGTTCCGTCCAACCACCAGCCGTATTTATTGTAGATTTTGACTTTTGATGAAGGACTGTCAAACGGCCACCAAGGCCCGGTTTCCTGGGTCTGAAAAGCATAAAGCAGGGCAGCTGGAATACACTCTCTTTTCTGAACTTCATTGAAAATCTCCGTCAGTGTTGATCCTGGTCTTTGAGCTGATGTTACTGCCGGAAGTTTTGGCGTTGCCGTCGGCTTGGGTTTTGACGTAGGCTTTGGTGTAGGGGTTTTATTTACAAAACCTGTACTAAAAAGAGTTGGTTTAGGAGTTATTGACAAGCCGTTCGCAACCTCGGAGGTTGCGGATGGCTTGTTGGATGGGGCTAAAGTAGGGGAAAATGAAGAGATTTTTGAGGTGGGAAGATTAAAAGAATTATTTTGATTATTTAATTTATTTTGTAGGGACAGGTCTTGACCTGTCCATAAATTTAAAGTAGGAAATTTGAAGTTAAAAAAAAGATTTTTTTTAACAAAAGGTGTGGTTGATAGACGTCCGTAAAGATTGACCACAAGAAGAGCAACGGCTAAAGAAATGATGATGCGAAGGCGATGGCTTAGCATAAACTGTTAAACCTTAAAACCTAAACTGTTAAAAAAACTATTAAACGGTTAAGTATTAAACAGAGAAAAAAATGTTTAAAAGTTTAATGTTTTATAAGTTTTTTTAAGTTTTAACCGTTTAACAGTTTAACTGTTTTATCCCTCTTGATTTGCTCTTATTATTAATATACATTATATAGTAAGACAATTTTCATTTTTCAATTCTCAATTTTCAATGAAAAACAAAAAAGGCGAAATAGCGACCCTTCTTACTTTAGGCTTAGTGTTAATCGGCGCGATAATCACAATGGCTTCATCTTTTTTTGTAAAAAACAACAGAATAGCTTATAACTCCAGAGCGTCACCAAAGACAGAGTCTCCACCCCCGGTTCCTTCGCCAATCGTAACTCCTATGGGAATAAGAGATTCAGCACCAAGCTTAATACCAAGTATGAATCCGGCTCCAACAGTCGGAAGTCAAGATGACACAATTGTTGGTGAAGGCCAATCGTGTTGTTTTCAAAAAAAGGGAAAAATATATGTTTATTCTACCTATGATTCTATGGTAGCGAATGAAATGCCGCTTGATTGTAAAAGACAAGAAGCAGGTATTAATAAAAGTTATGGCCCGATTGAAATACCTCCTGGTGCATTTGTTTGCGAAGGTGCGGCATATACAGGGATGGATTCTAATGAATATCATCAGACATATGATGCGCCAACTCCTATGCCAACGGAAGAAGCTGATTTTACTCCAGAACTGTCTCTTTGCGAAGTAAATGGCGGAGTCTGTGTAGCTAATAGAACTCCTTGTAATTCTAATCAAGCAACAGATGAAGAAAAAAATTCATGCAAAGAAACATACCCACAAAAACCTAAATGTTGTAGACAATCAGGTTCTTTAACACCAGGATTAGAGGCAACCCAAAGTCCGTTATACACACCTACTCCAACCTTAACGCCTTCTCCTGATACAGAAGATTTATTTAGAAGCTGTTCTTCGCGTAGTCCTACAGATAATTGTAGCGCCGGATTGACAAAAATAGAAGCTATATATGGTGGAACAACTAATATAACTTATTATTATTGTTGTCCTTCAAATACAGTTAATACAATTAAAAGCAGATGTAGTCTTATGGAAAGAGCAAATAATTTTCAGTGTACTGATGAGTTAAGAGTTTTTGTTGATGAGATGCAAACCCCAACAGCAGTTCCTGAGGGTACATGTGATGTTAAAAGTACTGTAATTAATTACAATTCAAATCAATGTAGTTTGTCCATTACTGACGAAGGTTCTTACCCGTGTGGCAAGGATTATATCATATTAAATAATGACATAGGATGCGTTATCTACCGCATCTGTCCTTCGAGTGGAAATACTTGTAAATATGAATGCTATCAAAATAACAAAAAATACAACTGTCTTGGAGCTAACGATCCAAATGCTAACCATGATGTCATTCATATCGTAAATAATACGAGTCAAATATTGACAATAATTAGTGCGGAAGTGAGAAAACACCGTGTCGGAAGTGAAATACCTAAAATTCTTACTAAACCAGATGATCCCTTAGAAATAAATCCAGGAGAATCCTACACTTATGATCTTAATAATCTTGATTTTACATGTGATGCTGTCAGCTTTAATTCCATGGAGGCAATAATAAATGAGTATAAAGTTGGTGATACTTTTGGACCTGTTTTAACAGGGTCAGATGGTTGCGGCGGTGGTGTTAAAATTTTATTTAATATAACCGAATGAATACTTTTCTCGATAAAAAAATAAAAATCCTTATAGTTTTGTTAGCCGCATTTTTGATAAGCAAAATTAGCCTTGACAATCTTTTTATAGCCCGGTCTCCGAAGGTCAATCCTTTATTTGTCTCAAATACAATTGCCAAAATAAATAGTCTCTGGTCAAAAACAGGAGATTTTATCGCTTCGCTTAATTTCTTTCCAAGATTGACAAATTTTGGCGATAGTCAAAATAATGAACAGCCCGGCAAGGTTACACTTTCCAGAGATCAGATCGACAGGATATTGAAAACGCCGTTGAAACAAGTTAGTAAAGGAGTATATGCCGGCGAAACAGAAGGAATCCAGGTCTATGAAGTAAGGATTAATGAGTTCGATTATCTGGAATATATATTTAATGTTGACGGTAAGGAAATAAAAATAAGAGTGCCTGAAGGTCAGGCTCCGCCGACGCAGAAAGTAATTGAGCAACTTTATCAATAAATTTATTTGCATTTTAATTTTTAATATTTTATAGTTTTATTATGTACATTGGTCCATTCTACTTCGACACTAAAGAAATCTTCCTAATATTAGCGGCAATTTTGCTTGGACTGGCGATGTTTTTCGGTTGGAGTTTGTGGTGGTTTGACAAGCGGGCGCTTTTAACACTTGCAATCCTCATGTTAATGACCAAAGGTCTTCTTCCTTCTATTCATAACGAAGCATTCTTTATCTTAGCCATTGTTACAATCTTTATCTCTTTATATTTACCGATATTTCAGGTAGTATTATTTTACTTTGTAAGTTTTTTGATGTTTAGGTTGTTAAAAGTAATATGAGAAAAGAAAGATCAAATATCAAATTTAAATTATTTAGAACGCTTTTTGTTTTTATAGTTTTAGCTGGGGTCATAGTTTTCATAAAGCCTCTTAAAGTATCGGCCCAAACACCAACAGGATTAAAAGACTATAATCCTTTTCCAACTAGTCCTCCTGAACCTGAACCTACTACTATAAAGGATGAAAATGTTGTTTGCGGTACCGATTATCACAAATGTGACAATGTTCCTTGTAATTCAACTGGTGGCGCTTATGGTAGCGCTGCTTGTTGTTATCCAAAAGGGACTGCCTGTCCAGGAGAAGAAAATAACTATGGTGGTGGAGGCGGAGGGAATTTGCCGGGTAGTGGCGGTTGGCAGGCAGGATCAGGTACGGCGTCGCCGTCAGGAACAACCAGCGGTACAGGTACAGAGGTTAATGTCAGGTGTAAATGTAGCGGTGACTTCAATGCCTGCGGAAATTATTTCGGACTGACCAACAACCAATACAAAGAATGCAAAAGGGATATCTTGGGCAGGGATAGATGCAACTACAAAGTCGGCACATCTCTTTACCTTGTTCAGTCCTGCACCGGTGCGCCGACTGTCACTCCAGGTGGAACAGGGACGACCCCGGCCCCGACTGTCAATCCTAATTGTAAATGTTCAGGCTCGAGGCTTGATGGGATTTTAGGGACAAATAATCAACAAGGGTCTTCATGTTCAAAAGAGTGTAGTTTTGACAGATACGGCGATGTCACCTATGCAAGTCAGATAGGTTGTACTTTGGACAATAATATTTTCCAAAGTAGCCCGACTGCCGATGACAAACAAAAATGGTGCCAAGCCAGTAAGCGTACTAAAGGAGATGCTGATGGAAACGGAACTGTCAATTTCTTAGACTATTTTTACTTTGTTTCCGTCAAATCAGGGGCAAAGATCCCGACTTCGGTCAACCCGGATTTTAGCGGTGATGACAAAATAGACGATAGTGATAGGGCAATTATCATCAAATCATTAAAATAAAATGAAAACGGAAATTCTAAAAATCGGGGCAATATTTTTGATCACAGTCGCCGTGGTTTTTTGGGCTTTGAACTTTGTCTTTTTCCAAGGAAAAGCACCATCGTCAAAAGCCAGCGGTGAGACATTTGATTTAACTTTTGAACCGGCAACCATGACAACCACTACAGATAATCAAGACTTTACTGTCACTCTAAAAGTCAAGCCGTCGGTCGATCTGGTTTTACGCGGATATTCTCTAATCCTGCCTTTTGATAAGGCTAAATTAAAGGTAAAATCAATAGACTACAAAGCAGGCAGCGCCGTAGCTGATTTGGCCGATACGACAGCTTCTGTCTCGACAGTTAACCAAAACGGGACGATGAAATTGCTCGGCGAATCAACGAGCGCAACTGGAATCACCGTCACTGGCGGAGGAACGACTGATCTTTTATCTTTGACATTAACAAGCCCCAATGCTTCATCAGGAGCGACTTTGGCCTTTGATTCAACTTCGGCCAAGCTTTACGCCATCAAATCAGACGCCACTTTGTTTGAGGTGCCTTTGGCAGCCCAAGTAAAGTTTGATATAAACGGCGGCGGACCGATCATCCTACCAACCGGGACAGTCACGCCGGGAGGAACAAGCGGCAATGCTACTCTTAATCTTAAAGTAAAATTCCAAGGGATTTCCTCAAAGCCGGCTGACGCCTACAATAAAATGGCAGTTAGGATCAAATTGTTAAATGAATCAACCAACGCGGCTACAGACTATAAATCAGCTGATTTCGTGGCCGATGATAAAGGCATCTGGTCGGGGAGCGTCAAGTTCGATGTTCTTGCTGGAAATAATTATACGGTCTATGTCAAAGGACCAAAGCATATCCAGAAAAAAGTCTGTGACAAGACTCCGACCGAGACTGCAGGCGGAACCTACCGCTGTGATACAGGAAAAATAGCGTTGACTGCCGGAGCCAATGCTCTAGATTTTTCCGGCATAATCATGCTTGCCGGAGATCTACCTGTCCAGGATGGAGCTGTTACTTCCTATGATACGTCGCTTGTCAGAAACAATTTAGGAAAGACCGACGCTGATTCGCTGGCCAAATCAGATGTCAATCTCGACGGCAGAATAGATACCCAGGATTATTCATTGATCATCGCGGCCTTGTCAGTCAGGGCGGACGAATAATAATTGTAGGGAACAAAAATTTTTGTTCCGTACAATGAGAATAAAATCATGGAAAATACAGAAAATAAAAATAAAATTTTTAAATATTTATTAGTGGTTTTTTTTGCCGTCTTTGTTGGGACAGGGATTTTTTTGATGACAAGTTCAAAAACTAAACCCGAAGTAGTTGATTCTATAAAAACAGAAGAAGAGTCGGAAACAACGATTAAAAGAGACAACCTGGTTATTCCGACTCTCACTCCCAAGGAGACAAGTCAAACTATCGTTTCTGAATCGACAACTAATAGTTATAAAGTCGGAGACCAAGTAATTTTTTATCTTACTGCGGAAACAGGAGAAAAAAACATCGTCGGCTATGATACGGTTTTGTACTTTGATCCTTTGGCTTTTGATTTTGTCAAAGCAGAATCACTGCAAACTGATTACAGGATCTATGATTACAAAAGAGATAACTATCTGACCTTGACGGCCTTGAAAGATCTGCAAAGCCCGGCTTCGCCCCTGAATCAGGCAAGGCTAGTAAGACTGGTTTTTCAAGCCAAACAAAAAGGCCGATATAACTTTTCACTGCTTCCGGAATACGACAAGGTTAAGACCGATTTTGTCACCGAAAACACCGAGGTCTTGAGCCCGGCTTTGAATGAATTGACGGTTGAGGTTAAATAAATAATTGACAAATGAATGATAAATATAAAGAAAACATTTCTGTTATTGGCATTTTTTTTCCTAGTCGCTCCTTTTGTGTTTAGTGCCGAGGCGGCTTCTTTAAAATTTGATAAAACTACGGCAACAACAACCAACGGCGGTACTTTTCAAATTTCAGTTACAGTTGATCCAGCCGGAGACAATTTGAGCTCGACTGACGTCTACGTCACTTTTGATTCAACTCTTCTTAAGGCTAATTCAGTCGCCGCCGGTAGCCTTTTTCCAACCGTCACCAATGACATTTCGACATCGGGAAAAGTCTATATAGCCGGAATGGTCAATGATCCGGCCACATCTGTATCGACTTCAGGGACATTAGCGACGATTACTTTTCAAGGATTAAAAGACGGGTCGGGGACATTGGCTTTTGACTGCGCAACTTCCAAGATCATAAAAAACGACATCAATGCGACTAACGTCATCAACTGTTCGCAAAACGGAACGTCGTCGGTGACGGTCGGCGCCGGCGGGGCAGCCGCGCCAACAACTGCTCCACCAGCCCAGCTGCCGCAGAGCGGGATACTGGATAATTTAGTAAGATTTGCCGTACCAGGAATGATACTATTGATATTGGGGAGTGCTTTGAGACTAGTTCTTTAAACAATTAAACCTTAAAACCTAAACAGTTAAAAAAACTATTAAACTGTTAAGTATTAAACAAATAATAAGTTTAAATGTTTATAAGTTTTGAAGTTTAAAGGTTTGTTTAAGTTTTAATAGTTTAACCGTTTAAGGTTTAATTTTATGAATAATCCGGCTCTAAAAAAAATTCTTGCGATTGTAATAGGCATAATTCTATTTATAATTCTAGTTTTTGCCGCTTTTCGTATTTTTGGTACTCAAGCGGCAGATTTAGAGCCAGTTGATGTTGTCGTTTCCAACATTGAGAAAAATTCCGCCCAGCTATCTTGGGCGACTGGAACCGATACCCAGGCAGTTGTTGAATACGGGACCAGCCCGACGGCTTTAAATTTCTTTGCTCCCGAGGCAACCAAAGGAAAAACCCATTCGCTTGATTTGACTTTGCTGTCGCCCTCAACGACTTACTATTTTGACATTAGAGTCGGCGACAAAAAATATGACAACGGCGGGGTGCCTTGGACATTCACGACCAAAGGAGTTGAGAATTCTGTGGTCCCTTCGCCTAGCCCGACTTCAAGTGCCGCTACTCAACCGACGCCGATACAGACATTAGAGATTCCTGATGGAACATCAGGTTGTACCGAGACTGACTGTGAAGCGATTAAGGCCAAACTCGGCAAAGGCTGCTCGACGCAGGACTACTTTTTGTGTGTAAAGAAATTAACCCCAACTCCGTAAACTGTTAAGTCTCAAATATTAAAGGTTAAAAAAATATTAAACAGTTAAAGATTAAACATTTTATTTGTTTAATAGTTTAATATTTAATAGTTTCTTTAACGTTTACGATTTAATCTTTAAGATTTTTTTATATTAAGCTTCCACTGATATTAACAGGTATAAGTAGCCTAAATAAGAAGGTTATTGTAGGTCTTAAGATACCATCGAGCATCGATGAGCCTCCAAGGGGAATTATAAGAAGGAGAAGAAAGATGAATCCATATCTTTGTAGCGAATACCATTCTTGAGCTTTTTCCTTATTTAGCAGACCGCCAACAATTTTAAATCCGTCCAAAGGATGAATCGGTAATAAATTAAAAACTCCCAAAACCAAATTCATTTGTATCATTGGAAGAAAAATAAAAAGTCCTATAGTGATTAAAATATTTAGTTTAAATAATATTAACAATCTTAAGACTATAGAAAGTATGATAGCCAAGATAAAGTTTGATATCGGGCCGGCAATTGAGATCAAGGCAGCGTCTTTGTGGGGATTTTTTAGGTTATAGGGATCGAATTCAACAGGCTTGCCCCAGCCAAAGCCAAACAAGAGCAAAAATAACATTCCCATACCATCGATATGGACCCTTGGATCGAGTTTCAGACGGCCCTGGAGCCTGGGAGTTGGATCGCCAAGGTAATCGGCAGCATAAGCGTGGGAGAATTCATGGATGGCAATGGCTATTAATAAAGAAATAATATAAATAGCAAAAAGAAGAGGATTGGTGAATAAATAGGACAACATAATTTTCAATTTCCCTTTTTCAATTTACAATGAATGACTCAATTATCAATGTTTTAAAATTAATACATTGAAAATTCAATGAAAATTGTAAATTGGTAATTGTAAATTGTTCAATGATATGATATCATAAATTTCTTATGAACGCTTGTTATCATTGCGGAAAAACAATTCTTTTTGGTAGATCTCATACCCATCATCGGGGTGTTGCCGGAGGCCGTTGGAAAAAAAGAGCGCCAAAAACCCAGAGGATTTTTAAAGTCAATTTTGTCCGTTTGTCAATCATCGAAAAAGGCAAGCAAAAGAGGATTAAGTTATGTGCTAACTGTCTGAAAAGGGTAAGAAAAGATATGAAGGACGGAAAAAAGCCGTTTGTTCAGCTCAAGTCTACTTTGACTAATTCTTCACCTTCTTCTTTATAAACCGGCTGTTTTTGTTCGAGAGACCTTTGGGTAAAAACAATGCCATTGAGGTGGTCGATTTCGTGTTGAATTATTGTAGCTTCGAAGCCTTGGAACGATTTTTTCCTCACTCCCGGTGTGAGGTCTTGATATTCTAAAAGGATTTTCTTAGCCCGATTGACAGAGCCCCAGATTCGAGGAATTGAAAGGCAGCCTTCTAGTTTGACGGATTGACGCCTTTTTTTCTTTTGTTTTTTATAAGGACTGTCCTTGGTACCAAGGACAGTCCTTGAAATAATCCTTGGATTTATAAACGCCTTAATTTTTGCTCTTTCTGACGCCTTGATGATAAAAAGCGACAAATTTTCTCCGAGTTGATTGGCGGCCAGACCGACTCCCTTGGGATCTTTTTGAGCTGACAAAGTTTTTTCCATATCAATTATTAACTGTTTTATTTTCTCATCGATCTTTTCCACCCGACGGGTGGAAGATGAAAGAACTTTGTTGGGAACGGTAACGATTTTTAACATGGAAATATTATATAATATAGTGATGAAACTATCACTTTGTATTGCTGTTTTTAACGAAGAAAAGAATATCCATTATCCTTTAGATAGCACTTATGATTTAGCTGATGAAGTAGTGATTATTGATGGCGCGTCAACCGATAAGACAGTCGAAGTAGCTGAATCTTACGGACCCAAAGTTCGAGTAATTCATGCCAAATACGAGAAAATGTTTCATAAAAATAAACAAAAGGCGATTGAGGCGGCTAAGGGGGAGTGGATATTACAATTGGATGCCGATGAGTCTTTAAGTGATGAACTAAAATTAGAGATTAAAAAAATTATTAACAATAATCTAGAATCTAGAATTAAGAATTCAGAATCAAATAAAAAAATTCTAAATTCTAAATTCAATTCTGAATTATACATTCATAATTCTAGATTCGTTGCGTATTGGTTGCCTAGAAAAAATTGGTTTCTTACGAGATTTCTTGAAAAAGGCGGACAATATCCGGATTACACAATTCGCCTCTACAAAAATGGCGTGGCCAGATTTCCCTGTAAGGATGTGCATGAGAATGTTGAAGTTAAAGGTGAGGTTGGTTATCTGAAAAATCCTCTCTTGCACTATGCTGATCCAGATTTTTCGCGATATCTAATGCGTTGGGATCGGTACACAACTCTTGAAGTCGAAAGAATGTTCTCAAATAAATCCGTAATTCGTAATCCGCAATTTTTTAATTATTTAATTGTCAAACCTTATTTAACGTTCTTTTCGATGTACTTCCGTCACAAAGGCTTTATGGATGGATTTCCAGGCTTTGTTTTTGCTTTATTTTCTTCTTTGAGGTTTATTGTGATCTACGTAAAATGGAGAGTCAGGCGTTCACTTTGAATTCCACTACTTCTCCGTCTTTCATCACATAATCTTTTCCTACAGTTGAAACCATTCCTTGTTCTCTAGCTTTTGTCCAGCCGCCGGCATCAACGAACTTTTGGTAGGGGATAACGTCGGCCTTGATAAATCCTTTTTCAAAATCTGTATGGATCGTCCCGGCAGCTTGAGGAGCAAGTGTTTCTTTAACGATAGTCCAAGCTCGAGCCTCAAGAGAACCGGCTGTTAAAAAAGAAATTAATCCCAGGATTTCGTAAGATTTTTTGATAAGGCGATTTAAACCTGATTCCATCAAATCAAATTGTTTTAAATATTCTTTCTGTTCTTCAGGGCTGAAAGCAACGATTTCCGCCTCCATTTTTGCACATAAATGTAGGGAACAAAAATTTTTGTTCCCTACGGAATTTAATATTTCTTTTATTTTTTCCTCTGTTTCATCTTTGTTTTGCAACTGCTCCTCGGAAACATTGAAAACATAAATAACCGGTTTTATGGTTAACAGATTTAAGGTTTTAATAATTTCTTTTTGTTCATCTGTCAAGTTATTGTTTCTGACAGGAATCCCTTTATTTAAGCTTTCTGACAGAATTTCTGCCGTTTCAACTTTTAATTTTTCACTTTCAATTTTGCCTTGCCTGCCGGCAGGCAGGACTTTTGACTTTTGACTTTTGACTTTTTCCAACGTTTCGAGATCTGCGAGTATTAATTCGTTTTCAATCGTTTGTAAGTCGTCTGTAGGATTAATTTTGTCTGATACGTGGGCGACGTTGGCGTCTTCAAAAAGGCGGACGACGTGGACAATCGCAGCGACTTCACGGATGTGGGAAAGGAATTTATTACCGAGTCCGGCGCCGGTTGAAGCTCCTTTGACCAGTCCGGCGATGTCGTAAAATTCAACAACAGCCGGAACGATTTTTGTCGTATTAACAATTTTTGCCAACACCGGTAACCGTTCGTCCGGCACTTCGATGATGCCGACGTTCGGTTCGATCGTGCAAAAAGGATAGTTAGCCACATTGGCAACCTGTTTTTTAAGAAGGGCGTTGAATAATGTACTTTTTCCTACATTTGGTAATCCGACGATGCCTATTGATAGTTTCATTCGAATATTATAGCAGGAAGATAATTTCTAATTAACCTAATTGACCTAAAAAATGTCCAAGTTCCAATTGGGTAATTGGGAAATTATTTAGACAAATTAGAAATTAGGTTAATTAGGTCAATTTAATCATGCTTTTCTTCCGTATTTTTCTTTGGAGAGGCGGATGATTTTTTCTCGGTTGTCGTTCTTGAGGGCGGGAAGAGGTAGAGTTGTTGCCGGAAAAGGAGCTGACATCATGCCATCGATTGACAGTTTCATGACGACTTCGTATTTTCCAAGCGAAACTAAATCATTTTCAGTATAGATTTCTCCGTATTCTTTCGATAAAACATAGGCGTCGCGGGCACCGACGACAAAAGAAACTAAAGTTCCCACATTTCCGAAAATCGCCCGTCTTACTTCCTCATCTAACTGTTCGATATATTGATTGGCCAGAGTTAGAGACAGTCGATACTTTCTCGCTTCCGATAAAATTTTGATAAAAGATTGAGTAGCAAAGTTCTGGAATTCGTCGACATACATAAAAAAATCTTTTCGATCATGTTCTTTGATAAAGCTTCGATTCATAGCCGCCAATTGGATTTGTGTAATTAACATGGCTCCAAGAAGCGCAGTATTGTCTTCGCCCAGTTTTCCTTGGGAAAGATTGAGGATAAGAATTTTCCCGTCATTCATTATCTGTTCCAGATCGATTGACGATTTTGTTTTGCCAATAATATTCCTTATCATTTTCGAGGTGACAAACTGGCCGACTTTGTTTTGAATCGGGGAAATTGCTTCGGCTTTTAATCTATCAGGCATTTTTGCATATTCTTTTTCCCAGAAGTTTTTCAAAACCGGGTCCTGAAGAGTCGAAACGACCTTTTTCCGGTAGTCGGCATTGGATAAAAGCGCCAATATATCAACCAGGGTGGCTCCGGGAGCTTCAAGCAAAGTGAGAATAACGTTTCTCAAAATATATTCGAGTCTTGGCCCCCAACTGTCTTTATAAAGCTTGTAAAAAATAGATACGATTCCAGAGGCAACCAGGTCTTTTTGCTGTTTGTTTTTTATTTCGAGAACATTCAAGGAAAAAGGTCTTTCCGTGTCAAAAGGTTCAAGATAGACAACGTCATTAAGTCTTCTTTTTGGTATAAAGTCGAGAATTGTTTCGGAAAGATCGCCGTGGGGATCGATGATACCGACGCCGCGGTCTTTTCTTATATCATCGATTGCCATGTTGGCAATAAGAGTCGATTTTCCGACGCCGGTCTTACCAATGATATAGACGTGTTTCCGGCGGTCTTCGGTTTTGATTCCAAAAATTTGGTCTTTGTTTTTGAATTCTGTCTTGGCGAAGAAATTTATTTCGTTTTTTTGTAGGGACAATTCATGAATTGTCCCTACGGTTGGAGCAACCGGCAGATTTTCCGGCGGTTCACCAAGTAAGGTTTTCCCCCAGGCGATGTTTTTGATTCCAGCCAGTAAATAGCCTGGTGGGTGCCAGATGGTTGCCAGTTCTTGAGCATTCAATATCTGATACTGTCTTTCAAAATAGGTGATCTTTCTTTCCTTAGTTCTTTTTAAAAACCAGTCTGGAAAAAATATCCGTCTTTTAAAAACGTACTGGTTGCCTTCGCCCAAAGAAAAACTGCCGAAAGTACCTGCAAGTTGAGTCAGATAAGAATAAGGATCGTTTCCGTCGGTCGTACCGGCAAGAAGCCTTATGACTGTTTTGCCTCCTTGAAAAGAAGCTTTTTTCATGATTAATTGTCTTTGCGGATTCTGTCCGTACTTGGCAGCGGTTTCATCATAGGAGAGCTTATGAGCGGCATTGACAGCATTGTCTGCCCAGGGAAAATACGCGGGCGTGATGGCAATCTGAATAGCGATTTTTAAATTGGCCGGCTGTTTTGACAGGAAGCCCAAAAGAGCTGACAATGGATCGACGTCTTTGAAGTCAAAATAGGTTTTTGTCGGTAAAAATGTATAAGAATTAAGGGCGACTTCGCCAAAACTCAATTTTTTTGACTTGAAAACAAGATCCATCGGGTCTGAAGTTTTTTTGGCAGTCGAAGTGGGGAACGAAGAGGAAACTAAGCTGCTGACAAAAGTTTCTGCCTGTTTAGGAACGGTAACATAGAGATAGATGGTTTGTGAAATCAAATAAATTTCGAAAGAATAGGTTTTTGGTTTGATGAGCCATCTTTTCCAAAGAGGGACGAAAGGCTGGGGGAGGAGTGAGGCAAAGATTTGCGTCGCCGCCTCAATCGGCGTCTCGTCGTCTTTTGGATTACGGATTTGCAGGTGGGAAAGGGTTGACATAGTTTCATTTTACTTGATTTTGGCAAAAATGTTATAATTTATTTGTTATGGATAAAATAACTCTGAAAATAATTCCAATTTTGAAGAAATACGGCGTCAGCCGCGCCTCTTTGTTTGGGTCAGTCGTCCGTGGCGACACTCATAAAAATAGTGACGTAGATATTTTGGTTGAAGTACCGAAAGACAAAAGTTTATTCGATATGATGGATATTCAATTTGAATTAGAAGACGTGTTGAAAAAAAAAGTTGATTTAGTTGAATATGATTATATAAAACCACGACTCAAGTCACATATTCTCGGTGAACAAGTTAAAATTCTATAATGAAAAAAGATATCATCGTGTATTTTGAAGACATTATCGAGT